>JBBRUC010000236.1:0-8842 GCA_038248205.1 Thermoanaerobaculia bacterium
GCTACTCGCCGTAGTCGGGAAACTTCGCGGCGACCAGGGCGAGTGCCCGATCGAGGTAGAACTCGTCGCGGCCATAGAGGGCCCGGAACGCCGTGACGACGTGGGGGCAGAACTGCGTACCGGCGCCCGCTTCGATCTCGGCCGCGGCGCGGGCCGGATCGAGCGCCTGGCGATAGGGGCGCGAGGTGGTGATGGCGTCGAACGTGTCGGCGACCGCGATGATCCGGGCGAGGCGCGCGATCTCGTCGCCCACCAGGCCGTCCGGATAGCCCATGCCGTCGAGCCGTTCGTGATGATGACGTACCCCAGGCAGCACCGGGCGCAGCTCGCGAATCCGGCCGACGATGTCGGCGCCGTCCGCGGCGTGGCGACGCATCACCGCGGCCTCCTGCTCGTCGAGCGGCGCGGGCTTGCGGAGCACCGCGTCGGGGGTGGCGATCTTGCCCACGTCGTGGAGCGTCGCCGCGAGGTACAGCTCTTCGAGCTCGACCGGATCGAGGTCCATTTCGGTGCCGAGCAGGACCGAGTAGGCGACCACCCGGCGGACGTGGCCACCCGTGTAGGGGTCGCGCTTCTCGATCGCCTCGGCGATCGCCGTCACGGTGTCCAGGAACTGGCGCCGCTGGAGGGCGTAGAGGCGCGCGTTCTCGATCGCCGGGGCGAGCACCCCGGCGAACTGCTCCATCCGCCGCAGGTCTCCCGCCGAGAAGCGCGGGCCGTCGAACGGATTCAGCAGCTGGAGGACGCCCACCACCCGGCCGTGCGCGAAAAGCGGCACCGCGAGAATCGCCCGGGTGTGGAACGCCTCGTCCGCATCGCCTTTCCAGCGCGGATCGGCGAGCACGTCGTTGACCACCTCGGCGCGCCCCGAGGCCGCGACGCTGCCGACGATCCCCTCCCCCACCGCCACCCGCAGGTCGCGGATCGCCCGCGCCGCCTTGCCGCGGACGACGCGGAAAAACAGCTCGCCACGCGCCTCGTCCAGCTCCCAGATCGAGCTGGTCTCGGCGCTGCAGATCGCCTCGGCCTTCACCAGCGCCAGATCGAGCACCCGGGCCAGATCGAGTGTGCTGGAGAGAGCATGGGAAATGCCGAGCAGGGCCTCGTACTCCCCGAGCTTGCGCAGGAGCGCTTCCCCACCTTCGACCTCCGGATCGGCCTCCAGGTCGATTCGCGGTTCGGTTCTCGCGGCCGTCGGGTCGCTCAGGCCGTAGGCAGTTTCCATGCTCACGCGGTGAGCCCCTCCAACACCCGCGCGAGATCGATGACGTTGGCAAACCGCTCGGCGGGATCCTTCTTCAAACAGCGCAGGATCGCCGCTTCGAGCGCCGGGTGGAGTGCACCGTTGGGGCCGATCGGCGGCGGCGGGTCGTCCTTGATCTGCTTGAGCATGATTTCGATCGGCGTCGAACCGGAAAACGGCGTCTGGCCGGTAAATATTTCGTATAGAAGGACGCCCACGGCGTAGATGTCGCCTCGCACATCGGCCTCGCGCCCTTGAAGGACCTCGGGCGCCATGTAGAGAGGAGTGCCGACGACCCAGCCGGCCTGCGTCTCGCCCGGCGCCATTCGATCGATCGGGCGGGCGATGCCGAAATCCATCAATTTGGCGTTGCCGACCGCCTCGATGATCAGGTTCTCCGGCTTGATGTCGCGGTGGAGCACCCCTTGGGCATGCGCCGCACCGAGGCCCGCGCACAGTTGGCGGGCGAGGCGCAGGGCGGCCGAATAGGGGAGCGTCTGGGTCTGATCGAGCAGATAGCGGAGGGTAATGCCGCGCACGAACTCCATCGAAATGTACGGCACCCCGTCGATCTCGCCGAAGTCGTGCGTACGCAGGACGTTCGGATGGGTGATTTTGCGCGCCAGCTTGATCTCGCTCTTCAAGCGATCGAGCTGGGAACGGTCGCCCCAAAGCTCCCGCTTCAACATCTTGAGCGCCACCACGTCGTCGAGGTCGCGGTCGCGCGCCTTGTAGACGACGCCCATGCCGCCGGCGCCGAGCACCGCGAGGATCTCGAACCGCTGGCCGAGCAGGCTGCCCAGGGCGATGCCGGAAAGCGTCGGCGACGCGGTCGAGAATGCGCCGGCCGCGGCACCCGCCGCCGCCGCGAAATCGACCAACGCGACACCGCGCGCGCCGGTGACCCGGGCCGCGACGTTGGCGTTCAGCGCATAGAACGGTTGGCTGGTGAGCAAGCCCTTCCTCGGCGCCAGCCGATAGCCGGCCGATTCCAGCGTCGCGGCCAGCTCGTCGTGGACCTCGCGCGAGATCAACAGATCGCCCGGCCCGGCCTCGCGCAAAAGACCCTCGAGGCGCTGGACGGGCAGGCCGACCAGGGCGTTGTCCGCCCCTTCGCGCCAGGTGATCGGCCCGGTCACGGTGGGGCCGGAGGCGAGCGCCAAGGAGGGCGCGTCGGAGCTGCCTTCCGACTCCATCCCCAAGATTTCGGCCGCCGCGGCGAGCGCGCGCGGGCCGCGACCTTCGCCGTCGAAGCGCGCGAGCAGTCGATGCCCGGAGACCGATTCGACCGCGCCGCGGCGCGACGAGATGGCGCCGGAAATCCGCTTCCAATCGGAGGCGAGCTTCAAGAGCACCTGTTCCGGATCGCCGCCCGAACGAGCGTAGCGCTTGAGTTCGATCCCTAAGACGATCAGGTCGCGCTCTTTGGCCGTACCGATCATCGGGCGGGCGCTCGCCGGCTCCGGCAAGCTGCGCGACAGGTCCTTGACGTAGGTCTCCATGTCGCGCTTCTCGCGCAGATCGGCGAGCAGGAAGTCGAACGACCGGGCGAGCCGGCCCACCTCGTCGCCGCGGCCGGTGTCGATCTTCACGTCGTAGTTGCCCTGGCGCGCCGCCGCGGCCGCTTCGGCCAGCTGGCGCACCGGCGCGAGCATTCGGCGCGCGAGCGCGAACGACAGGAACAGCGAAAGCAGCCCGGCGGCAAGCCCCGAGCCGATCAGCGCGTTTTGAATCTCCCGATAGCTGGTGAGTTCCCGCGCGAGGGAGGCGAGTCCGACGGTCGCACCGACCGCCTTGCCCGCGGCATCCTTGAGCGGCACCACCGCGGCGATCCAAGGCTCGCCGCGGAGGTTCAGCTCGACCCGGTTGACCTCGCGCCCTTCCTCCATCACCTCGCCCATCGTGCGCGGCGCGGCGGCGAGCGCGGCGACGAGGTTCGGCGCGAGCGCCGGCAGGGTCGAGGCGACCACCACCGGGCCGTTCTTGCCCGCCGTAACGTAGGCCACTTCGCTGCCGCTCACCTTTTGGACTTCGAGCGCCGAGGCGTCGGTGACCGCGAAGCCCGCGACGAAATAGCCGAGCAGGTTGAACTCGCGTTGGAGCGGCACCGCGACCGCGTCGTAGAGCCGGCCGTCTTCGATCCAGACGCCGGCCGCTTCGAAATCGGTGAGCGCCCGGGCGACCAGGGGGCGGTTCGCCAAATCTTCGCCGGAGGCATTCGGCCGGTCGGTGCGCGCGAGAACCTTACCGGTCGAGTCGAGCACGATCGCGAAATCGAATCCCACGTCGCGTTGCCGCTCGTTGAGCAGGTCGAGCATCGAAGAGCTGTCGCGCGTGGCCGCGGCCTCGGCGACGTAGGCGTTGAGCGCCGGATCGCTCGCGAACAGGCGCGCGGTGAGCAGCAGCCGCTTTCCCCGTTCGTCTTCAAACGCGGTCTGCGCCGCCGCGGTCTGGGCCAACGTCTCGTCGATCGCCTGCAGCGCGATGCGCCGCACCAGGAACGACGTCACGGCAACCGCCGCACCGACCGCGAGAGCGATCAGCAGCGAGGTCGCAAGGAAGATCTTGACCCCGAGCGGCAGGCCCTTGACCTTATCCCCCGTATTTTTCACGATGGTTGCGGAAGTAGGAGCGCCCGGTCTTGTCGACGTGGGGCGGAATGCGCGGCCGGGTGACCTGGAGCCGCGCGGCGACGAGGTTGGGCGTGGGGATCTCTAACTCGATCGTCCAGGGCTCCGCCTGCTCGTGCCAGACCGTCAGCTTACCCGGCCCTTTGGGCAGCCCCGTGAGGGTGAACGTGCCGTCGGCCGCGGGCGAAGTCGAAAAAGGGGTGGCGAGCACCCAGATATAGGCCACCATCGAGTGGTGGACGTTACAGAATACCCGCACCAAGCCGGGGGCGTCGAACCGTCGCGTCTGCCCCGGACCCTTTCGGTAGAGCCCGAAATCGAAGCTGTTCGGCCCCGAGACCGAAAAGACGTTGTGCAAGATCGGGTCGGAGTTCGGAAAGCGCACCTTGCTGCCGCGCGGGATCGCGAGCACCCGGGGGACGAACTCCTTGTCTTCCGTGCGGACCTCGAACGGCGCCTCGGGCGCCCGGGTCGGGCGCGGCGCCCGCGGCTCGAAGAAGACCACCGCCTGGCGCACGTCGCTCCCTTTGGCCGGCCCCCTGCCGCCGCGGGCGAGCAGCTCGATCTTGCCGCGCAGATCCTCCGCCGCGGCACCGTGGGCGAGAAGGACGAGAATCCCGCCGAGCCAAAACCCCCGAACGGTGCGTGGACCGGTCGCGGTCAAATCCGCCACCTGAGCGTAACCAGCGTCTCATTGTTGTCGCGCTTGGCGCCGGACCCGAGAATGAAATCGTTCTTCGCATACTCGGCGGTCAGGTCGAGGCCGGAGATCACCGTCAGACGCACGCCTATGTCGAGCTTCTCCCAGGCCCAAGCAAAGCTCGGGCTCGGTGAGCGCGGCGCGGCACGAAAATCGGGATCGAGCTTCGAGTAGCGCACCACCGGCTGGATCGACGGGAACAGCTGACGCCCGTCGAGCGAGGCGGCGAGCGGCAGATCGAACCGCCAAGCCAGCTCTCCCTCGTAGCCGATCCGTCCGAGGCCGCCGAGATCTTGATCGACGTACTGGCCGAAGAACGAGCCACCACCGAAATAGAGCCAAACGTTGCCGCCCACTTCGCGCTTGCGATCCGAGGTGAGCGGGAACGTGACGTCCTCCGGCGTGAGGAAGGGAACGTCCGGGCCGTTCAGCAGATCGATGTCAGCGCCGTAGAAGCTCCCTTTGAAATCGACGTGCTGCGCGAGCGTCCGCTGCCGGCCGAAGACCAAAACGTCCACGCCGTTCGCACCGTCTTCGCTCGCGAAACGGATGCCGAGTCCCAAGCCCTTTTGCAGGTTACCGTCGGTATCGATGTCCTGGGTCGCCGCGTCGTATGGGATGACGATGCCGCTTTTTAGATCCGGATTCGGGTCGGGCTGGCGAAACTCGGGGGTGCCGTTGTCGCCCGCCAATGCGTTCGGGTCGCGCAAGAAGACTGGGTTGCCTTGCGTGAGCGAGCCCTTGAGATAGAGATGCCGGCCGAGGTCGAGCCCCAGCTCCAGGCCGACATCCTCGATCCGGTTGAAAGCGGTCGAGACGATGCCGTAGCTCTCCAGGTGACGATCGTTCTGACGCTCGAATTTGGCGAACTTGCCGACCTTGAAGTAGGCGCCGGTCCCGGCCGGCAAGACCGCCGGCTGCGAGTCGTGCCCCAGACGCAGCCACAGCTCGTCGACGTCGACGTTGTTGGCGGTCGAGGTCGGATTGCGCTCGTACAGGTCGATGAAGTCCACTTTCAAGTGGGCGACCAGATGCTCGCTCCAGGTCGCATCCGCGAGCAGCGTGAGCGTTGACAGCTCGACGTGATTGCCCGAGTCGACCGTCTCCAGGAAGCGCTGCGTCATCTCCGGCGGCAGGAACGTGCGGATCGGAAACCGGTTCTCGTCGCTCTGGCGATAGTGCGCCTTGGCCTCCAGGCCGAATTCGAGCTTCGGACGCAAGGAAGCTCCGTCCGAAGGATCGGCTTCCTGGCTTTGTAGCGGCAGAGCCCCCAAAGCGACTCCAAGCAGGGAGCCCGCCCACGCGCGACCTCGTCTGGTCATCGTTCGAAATTCCTCCGCTGGTAGCTACGTTGGCGAGGCAAGATTAGATGAGAATGTAGACTCGTGCAAACGGTGCCGGCTCACTTCTTGCGTCTGGAGGGGACTTCATGTCGATTAGTTCCGAGCAGTTCCGTCAGGCCCTCGCCCACTTCCCCGCGGGCGTCACGATCGTCACCGTCCGGTCCGGCGACCGTACCCACGGCCTCACGGTCTCCGCCTTCAACTCAGTCTCGACCGACCCGCCGCTGGTCGCCGTGATCATCGACCAGCGCCACCGCGCGGCCGAGATGTTCAATGCGCCCGACGCGAGTTTCGCGGTCAACATCCTGTCGGAGGATCAATCCCACCTGTCGAACCGCTTCGCCTGGGTGAAGGACGAAGACCGCTTCGCCCAAGGGCAATGGGGAACGGCGGCCACCGGCGCCCCGATCCTGCTCGACGCCCTCTCCTGGCTCGACTGCTCGATCGAAGCCCGCCACGACACCGGAACCCACCGCATCTACCTCGGCCTCGTCCAAGCGAGCGGAGTACCCAACGCGGCCAAGCCCCCGCTCATCTACTGGCACCGAGGGTACCGCAAGCTGCGCCTGCACGAGGAGGGGGAGGAGTAGGGGGGTTCAAGACCGATAATCGCGGAGGTCCAAGCACCGATCGTAGAGATCCCGATCGATTCGAATCCAATCGGTCTTGTTGATCCCGCGGAGGTTGCGGGAAGCCGGGCTATAGGGAAACGCCGAAGCGGCCTTGATCCACCGGCCCGGAGTGGTAGAGGTTCTGGCCGTCAACGAAAACAAAGGCTCGCTTGATCCCGGGCTCCTGCCCCATCGCGATCCGCTCCAAAAAAAATAACCCCACCCGAGGCCTTGCGGCGTGTCGAGCAGGGAGCAAGTTCGATCATCTTACCCTAATGACTTCTCCCGTCAAGGGCACCTTCGCCGTGTACAGCCCTCTGCTGAAAGTCTCGGAGGTTTGGGTGGCGCAGGCGGTGGAGCCGGGCGCTTCGCACCTTCAGGTAGGGGTTGAGGAACCCTTACGCCAATCGTCGCGAATACTATCTCACTATCCGCCGTGCGAGCGCCTCGAAACCAACCCATAGCACCACCCCCGCGACGCCGCAGGCGTACCAGAGGGTGGCCGGACCGAAGCGCTCGAAGACCCAGGCGCCGATTGGCGGGCCGCCCATGTAGGCGATCGAGAAGGCGAAGCTGAGCAGGCCGAGATAGGTCCCGCGCCGCTTGGCATCGGCCCGCTCCGCTACCACCCCTTGGAGGAACGGCAGCGACAACATTTCTCCGAGCGTCCAGACGATGATCGTCAGACTGACATAGGCGAAGCTCCTCCCGAGCGGCAGGAGCGCGAGGCCGACGCCGAACAGGAGCGAGCCCCACGCGACCAGGCGCAGCTGCGGCGCATCGCGCAACGCATGGGCCAGCACCATCTCGAACAGGACGATCACTACGGTGTTGACCGCCAGCGCCAGACCGATCGTCGATTCAGAAAAGCCATACACCCGATTGAGCATGAGCGGGTACATGGTCTGGATTTGAAAGAAGACCATCGCGAGTAGCACCGCAAGGCCGAGCAGCGCGACGAACGGCCCGTCGCGCCACGGCGAGCGCCCGGCCCGGACCGATCCGCCGTCTCCCTCGGCGATCTCTCCGTGTACCACCGGATCGCGGAACCAGACACCGAGCATCACCGCCGCTGCCAGGCAGGTGCCACCGTCGACCCGGAACAACCAGCGGTAGTCGTGCTCGGCGAGCAGGCCGCCGAGCACCGGACCGATGCTCATTCCGAGGTTGATCGCCAGGCGATAGAGGGTGAAGGCGCGCACCCGGTTGGCCGGCCCGGCGATCGTCGACAGAGCGCTCGCGTTCGCCGGCCGGAAGGCTTCTGAAAACGTTCCGAGCGCGACCAGAAACCAGCAGATCGCGCTACGCGACGCCAGATGCTCCAGCGTCAGGAAACCGACACCGTTCAAGGCGAGGCTGGTCACCAGGACCGCGCCGACGGAGACGCGGTCGGCGAGCCCGCCGCCGGACAACGAGCCGATCATCGCCCCCACGCCATAAAACGAAAGCGCGAGCCCCGCCTGGGGAACCGTCCACCCCAGCTCTTTGGTCAGATAGAGCGTCGCAAACGGCAGCACCATCGTGCCGCAGCGGTTGATCAGCGCCGCGATCGCGAGCAGCCAGACCGGCTGCGGCAGGCCGACGAAGGCGGCGCGGTAGGCGGAAAACAGGCGGCGCATGGCGGGCGGATGGTATGACGGTTTGCCCGCGGCTTGCCGTCAAAAAACTCTTGCGAAAACGTTGCTGGCTCTGCTAGCGTTCAACCAGCTCTCCGCACAACGCGAAGACCCTCTCAAGGATGGCGCCGTGACCCGATCTCGTTCGCTCCCTTCTTCCCTTCTTGGCCTGATGCTCCTCGTCCTGGCGTTTTCTTCCTCCGGCGCCCCCCTTTCCGCTCAGCCCCCACCCGGACCCGAAGAGGAGCCGCCCCTCTCTTCCGCCTTCGACGATGGCGGCTCGACCACCGACCCCAGCTTGCCGCCCGAGCTGTGGACCCTCGGCGACGACCTGCTCCCCTATGACGGCGACCCGGATTCTCTCGATTCGGAGGATCTCTATCCGTCCGCGCTGGTGGGCACCGAGCCCGATGTGCCCGCCGATCCCACCATTGCAGCCACCGGTTGCGACAACGTCACCCAAACGATCACGCCGATCCGGATCGGCAAGGCTACGGCCGCCCTGCCTTTCGCTTCGCGCTACTTCTCGTTCCGCAACACGATCCAGACTCTCGTCGGCGTCTCGGCCGACAACGGATGCCACCTCGAGCTCCCAGCCGACAAGTGCAACTGGACCAACACCCCCACGACGATCCAGGCCGCTTACGAGGCGGGCTTGAACAAACTCCGCCTCTGGATCTCCCTGGCGGGAGAGAAGAA
>JBBRUC010000237.1:0-8788 GCA_038248205.1 Thermoanaerobaculia bacterium
CGCGCGACGAGCCAGGCTATTCGAACCTCCTGCAAGTGCAATGGACCAACGAGGAACTCGACCTCGCCAAAGCCAAGGAGCTGTTCGCGGGCGCGAGCCCTGCCCTCTTCCCCGTGATCGGCCAGGTCACCGAGCCGGGCCGGGCGTTTCACCCTTCCGCTACGGCGGTCGAGGTTCGCGCGGTCTATAACGCCCGAGAGATCGCGTTTCGCATCACCTGGCACGACCTCCGCGCCGACGAAGGGGGGCATAACGCACCCGACCTCGTCGTGCCGCTCGAAGAGGAGCAGGGCGAAGCCGCCGCTCCTGCCGGCGAGGCCGATGCCGAAGGAGACGTGTGGGGCGGCGAAGAGACCACCGAGCCGGCCGAGGGCGAAGCCTCCGGCGGCGGTGATTTCTGGGGCGGCGACGACGATGCGGGCGGCGCGGGATCTCCGGACACGGAATTCTCGGACGCCATCGCCCTTCAGCTTCCCGTCCAGGCCCCTACCGGCATTCGCAAGCCGTACTTCCTGTTTGGCGACGCCCAGAATCCGGTGGACCTTTGGTTCGTCGACCTCGCCAAGAAGGTCGCGCAGCGCTACGCCGCCGCCGGCAGCCAGACGATTACCCTGGTCGAAGGCGAGGACGTGAGCGCTGTCGCCAGCTACGAGCAGGGGGAATGGTCGGTGACGATGAAGCGGGCGCTGCGCGGCAGCGGCAGCGTTTCCTTCGCTCCGGGCCAGTACGTACCGATCGCCTTTTCGGTCTGGGACGGCTATAACCGGGAGCGCGGCAGCAAGCGGGGCTTGACGCAGTGGATGTACCTGTACACCATGCCGCAAGAGGCACCCTCGCCGGTGGTTCCGATGATCACAGCCGCCCTCTTGGTTTTGGCGATCGAGATCGGGTTGGTACTCTGGGTGCGGCGGCGACAACGAGCAGGGCACAACGGAGAGGTCCAGGCACATGTATAGCAAGATCTACGTTCCGGTCGACAACTCCGACCATTCGAATCGGGCGATCGTCAACAGCGTCGCCCTGGGCAGAACCTTCGGCTCCTCGCTGGTCGGTAGCCACGTCTATGCCGCCCGCATGCACGATTATCGGTTCAAGCAGATGGAGTACACGCTGCCCGAGGAGTACCTCGACGAGGTGGAGCTCGAGCGCCAGCGGAAGATCCACGACAGCTTGATCACGCTGGGCCTGAAGCTGATCTCCGAGAGCTATCTCGACCAGATGCAGAACCTCTGCCGCGATCAGGGCCTCCCCTTCGAGCCGCGGATGATGGACGGCAAGCACCACACCGAGCTGGTGAAGGACATCGAGGATGTCGATTGCGACCTGGTGGTGATGGGCGCGCTGGGCATCGGCCGGGTCAAAGACAGCGAGATCGGCTCGGTCTGCGAACGGGTGACGCGCAGCGCCAAGCGCGATGTCTGGGTGGTGAAGCGCCTGTACAAGAAGGACGAGCCCGAAGGGGACACGATCCTGGTCGGCGTGGACGGCAGCCCGCAGTCGTTCGGCGCCTTGAAGACGGCGTTGGACCTGGCCAAGCGCTTCGATAAGAAGGTGGAGATCATCGGCGTCTACGACCCGTACCTCCACTACTCGGTGTTTCACGGCATCGTCGGCGTCCTCTCCGAGAAGGCCTCGAAGGTCTTCCGCTTCGAGGAGCAGAACCAGCTCCACGAGGAGATCATCGATACCGGTCTGGCGCAGATCTACCAGTCGCACCTGGATGTCGCGGAACGGATGGCGCTCGACGACGACACGATCGTGACCAAGACGCTGCTCGACGGCAAGGCGTTCCAAAAGATTCTCGATCATGCCCGGAAGACCAATCCCTGGCTGTTGATCGTCGGCCGGATCGGCGTTCACAGCGAAGCCACGGAGACGGGGCTCGGCAGCAACACCGAGAACCTCCTGCGCCGCAGCCCCTGCGACATCTTGCTCTCCACCCGGCTCGCCTATCCGGACATCGACGTCCGCGCCGAGGAGAGCATCAAGTGGACGCCGGAGGCGGAAGAGCGCATGCAGCGCGTCCCGCCCCAGGTGAAGGGCATCGCGCGCACCGGCATCCTCCGCCTGGCGCTCGAAAAGGGGCACAGCGTGGTCACCAACTCGGTGATCGACGAGGCGATGGACCGCTTCATGCCCAAGCAGTCGCGCGACCTGACGTTCGAGCTGGCCGAGCGCATGGCGCTGGAGCTGGCCTCGCGCCAGCCGGTCGCCATCTGCAAGAGCTGCGGCATAGCGGCCAGCGAGCCGGACGCGGTGCGCTGCGGCGTCTGCGGCAGCGACAAGCTGGAGCGGATCGACCGCGAGATGCTGGAACGGATCGCCCGCGCCGAAGGGGGCTTGACCGAGGAGGTCACCTACGACGGCAAGAAGCTCCAGTGGACCGAGAGCGCGCGCCGGGCGTTGTGGACCTTGAAGGACGCTTACAAGCGGCGGCGGGCGAAGGCGCGGATCGAGAAGACCGCGCGGACCCGCAAGCTCCCCACCATCACGCTGGAGCTGGCGCAGCAGGTGGTCGAGGAAGAGACCGGCGTACCGCTGGCCGACGGAATCGCCGCCGCGGGAGATGCCCCGGTCACCGCCTCGATGGACGACGCGCCGGAAGCGCTCGAGGCGCAAGCTTCCGCTTCGGCCCCGGACGCCGATAGCGAAAAGCGCCTGATCGCGCGGGACGGCAAGAACGTTCCTCTTCTCTCGGCCTTCCACTGGCAGGGCGAAGCGGTCGAGCGCATCCTGCGAGTTCCCTCGGGCTTCATGCGCAACCGGACCCAGGATCGCATCGAAGCGCTGGCCGGAGAGCGGCAGGTGGGCACGATCAATCTGGCCCTGGTCGAGGACGGGATCGCGGTCGGCCGCCAGATGATGGAAGAGATGCTCCAGAACCAGGTGGCGGCCAAGGCGGCCACCGAAGCCAACCCGCACGCCAACGGCCTCCCGGCGAACGGGGCGAACGGCGCCGCTCCGGCCCCTGGGTCTCCGGAGGCCCCGGAAGCGGTCGCCGCCGCACCGATCGACGAGCGCAAGCCGCCGATCAACGAGGTGGGTTCGCCCTCGGCCCTCCAGGCCCGCCGGGCGGGGCCGCACCCCGAGCTGGACGGCGCCGCGTAAGCGGCCCGCCTGTTCGACTGAATGACGTGACGGCGTACCGTTTCTGCCGGACCGACGACCGCGCGCTCCTGGTCGCCGCCTTTGAAAGCTGTCGCGGCCCAGAGGACGAGGCCGAGCCGCCGCTCGATAACGAGGGTTTCAAGCGGCTGGTGCGCGACCTCGACCTCTGGTGTAGCAGCTGTATGGTGGCCTTCGAAGGAAAAGATGCGGTGGGTGTGCTGCTCGGTGCTAAACGCGCCACCACCACCCTGGTCTACGGGTTGCGGGTTCATCCCGAACATCGTCGGCGGGGGCATGCCCGGCATCTCCTTACCTCTCTCAGCTCGAAACTCGCAATCCTGGGACCGCCTGGTCTCTTGGCAGAAGTCCCGGCAGAACGGCGCGGGGGCGCGGGAGCTGTGTTCGAGGCCTGTGGCTGGAAGCTGGTGGGCACATTCCGCGACTGGCTCCGACCGGCTGTTCGGGACGGAGGCTCCGCGATCTCGGCGGGAGTCCGCGAGGCCCTGGGGCCTGTGAGCCTTGATGATCTCTTGGCGAGCGGGCTGGTGGGCAATCACCTGCGCTGCTGGCACCGTGACCTGCCGGCCCTGACGAAACCCGGGCGGGCGCTTGAAGGTCTGGCGTTCCACTCCCAGGAACGGATCGAAGCTTGGGCGCTCTACGAGCGGGGCGCGGTGCCCGGAGAGCCCTGGCAGATTTTCCTGACGGGTTTGGCTCACGGACCGCTCGGTCGGCTGGGGTTTTCGACCGTTATGGACGAGCTGGCGGGGCTCGCTGGCGATTCGGCGCTTGTCTTGGCCCGGGCGGCTCTAGATGAGATCGAACCGGAGTTGCTGGGCGAAGTCGGTTTCGATCCCGGCGACGCGTATCTTCTGTACACCAGCGAGGCGCAGGCGGCGTAGCGCTGGAAAGCGGCTACCTGGCTAGGGAAGTTGCCTTTCTAGCGCTTCAGGCCTTCCCCATTCCGAGCAAAAAAGCCTCAGTTCCCAGACTGTTTCTTTTGTAGTAAACTTCTGGAAGGTAGACCGACATCCGCGTAGCCGGCGAGTAGGGCGAAGGCGAGAATCCCCACGGCGTAGAAGTCGGAGCGGTCGTCGACCCTGGAGCCGCTCGGGACTCATGAAGAGAGGGAAGCCAACGGCGAAGTCGGTCCAGGTGAGGCGCAGTTGACCAACTGGCGGGAGATTTGCTAGCTTTCAAAAAATGAGCACTTTAACCCGGGGATAGCGATGAAAATTCAAAACCGCGAGCTATTGAAGGCGTCGGTAGTTTTCGCCTTGATAGTATGTGCTCGACCAGCCATAGCGTCTCAGTGCTGTATCGCGTGTGGCCCTATCAGGATCTGTGGCGATACGGTGGATGTCCAAGGTTGTGGATCCTGCAGTTCGCGCAAGCCAATTCAAGTGAATTTAGACCTGGGCGGAGGGTGTCACCCAGAAGAGTTTGCTGCCTTGCCAGATTACGGCGTCGTCGGTTTCGACGCCAGCCCCTTTAGTGCCGCTCTTGTCAGCGTCAATCTGAAAAACGACGAGGTACAAACCGGGGCCTGGGACTTCGATCATGAACGGAAGCCTGGTGGTACTCCCTACGCGAAGTACGAGTCCATCGAACTTTGTAGTGGGGGAAATGTCTTGCTTCCATCCGGTAGCGACCAACTCGCCGCTTACGATCTCCATTAACGAGATGCTGAGCGGCGGACGCTTCACTTCCACAGCAGAATTTTGGTTTCCCTTGTTGGCGATGCTTGCGACAACGCTTACTACATATCTGTTTTTTTCCGGGATTGCGATCTGCTCAACCTCCAAGTCGATCTCTACGACGGTTTGCCGGAATGCTTGCACCTCAAGTACGTTGAGTTCCTTTCTGGATTTGGCCACTTGATTCAGCGAAAGGAATGTAAGTATGGCCCAGATGCTTCCCATAAGCAACGAAATGACTACCGCCAAGTTCTGGAGTCCAGCCGATATCTGCTGGAACTTTTCTGGGTTCTTCCTAATGCGGCGAAAAACATCTTGCGCTGCGCTTCGGGCTCGGCCAAGAAGATATTGTACCCAGCATCGGACAAAAATCACTTTTGATTACCTCACCCTGTTCGTTATCATATTTCAGGCCGCACTTTACCTCGCGGCGCCCGCGCTTGGAGCTGAAGTCTATTCTAAGCCGGCGGAGTCGGCAGCTCCTAAGATTGCCATAAATGCTACTGTACGGCTGGGAAATTTTCAAGCTGAGATTTCGGTTTGCAACGGCGGAATGTCAAAAATATTTATTGACAGGAACTGGCCTGCGGCAGGAATATCTCTGTATAGCGCAGGAGGTGACCTTAATATCTTCCCTCTCGCACTAAAGAAGGACGGGTCGGTGACGGGGAGCACGGCTACATTTAGGAAAACACCTATTGGTAAGCCATTGCAGCTAAAGGTAGGAGCCAATGACCTGACGATCAAACTCAATTCTGTTAGTGAGGATCAGAAACTCTGGGAAAAGGCTGGCTGTAATCAGGATCAGTCAGACGGCCAATCAAACTGTTGCGTCGCCTGCGGAAAAATCACGATGTGCGCGGGTAACGTCAAGGCAGCTTGTGGCAGTTGTTGGTTTGAATGAGCTGCACTTGAAGCTCCGTTCAGGCCGGTAGTGCGGCGAAGCGCTCGATGACGGCCGCGGTGTTGGCCGACCGGTTCTCGGCGCGTTTTTCGAGCAGGTTTTCGACCAGGGCGACCCAAGCCTGGGGGAACTGCGGCCACCAGAACAAGATTTGAAAAATTTTTTTGGGGGGGGGGTAAACGGCTGGCCCGGTCTATGTGGCCGGCCCGATCGCCAACCGACCCCCTCGGACAAACGGCAGGCCGGGAGACAACAACCCTCGGGAAACCGAGCCAGCCGATCGCCGGCCCTCAGATATTCCGCCGCTTCTCGAAATGCCTGGCGAACCAGGCGTGGGCGATCTTGACCTCGGTTCGGACCCTCTTGCTGGCGGCGCGGACCAACGGCGCGGGGGACCTCTTGGTCCTGGCCGGCTGGGTGAACGGATGCTGCCGGAGGATCGCGGCGGCGCCCAGAGACTCGATTCCCGTCGCCACTCGCCGAGCGGCGGCCTTGGTGATGATCGCCTCGACCCACTCCGCGATCCGCTCGCGATACTGCTCCGCCGAAAGATCCTCCCAGCAGGGCAAGGACGCGAGGCTTACGGTTTCGGTCTCCGCGAACTGGCGAGCGCCGTCCTCCCCACCCCGTAACCGTGCTTCCGATTCCCGTGTACGATCGAACCAGGTCCCCTCGATCTGCTGGCCGGTGAGAAGCGCGGTGACACAGTGAACCCCCGGCCAGTCTTGGGGCCGGGCGACCAGATTCTCTCTGTAGCAGTGAGAGAGGGCGTAGACCAGGCGCGCGACCTGAGCCTCTTCCTCGTCGCTCACCAAGATGGCCTGGTAGCAACGCGAAACGACCTTGTCTCGCCAGCCGCTCGATCGGGCGACCTCGCGGGCGAGCTTCGAGTTGAAATAGCCCATGAAGCGGGCCAGACGCTACCTATCCTGGTTCGGCGGGGTGAATCGCCGTGATGAGCGTGAAGGACGACGGCAGTTGCTCCACTCGGTCTTTCTCATCTTATGCAGATGTCGTGAGAGAAGGACTAATGGTTATCCGTAATGAAGAGCCGTATTCGCAGTTCACGTGACCCGAACCAATGGGGAGTTTGTGATGTATCATGAGAAAGCATTCAAATTGGAGAGAACATATGCGGTGGAACGGTGCCCTCAACGCTGCTTGCTTTGTAGTGAATGCGGTCGTCGCGCTACGCGGAAGATTTCTCACATTACCAGCGCGCGCACTTTTTGCCTGGTTCCCTCTGCTCGGCTTAATTGCGACGCCTACGCTAGCCCAATTGGGCTCCCTCGACGCTGCGGCAAGGACCGCTGCGGACAACGGGGCACCAGTCGCAATCCCGCAGGTAGCCGGTGTCATCCCCGGGGGGGACCCAGCAGTTGCAATGGCCGACCAGCTCGTGCTCGTCGATATGCGAGCAGTCGATAAAGCAGATGACATCTCCGCCCCTACATTCTCAACCGACGGAAGCAAGCTGTACTACGGGAAGAGCTCCGCCGGAAAGCACTCCGTGGTCATCCGGGACATGACGTCGGGCAAGGCAGTCGGCTCTGTGAGCACGTCCAGGAGGGTGACCGGCCTAGCACTTTCTCCAGATGAGCGCCGACTCCTCATCTGTACAGCTAACTCACCAAGCAACATTGGAACTGTCTATGAATTTAGAACCGGCCGTGCTACCGAGCTTCCGGTCTCCTTCGGCGGATGTGACTCGGACGATGAGCGACCTGTCTCATGGATCGACGAGAAGACCGTCATTTTTGACGGCTGGACACTCGACCTGGACAACTTGCAAAGGCGCCGAGATCCCGATCGTCCGTACCCCGCTCGAGAGGGCCCTACCTACAGCACGCATCCGAAGGCTTTTTACAGTCTGGACGGTGGTGGTAAGAAGGGTCTTTGGGTCTGCGACCGTGCAAGTGACTATTGCCATCTTGTCTTGGATACCACCGAGCCTTGGCGCGCCACTAGGGACCTCCGTCACGTGGTCTTGCTCGACTACTGCATGGGCTGCAAGCCATCCTTCACACTCCACGCGTTGACGCTGGCAACACGGGCTCGGCCGATTCGCGAGTTCTCCCTGATTGTGGACTATGCTGATCTTGGAAATTCCTCGTTTGCCCACCCCGAGAGCCTGAGAGCCTGCCGGCACAGCAGGCCAACGTTGTTTGGCCGAGTGGCTGGACCCAAGACCAATCCTCTGAATGGGAAGGTAATCGGTGGGGACGGAAGTAACAAAGGTTCGGTGAGGTTGATTGGGACTTCGGATCCTGTAGTCCACCGGGCGCTGCTGGTTAGCGAAATTGCTCCCGTTGCCGTCGGTGACATTGTGGACATGGTTTGGTCACCTGGAAATTGCAGTTTACTGGGATCGCAGCAGTTGGTGCTAGACCTTCGGCCAGCGCTAGAGAATCCAGCAGAATAGGTGTCCGGCGTCCGGCGAATGTTTCATCGGGAAAAGAGAGAGGAAACTTAAGGAAACTTATGAGCGGGCCCCCGGCAATAGGTACCTTGCGCCAGGCCAAGCCTGGGAAGGGAGGACGGATGCAGTAAGACCGAAAACCCTTTGTCGTGGACCCCTGCGGAATGGGTGCCAGCCTAACCCGAGGACGAGACAATACTACCGCTTCCTTTCCGATAACCGCATCCGGTAGGGCAACCTACGACCGGTCTTAGGCGAAAATCATGCTGCCTCTTTTCTTCTCGGAGCGCTTGAAGCGAAAGATTTGCCAAGAAGCCGTCGGCCGCTGCCAGGCACCCCTACACGACAGGCGGCTGCCGGATAAGCATCCGCGAGCGGCTGGCGTGGAATGGAGAAGCACCTAGCCCGGACTATGCATGAAGGTTTCGACCGAGGGTGTTTTCGGAGCACCGGATCGCCGGGTTTTCAGTTTCGTCTGGTTTCGCTGGGCGATTGAAGCCCGAAAGGGCCTGAAAACATGCTTGTCGTGAAGGCGGAGGTCACGCGCGGTACTTTCGGAGCAGGCTCCGCCTGTGCCGGCCTGGTGGACGGCCGGCTGCGATCCAGCGTAGACGCTGAAGACGAGCTATTTATCCTGGGGCAGCACCGCAACTTCGCGCC
>JBBRUC010000238.1:0-8750 GCA_038248205.1 Thermoanaerobaculia bacterium
GCGGCAGCTTCGGGTCTTTCGGATTGTCGCTGCCGGCGGTCTGGATGTCCTCGAAGAAATCGAGCTTTTCCGGCTTGCCGCCCGCGGCGATCGTCGCGTTCTCAGGCGGGGTCGGCAAGACCTGGGCGCTGTCGACCGCGGCGAGCTGCCCTTTGCCAATCCAGACGCCGGACAGGAATGCCACCAACAGGCACCCCAGCAAAATGACGAACGCGGTCACCACCTGACGGTTGGTGAGCGCGATCTCGTAATAACTCGGTTCTTCGTTCGTGCTCAATCCTGGCTCCTCACCGGCTCCATGGCACAACCGGAGCGCTGCTCGGGGCGCAGGCTACCGAGCCTGCGCCAATCCGGAACAGTGTAACCAACCCGTAGGTCATCCCGTGGAATCTTTCTTCGGAAAACCTTCGAGGAACGGCCGCACCAGGTCGATCGGCAGCGGGAAGAGGATCGTCGAGTTCTTCTCGGCCGCCACCTCGGTGAGCGTCTGGAGATAACGCAGCTGGAGCGTGACGGGGTTCTTCCCCACGATCTCGGCGGCCTGGGCGAGAGCGATCGAGGCGTCGAGTTCGCCTTGGGCGTGAATGAACTTCGCCCGCTTCTCGCGCTCGGCCTCGGCCTGGCGCGCCATCGCCCGCTGCATCTCCTGCGGCAGGTCGACGTGCTTGACCTCGACCATCGTCACCTTGATTCCCCACGGGTCGGTCTGGTGGTCGATGATCTCTTGCAGCTGCGCGTTCAGCTTGTCGCGTTCCGACAGCAGCTCGTCCATCTCGGCCTGGCCGAGCACGGAGCGCAGAGTGGTCTGCGCGAGCTGGCTCGTCGCGTAGAGGTAGTTTTCGACCGAGACGATCGCCCGGGACGGATCGACGACGCGGAAGTAGACCACCGCGTTCACCTTTACCGACACGTTGTCTTTGGTGATGATGTCCTGGGACGGCACGTCGAGGACGATCGTCCGCAACGACACCTTCACCATCTTTTCAAACGGCCAGAAGATCAGCACCAGCCCCGGGCCCTTGGGCTCTTTGGCGAGCCGCCCGAGGAAGAACGTGACCGCCCGTTCGTACTCGTTGAGGATGTTGATCCAGCGCGAGAGACAAAACAGCGCGATGATCGCGACGACGCCGCACCCGACCCAATTTTCCATGAGATTTGATTCCTTCCCTTGAGATTCTTACGGTTGGGCGCCCACGACCGTCGGGCGCTTGGCGCCGACCGGTCGCACGTGAAGGGTGAGATTTTCCATGCCGATCACCTCGACCTGCTCGCCGGCCGCGATCGACGCCGCGGCATCCGTGACCGCGTCCCAGATCTCCCCGTGGACGAAGATCTTACCCGCCGGATCGAGCAAAGTTCGCGCGGTTCCCACCTCGTGGGTCATCCCTTCCCTGCCCGTGCGGACCGGCAAGCGGTTCCTGCGGAGCGCCATCCAGGCGAGGAAGCCGACGGTCACCCCGGCAAAGGTGGCCAGCATCGCCACCAGACTTAAGCTCGCGTGAAGCGCCGGTTCGGGAGAATCGAACAGCATCATCGAGCCCAACACGAGCGAGACGATCCCGGCCACGGTCAGCAGGCCATAGCTGGTCACCTTGATCTCGGCGATGAAGAACAGCAAGGCGAGCAGGACGAGCGCCACCCCCGCGCTACGAAACGGCAGCACCGAAAGCGCCCAGAACGCGAGCACCAGGCAGATCGACCCGACGACCCCGGGAAGCACCGCCCCCGGGTGCATCATTTCGAAGTAGAGGCCCAAGCCGCCGAGGACCAGAAGGGCGAGCGCGATGTTCGGATGGGCGAGGTTCGCGAGAGCGCTCTTAAACGCCGGCATCTCGATCTCGCGAATGGTCGCTCCCGCCACCCGGAGCGGCGCGCGCGCCTCGCCGCGGACGATCTCGCGCCCATCGATCGCCTGGAGCAAGCTCGGCAGGTCGGGGGCCACGAAGTCGATCAACTGGGCCTTGAGCGCCTCGTCGGCGGTAAACGACCGGCTTTCGCGGACGGCGGCCTCGGCGAGCTCGACGTTCCTCCCCCGCCGCACGGCGAGCGCCCGCACCTGCGCCGCGGCGTCCTCCTCCACCTTCTGCCCCATGTGACCCGGAATGTCCTGGCCATCGCCGTTGACCGGATGAGCCGCCCCGGTGTTCGTGCCGGGAGCCATCGCGGCCACGTCCGCCGCTTGGAGGATGAAGAACCCGGCGGAGGCGGCGTGCGCCCCTTCCGGGCCGACCCAGACCACCACGGGCGTCTTGGCGCCGAGGATCGCGGTGGTGATCTCGCGGGTCGAATCCATCAGCCCGCCCGGCGTGTCGAGTTCGATTACCACCGCCCGCGCGCCGGCCGCGTCGGCCTCGGCGATTCCCTTGGACAGAAACTCCGAGAGCAGCGGATGGACGATCGAGGAGGCTTTGAGCAACACCACCTCGCCGGATTCGGAGACCGCCGGTTTCGCCGCCGCGAGCGCCGCGCCGGCGAGCAGAACGATCCCGCAGGCGGCTACGAGACCGAAGGTCGCGAGACGCGCGATCCGGAGGGGACGAACCGGCCGGCCGAGCCGACGGGGGTGGATTTTGCGCTTCATCGTTTGATTATAGCGGTCGGCAAGGCAGGAGCCCGCCCTCGACCGGCATCCCCTCCGCATTGTAGCCTCGCGGGACCATGAACCTCCTCGATACCCCGGTCACCCGCCAACTCGGCATCGAAGTCCCCTTGATCTGCGGCCCGATGTACCCGTGCAGCAATCCGGAGCTGGTCGCGGCGGCGTCCGAGGCCGGCGCCATGGGGGTGGTCCAGCCGCTTTCGCTCACCTACGTTCACGGCCACGAGTTTCGTGCCGGGTTGCGGTTCATCCGGAGCCTGACCGCCAAGCCGATCGGCCTGAACGTGATCGTCGAAAAATCCTCCAAGACCTACCGCGAGCGGATGGAGCGCTACGTCGACGAGGCGATCGAGGAGGGCGTGCGCTTCTTTCTCACCTCGCTCGGCAACCCGCGCTGGGTGGTGGACAAAGCCCACGCCGCGGGCGGAGTGGTCTACCACGACGCGACCGAGCGCAAATGGGCGATGAAGGGGCTCGATTCGGGGGTTGACGGCCTGATCGGGGTCAACCGCCGAGCGGGCGGTCACGCCGGACCGCGCAGCGTCGAAGCGCTCTACGACGAGCTGGCCGACTTGGGCGTCCCGCTGGTCTGCGCCGGAGGAGTGGGCGACGAAGCCGGCTTCGTCGAAGCGCTACGCCTCGGCTACGGCGCGGTCCAAATGGGCACCCGCTTCATCGCTACCACCGAATGCAGCGCCCCGGCCGCGTACAAGCAGGCAATCCTCGACTCGGAAGAAGACGACATCGTCCTCACCGAGCGCCTGACCGGCGTCCCCGTCGCGGTGATCAAAACCCCCTACGTCGAAAAGATTGGCACCAAAGCCGGCCCGATCGCCCGCTGGATGCTCCGCGGCCACAAGACCAAGCACTGGATGCGCCTGATCTACACCGTCCGCGCCTTCACCAAGCTCAAGAAGGGAGTAAAGACCTACTCCTCGAAGGACTACCTGCAAGCCGGCCGAAGCGTCGCGGGCATCCACTCGATCGAACCGACCGCGACGATCGTCCACCGGTTCCGCGATGCGGCGGGGGCGGCGGGAGCCGAACCGGTCGGGCGGGCGGCGACGGTTTGAGGCGGCCTCTTAATTTCGCGGAAGCGCGGTAACGGAGCAAGGAACTATCTATGGCCCATCCCGAGCTTCATCGAACCGACCACATCTCCTGGATGCGCGCCGCCGTGCTCGGTGCGAACGACGGCCTGATCTCGACCAGCAGCCTGGTGGTCGGCGTCGCGGCGGCGCAAACCGCGCGCGAACCGGTCATGCTGGCGGCGCTCGCCGGGCTGGTCGCCGGTGCGCTCTCGATGGCGGCGGGTGAGTACGTCTCGGTCAGCTCGCAGGCCGACACCGAAAACGCCGACCTCGCCCGCGAGCGGCGGGAGCTGGCGACCGAACCGGAAAACGAGCGCGCCGAGCTGGCGGCGATCTACGTGACGCGCGGACTGACCCCCGAGCTGGCCGATCAGGTGGCGGTGCAGCTGATGGACCATGACGCGCTCGGCGCCCACGCGCGGGACGAGCTGGGCATGTCGGATTCGACCCGCGCCCGGCCGCTCCAGGCCGCCCTCGCCTCGGCCGCCGCCTTCGCGGCCGGAGCGATCCCGGTGGTCCTCCTGGTCTGGTGGATCCCGTTGGCCCTCCTCAACCCCGTCGTGGTCGGCGGCTCCTTGGTCCTCCTCGCGCTCCTCGGCGGCCTCGCCGCGCGCCTGGGCGGAGCGCCGCTCCTGCGCGGCATCGCCCGGGTAACGTTCTGGGGAGCGGTGGCGATGGCGTGCAGCGCCCTGGTCGGCCACCTGTTCGGCACGGTGGTCTAAAAGGCCCGGCAGGGGCCCATTCACCCCTCCAGTCGGGCCAGATTCTCGCGGAGTCCAGGGACTTTCAATCCCTGGCCTTCGAGATCGGCGATCGCGCCGACGATCCGCGCGTCTCCTGAAGAGGTTGGCCGTACCGTAGCACTGCCGCGAACGCCTAGAAAAGCGTTACAGCGGCGCGGGGGCGGGGTGCATCGAGACCGGCGACCCCATCGCGCGCCGGGAGGCGCGGTGGATAGCGTCGCGGCACAACTGCGCCGGAGCGGCGGCGCGGTGGGCGCCGTGCGGACAGCGGTGGGGTGGCGCGAAACACTACGTTCCGCAGGCGCACCACCGCTCCGCCGTCCCGGGGGAGCGGATCGCGAATTCCCCGTAGGGGTTGCCCACCTCCGGACAGCGCTCCCCCCGTGCGGGGGAACGGTACAAAGGTTCCGGGCACCACTCCCCCCGTCCGGGGGAGCGGTGCAAACCGTCAATCTACCGCTCCCCCGGCCCGGCGCGGCGATTCCGGCAGGCCGCGTAGCGCACCTCCGAGCCGGTGAAGCTCTACCCGGAGGCTGTGACGCGCCGCACAGGCTGGGGGGAGCGGTGCGCGGAGTTCGCGATGCGGTGTTCGACGCCGAGGCTAAGGTGCCCGCGGCCGGAGAACCGGTGGCGGCGTTCCTCCAACTGATGTCGGAACACCACGTCAGCGCGTTCGACTTCGACGAATCTGACCTCGATCGCGAGTTTGCCTCTACGGGATCGTCGTTGCAGCTGCCGGGACTCTGATTCACCTGAGCGGAGATAAAAACAGGGGGCGCAAGCGCCCCCCGCCTCGTAACCCTTTAACCCTTCGGAACCGAAGCCCTACGGGCAGCCGGCAACGCCGGTGAAGTGGAAGACCGCCGAGGTCACGCCCGAGTAGACCGTGTAGGCGTCGAACCAGTGGCAGACGTCGGTCGGGTTGCCGCTCGAAATCGTGTTCGACCAGGTCGTGTCCGCAACCGGGATCGGCTGATAGGAAACCGTCACCCAGGCTCCCCAAGATCCGGAGGAGTTGCGCTCGCGCCAGACCAGTTGGACTCCGCCCGAGCCGTTCGCGGCATAGCCGGCGGCCGTCAGGGTTCCGGCCGGCCCCCAGGTGGATTCCGCCGTCTTGATCCAGGCGATGCTGGTCGAGGGCGACGGATTGACCACGATCAGGGAGAACGTGTTGCTCCAAGCCGAGGTCGCCGTGGTGTTGTAGGAGCGGACGCGGAACTGATACGAGCCGAGCGGCGGGTTCGGTCCGGTGGTGTAGCTGGTGACGTTGGCGCCGAGCGTCGCCATGTCGGACCAGGCGCTGCCCGAGTAGGAGAATTGGAGCGTGAAGCCCTGCTCGTCGTTGGCGTTGTCGGTCCAAGCGAGGGTGATCTTCTTGGTCGAGGCATTGTACGAACCCGTGAGCCCTGAAGGAGCCCCGGGGCCGGCGGACGGCGTGGTGACGTTCGCGAGGTTGGAGAAACCCGATCCTTCCGATCCTTTGAGCGCCCGGACTCGGTACTCGTACGAGGTGGCTCCTTGGACCGTGTCAACGATCGTCGTCGTGTTGGCGCCGACCGTCGCCACCGTGGCGAAGGTGCCGGAGGGCAACAACCGGCGATGCACCTCGAACTGGGTCTCGTTGTTGCTGTTGTCGACCCAATTGAGTCGAACCGACGTGGCCGAAAGAGCGGTCGCCGTAAGGCCGGTGGGCGCGGCGGGCGCCGTGCTGGTGACGGTGATCACCCGGCTGTAGGGGACGTTCAAGTTGCGGCCGAAGGCGTCGCTCACCGCCGTGGCCACCAGGGTCTGATTGCCGGCGCCGGAGAAGCTGCGCGAAAACGTCGTCGAGCCGGCCGGCGGGGTCACCACCGTGCCGCCGGTCCAGGTTCCCGGTGCCATCGACAGGTTGACCGCGTTCGCGTACTTGTAGCAGGGGCGCATCTTGACCGTGTAGGTCGCCGTGGCCCCCTGGGCGACGGAGGAGGGACCGAGGATCATCGGTTGCAGCGCGGTCGAGCCGCCGGGGCCGAGGAGGTCGCGCCAACCGAGGTAGTAGTCGTGGGTGCCGGCGTACTTCACCCGATCCGGCAGCGCCCAGCCGCCCCAACCGTAGGCGAGTTGGTAGCCCCAGGTGAGATCCGCGACCAGGGCGCGCACCGTCTCATTGGTACCGTTTCCATCGGCATCTCCACAAGCGTTGCCGATGTAACCCCACATTCCCGCTTTGGCGTAAGCCTTCAAGCCCCCTTCGAGGTAGGCGAAATTCTCGTCGTAAAGCGAGACCCGCAGCATCACGCGGGCATGGGCCGTGGCGCCGAGATCGACCGAGGCCGACGCGGTCGGTCCGGTGAATTCGAACTGGTCGGTGAAGTCGTTGGTGCCGCTGCAATCGTTTGGCGTGCAGGTGTAGGTAAAGGAGCCCGAGGCGGAAGCGTCGAGCGAAGCCGAGAGCTGGGCCGAAAACGCCGCCTCGAACTTGGCGCCGACGTAGACCGGCAGGTTGAACACCAAGCGCACCGGCACCGGGCCGATCGAGAAGCTGATCTCGCCGAGTTTCGGATCGGCCACCTGCCATTCCTTCTCCCACACCGCGCTTGCGTTGGCCGAAACGCTCAGCGCGCCGCTGCCGCTGATCGAGGCGTTGCCGCTTGCCGTCGCACTCTTGAATCGGAAACCGATGGGAATGCCCAGGCACTTGTGGATCTGATAGGTCGTGGCGATCTGTACACCGCCGGACAGAGGCAGGTCGATGTCCAGGCTGCCGCTGAAGATTCCGCCGGAAAACGGATAGCTCTTATCGAGCAGGTTCTGCGAGAAGGGCCAGCTGCGGTTCCGCGTCTCGGTCTTCCAACTGCAACCGAAAGATTTCCGGAAGTCTGGCTCGATGTATTGCTCGTATCCCGCCGGGAAGGACGGATCTTCCATCGCCGCCAGCAGCTCTTGGGAGACGTAGATCGGATTGCCATCGGCGGCCTCACTGGTGAAAACCGACGGGTCGGCGAAAGCGTCCAGCAAAATGTCCTTCTGCGCCTGGCTTACCGGCAGGCTCGCGACACCGCTCGGGGTCACTTCCCACATCATCGTGTTGTTGCCGCTACGTCCTTCGGGGTCGGCGTCGATCAGGCGCCAGCCGATTCCCGAGGACATCACCTGGGTCGTGGCGGTTCCAAGGCCCTGGGCATCAAGCCGGCCGCCGGATAGCAAAGCAACGGCTACGAGGATCCAACGCAATAGGCTTCGGGAATGTCGCGTTCCGTTCATCTCAGTTTCCTTTCTGATGGGAGGAGCCGAACGAACCGGCCCTCCTTCATCAGGGCGGAAACTGAGGAAAAACCGCATCACCCCCCGGGCCGGCCGGGGCCGGCTCGGGGAGGAAGCCTCAAATTCCGGGGGAAGCGCCTAGCTCACCACGGCCAGCCGAGTGATCGGCGGCAGGCAGCGGTTCTCGTCGCAGGCTTGGTAGGTGAGCATCAGCCGGGCGGACTCGGCGTCTTGAATCAGCTCGCCGGAGATTTCGATCGTCCCGTCGTAGATCGAAAGCGGCCCGTCGCCGTAGGCCATCCTCACTTCGCGCCCCCCCGGATAGACGATCTCTTGCAGCCGTGCGCCTTCCGCCTCGATCAGCGTGGGGACCAGAAACTCGGCGCTCGCGGGGTTGGCGTTCAGGTGCCAGCCCGGCGCGATGGTCAAGATCAGAGCGAAGCGCCGCCAGCCATCGACGCGCGGCTCGGAGAGTTCGAACTGCGGCTGGACCAACCGCTCGGCTTGGGCAGCGAGATCCTCGAACGACGGACCGACCGGCTCATCGCCCGGCGCTTCGGCCGAGAGGCGCCAGTAGCGCCGCGCGGCGATCGCCGTCGATTTCACCCCTTCCGGATGTTGGGAGACGAGAGCCGCCACCGCCGACAGGGCGCGCCGCGCCGAATCGAGGTAGCCGCGCTCGCCCGTCCGCTCGAACAGGCCGAGCAGGTTGTCGGTCGCGACCGCATTCGAAGCCGGGAGCGCGCCGTCGAAAACGTCTTTCGAGCGGAAGAGAACGTCTTCGCTCTCGGCGCTGGTGTAGAAACCGCCGTTCGGATCTTCCAACCGCTCGATCTGCTCGGCCGCAAGTTCGCGCGCGCTATCCAACCAGCGCGCCTCGCCGGTAGCGGTATGCAGCGCGAGCAGGCCATGGATTAGATAGGCGTAGTCGGAGCAGAACGCGGGAATCTTCGCGACCCCCGCTCGCCAGGAGTGTTGGAGTACGCCGCCCGTCCGCATGTGGCCGAGCACGAAGTCCGCGGCGCGGGCCGCGGCGGCGATCAGGCTGGGCTCGCCGAGCTTCTCGCCCGCGAC
>JBBRUC010000239.1:0-8731 GCA_038248205.1 Thermoanaerobaculia bacterium
GGCACGTCCGCCCCTCTCGTGATCGCGCCCGCCGAGAGCGCCGAGGCGTTCCTCCGCCTGCTCGCGGCGGGAGAGCCGTCGCTGGTCGTTTCGGCGCGCGATTTCAGGACCGTGCTCGCCGAGGACGCGACGGTCGATGCCGCCGCGTTGAGCCGCCTGGGAGCCGCCGGTTCCTTGGCAGGCGCCGGCTCCGCGCCGGGTGAGCGGTCGGCGCGCCGCTTGGAGACGCCGTTCGTGGCACCGAAGAGCCCGACCGAAACGGCGCTCGCGGCGATCTGGTCCGAGCTGTTCGGGATCGCCGAGATCGGCGTCGACGATGACTTCCTGGCGCTCGGCGGCCATTCGCTCCTGGCGATCCAGCTCGCCACCGCCGTGCGCACCCGGCTGGATGTCGAGCTACCGATCACCGCGATCTTCGACGCGCCGACGGTCGGGGGGCTCGCTGCGCGGCTCGACGGCGAACGCAGCGCCGCCGCGGCCCCTGCGCCCGAGGCGCTCGACGACCTGCTCGCGATGATCGAAGGACTCACCCCCGACGAGGCCGCGGAACGCCTGCGCGCGCTCGAAGCCACGGTTTGACTGAAGAGGACGGCCTGATGAATCCAACCGATACCGGCACTCCGGACAAAACCCCCGTGGCCGAAGAGATCGACGCGCGGCTCGCCGCGCTCTCCCCGGAGCAGCGGGCTCTTTTCGAGCGCATGCGCCAGAAGCTGGCCGCGGCACCCGCCAAACCCGCCGGCCCCCCTTCGCCGCCGCCGCTCCGGCGTGTGACGAGGCGAGACGGCGTCGGCGATTGGCCGTTGTCGTTCGACCAGGAACGCCTCTGGTTTCTCGATCAGCTGGAGCCGGGGAGCACCGCCTACAACATCGACCTCGGCACGCGGATGCGCGGCGCGGTCGACCTGCCGGCGATCTTTGCCGCCGTCCGCGAGATCTTCCGCCGCCACGCCGCCTGGCGCACCTACTTTCCGCAGGTGGACGGCGTCGCCGTGCAGCGGGTGCTGCCGCCGGGGCCGGTCAAGATGCCGCGGCTCGACCTCGACGGGCTGCCCGCCGGGGCGGCCGACGACGAAGCTTTGCGGATTCAGCTGCTCGACAGCCGGCAGCCCTTTCCGCTTGAGCAGGGGCCGCTCGCGCGGCTGCACCTGGTCCGGCTCGCGCCTACCGATCACATTTGCCTGCTAACGGTCCACCACACGGTCACCGATTGGATCACCTTCCAATATTTTTGGAAGGAGCTGGTAACGATTTACGACGCCTACCGCCGACGTCTGCCGTCGCCGCTGCCCGAGCCGCCGGTGCAGTATCCGGACTTTGTGGTCTGGCAGCGCGAGTGGTTGCAAGGCGAGGTGCTCGACCGGTTTCTCGATCATTGGACGAAGTCGCTCGATGGCGTCCCGCTGTTCGCCGAGCTGCCGGCCGATCGGCCCTGGCCGCCCACCCAGTCGCTCGCGGGCGGTATGCACCACGTGAATTTCGGCAGCGGTACGCCCGAGGCTTGGCGAACGCTTGCGCGGCGCGCCGGGGCGACCTCGTTCATGGTCTTGACGGCGGGGATCGCCGCGATCCTCCATCGCTTTTCGGGGCAGGAGCGGTTGATCATCGGCACCCCGAGCGCCAACCGCAACACGCCGGAGCTGGAACGGATCTTCGGTTTCTTCATCACCCAGCTGGCGATTCCGGTCGATCTTTCGGGCGATCCGTCGTTCGTCGAACTGGTGACCCGCACGCGGCGCGCGGCGATCTCCTCGTTCGATTTCCAGGACGTGCCGTTCACCCGTCTGGTCGATGCGCTGCAACCGGAACGGACGACCGGGCGCGCGCCGGTGATCCAGGTGGTGGCCCTGCTGCTCGACCAGAGCTTCACCACCGAGGAACTGCCCGACTTGAAATTCGAGACCGTCGAGGTCCACGACGGCAACAGCCGGTTCGACCTGATGTGGGGCATGTACGAGTGGCCGGACGACGTCAAAGGCCGTCTCGAATGGAACTCCGACGTGTTCGATTCGGCGACCGTCTGGCGCCTGCAGCGTTGCCTCGAAGCGTTGATCGCCGGAGGGATCGCGAACCCCGACCGGCCGCTCTCCGAGCTGGACCCGTTTCTGTCGGCCGAGCGCCATCAGATCGTCACGGAATGGAACGACACCGAGGTGCGCTGGCCCGGGGGCGCCGAAGGAAACCTTTACGAACTGTTCGCGGCGCAGTGCGAGCGTACGCCCGACGCCTCCGCGGTGGTCTTCGCCGGGGAGCGCCTGACCTACCGCGAGCTGGCACTCCGAGCGAACGCGCTCGCCTGGCGGTTGCGGCACCTGGGGGTCCGCGAAGACGCGGTCGTCGGGGTGCTGCTCGATCGCTCGTTGGAGATGGTGGTGGCGCTCTACGGCGTGCTCGCGGCCGGAGCGGCCTATCTGCCCTTGGAGCCGAGCTACCCCGAGGAGCGACTGGCCTTTATCCTCGCGGACGCGCGCCCCGCCGCGGTGTTGAGCCGGGCCGATCTCGCCGCCTCGCTGCCCGCGGGCTGCCGCACGGAGCTGCTCGCCCCGGGCGCCCCGGGCTCGGCCGCCCTGCCGCCGCCGAGCCGAATCGACGGCGCGAACCTCGCCTACGTGATCTATACCTCCGGCTCGACCGGCCGGCCGAAGGGCGCGATGGTGCCGCACGCGGGCATTCACAACCGGCTGCTCTGGATGCAGTCGGCCTACCGGCTCGGCGCCGAAGACCGAGTGCTGCAAAAGACCCCATTCAGCTTCGACGTGTCGGTCTGGGAGCTGTTCTGGCCGTTGGCCGTCGGCGCCTGCCTGGTGGTGGCGAAGCCCGAGGGGCATCGCGACGGCGGCTACCTCGCGGCGGCGATCCGGGAGCAGAAGATCACGACTCTGCACTTCGTGCCGTCGATGCTCCGCGCCTTTCTGGATGCGCCGGATCTCGGCGTGTTCCCGTCGCTCCGGCGGGTGATCTGCAGCGGCGAGGCGCTCGCCCCGGATCTGGTCGAGAGGTTCCGACGGCGGTTGGTGGGAGTCGAGCTGCACAACCTTTACGGTCCGACCGAGGCCTCGGTGGACGTCACGTTCTGGCCCTGTCCGCCGACCGGTCCGGTCCGGGTGGTGCCGATCGGTTTTCCGGTCGCCAATACCGCGGTGCATGTGCTCGACCGGTCGTTCTACCCGGCGCCGGTCGGCGCCTCCGGCGAGCTGTACCTCTCCGGCGTACAACTGGCGCGCGGCTACCTGGGGCGGCCGTCGCTTACGGCAGAGCGCTTCCTGCCCGACCCTTACGGCGTGCCGGGCAGCCGGCTCTATCGGACCGGAGACCGGGTCCGCCGCCTGGCCGAAGGCGCGGTCGAATACCAGGGCCGTCTGGACTTCCAGGTCAAGATTCGCGGCGTGCGGATCGAACTGGGCGAGATCGAAGCCGTGCTCTCGCGCCACCCTCAAGTGGCCGAGGCGGTGGTCGTCGCGCGCAACGACGGCCCGGCGATTCCAGGGGGTGCGGATGAAAAGAGTACGCGCCTGGTGGCCTATGTCGTCTCCGCCGGGCCGGAGCCCGCGCCTTCCACGCCCGAGCTGCGCGAGTTTCTCGCCGCGGCGCTGCCCGAGCCGTTCGTTCCGAGCGCGTTCGTGCTGCTTCCCGCCCTGCCGAGGCATACCAACGGCAAGCTCGACCGCGCGGCGCTGCCGGCGCCCGAGCCGGCCGCCGCGCGCGGCGGCGCCTGGCTGCCCCCTTCGACCACCACCGAGTTCCTGATCGCCGACGTCTGGGCCGAGGTGCTTGGCCTAGATCAGGACGTTTCGCCGATCGGCGCCGACGATTCGTTCTTCGAGCTGGGGGGCCATTCGCTGCTCGCGACGCAGGTAGCCCTGCGCCTGGCGAAGCTGGTTGGCAAGCCGGTTCCCGTGCGCGCGTTCTTCCAGTACCCGACGGTCGCCCGGCTTGCCGCGGCGCTCGACGCGGCGGGGGACGGCGGCGAACCGGGCGGGGCGGCGGCCGCGGCCGGTGGACGACCGCCGCTCGTGCGCATCGATCGCGACGGCCCGTTGCCGCTGTCGTTCGGCCAGGAGCGGCTCTGGTTTCTCGACCGGATCGCGCCGGGCGGCGCGGTCTACAACCTGCCGCTCGCGATTCAGTGCCGCGGGCCGCTCGAACCTCATGCCTTCGGCGTGGCGCTCGGGGTAGTGGTGGGGCGGCACGAGGCGCTGCGTACCACGTTCGATGTCGCGGCGGACGGCCGACCGGTCCAGATCCTCGCGCCGCCTCGGCCGCTGCCGCTGCCGCTGATCGATCTTTCATCGCTCGCCGCCCGGTCGGTCCAGCGCGGCGAAGACGAGGCGCGCCGGGTCGCCCACCAGGCGGCGGCGCGGCCGTTCGATCTGGCGCGCGGGCCGCTGTTTCATACCGCGCTGGTGCGCACCGGAGCGGAGGAGCATCTGTTCCTCCTGGTGATGCACCACATCGTCTCCGACGCCTGGTCGATGGGCGTCCTGGTGCGCGAGGCGACGGCGGTGTACCGCGCGCTGGTCGCCGGGCGGACGACGTGGGATCTGCCGCCACTGCCGATCCAATACCCGGACTATGCCGCCTGGCAGCGCGGCTGGCTCGCGGGGGAGGAGCTGGAACGGCAGATCGGCCACTTCCGCTCGCGGCTCGGCGGCGCTCCCGAGGCGTTGGATCTGCCGACCGATCGGCCGCGGCCGGCCTATCAGAGCCTCGCCGGGGCGGCGTTGCGTCTCGGCCTGCCGGAGGGCCTTTCGGCGGCGGCGTTCGCGTTCGCGCAACGGGAAGGCGCCACGGATTTCATGCTCGTGGTGAGCGCCTGGGCCGCGGTGCTCGCGCGCTGGGCGGGGGTGCGCGACCTGGTGCTCGGCACGACGATCGCGAACCGCGACGCGCCGGAGCTGGAAGGTCTGGTCGGCTTCTTCGTCAACACCTTACCGTTGCGTATCGACGCCGCGGGCGACCCGACGTTTTCGGACCTCTTGGCGCGGGTGCGCGACGAGGCGCTCGATGCCTACGCCCATCGCGACGTGCCGTTTGAAAAGCTGGTCGAAGAACTCAAGCCGGCGCGCGACCGGAGCCGGTCGCCGCTCGTTCAAGCCGTGCTCACCTGGCAGAACGCGGCGATTCCCGAAGCCGATCTGGGCGCTCTTCATCTCACGCCGCAGCCCGCCGACTCGGGCACCTCGAAGTTCGATCTGACGGTGGTGGCGGGGCGCGAGTCGGGACGCATTTTCGGCCTGTTCGAGTACGCCACGGCCCTGTTCGACGAGGCGACGATCCGCCGCCAGGTCGAGCGCCTGGGCGATTTCCTCGCCGCGGCAATCGCCGACCCCAAGGTCCGGCTCTCGGCGCTGCCGTTGCTCTCCGAGCCTGAGCGGCGGGCGCTGGTGGTCGAGCGCAACCGCACCGCCACGCCGTTTCCTCGCGACGCCTCGATTCCCCAGCTTTTCGCCGAGCAGGTCTCGCTCTGCCCGGACGCGATCGCGATCGAAGGGGAGGGGGAAGGCGACCTCGAATCGTATTCGATCAGCTACGGCGAGCTGGGGCGGCGGTCGATCGAGCTGGCGCGGCGTCTCGCGGGCCTTGGCGTGTCGCTCGAAATGCCGATCGCGATCGTCGCCGAGCGCGCGCCCGAGACGCTGATCGGCATTCTCGGCATCCTCGCCGCCGGGGGGTGCTATGTGCCGATCGAGCCCAACTACCCGCCGGAGCGCCAGGCGCTGCTGCTCGAAGACAGCGGTGCCGCGATCCTGCTGGGCCGCCGCGCCGCGCTCGACGAGCTGCCCTCGTCGGTCGCCTCGCTCGCCGCGGTCCAGATGCCGCTCGATCCCGAGCCGGAAGGGAACGCCCAAGGGGGATTCTTCGCGGCGCTCGACGGCCGGCCGCAGCACCCGACCGCCGACAGCCTCGCCTATGTGATGTACACCTCGGGCTCGACGGGCAAGCCCAAAGGGGTTTGGGTCACGCACAAAAATGTCGTCCGCCTGGTACGCGACACGGACTACATCCGTTTCGGCCCCGACGAGGTCTTCCTGTTGTTCGCGCCGATCGCATTCGACGCCTCGACGCTCGAAATCTGGGGGCCGCTCTTAAACGGCGGCCGGCTCGCTCTCGCGCCCTCCGGACCGCTCTCGCCCGCGGCGATCAAGCGGACGCTCGCCCGGTTCGACGTCACCACGCTCTGGCTTACGGCCGGTCTGTTCCACCCGATGGCCGACTACGGCTTCAAGGGGCTGCCGGCGCTTTCCCAGCTGCTCGCCGGGGGCGACGCCCTCGCCCCCGAGCCGGTGCGGCAGGCGGTGGCGGATCTCGCCCCCGGCCGGCTGATCGACGGCTACGGGCCGACCGAGGGGACGACGTTTACCTGCTGCTTCGGGGTCGGCGATCCTTCGGAAGTGCCCGATCCGATGCCGATCGGCCGGCCGATCTCAAACGCCCGCGTCTACGTGCTCGACGTCGATCTGGAGCCGGTGGCGGCCGGCGCCTGGGGCGAGCTTTTTGCCGGCGGGGTGGGCATCGCCCGCGGCTATCTCGCCCGTCCCGACCTTACGGCCGAACGCTTCGTCCCCGATCCGTTCGTCGATCCCGCCGGTCCGGAAGGAGTCGGCTGCCGGCTCTATCGCACCGGAGACGTCGTGCGCTGGAATCCTGACGGCGTGCTCGAATTTTCGGGGCGGCGCGACGGCCAGGTAAAGATCCGCGGTTTCCGGGTCGAGCTTGGCGAGGTCGAGGCCGCCCTGCGCGCCGACGCGAGGGTGCGCGAGGCCGTGGCGCTGGTGCGCGAGGATCGCCCCGGCGATCGCCGCCTGGCGGCCTATGTTGTGCTGCGGACCGACGACAGTCTCAACCTCGACCGATTCCACCATCTCGGGGTCTCCGGCCGGGCCGGCCAGAGCGACGACGAAACCGCGCGCGACATCCTCGCCCGGCTCGCCGCCCGCCTGCCGGAGCCGTTCGTGCCGGGGGCGCTCGTGCTGCTCGACGCGCTGCCGGTGACGGCCAACGGCAAGGTCGATCGGCGCGCCCTGCCGTCGCCCGACGTGCAGGTGGCGACCGCCCACGTCGCCCCGGAGAGCGACCTCGAAGTGCAGATCGCCGCGGTGGCCGCCGAGGTGCTCGGGGTGGCGGAAGTTGGCATGCGCGACAACTTCTTCGATTTAGGCGGCCATTCGCTGCTGGCGACCCGCTTCGTCGCCGAGCTGGAGGCGCGGGCCGGGGTGGCCATACCGCTTCAGGAGGTCTTCGACGCGCGCGACCTCGGCGATCTGGCCGACCGCATCGTCGAACGCGAGCTTCTGGCGCTCGACGATGGCGCGCTCGCCGAGCTGCTCGCCGAGGAGACGCGATGAGCGATCGTTTCGCGGGTCTGTCGCGCGAGGAGAAGGCGCGCCTGTTCGAGAAGCTGCGCGCCCGTGGGCCGGCGTCTAAGCCGGGGGCCGCCGGTGCGCCCGCCGGGCCTGCGTCCAGCGGCCAGAGCGGGAAGGACGGAGCGACGGCGGGCGGTTCGGCCGGGCAGGCGGGCATTCCGCGCCTGCCGCCGGATTTCGGTCCGGTGCCGCTGTCGTTTGCCCAGGGGCGTTTGTGGCTGGTGGACCGGCTGACGCCGGGCGACCCGAGCTATCACGTTCCGACGCCTCTGCGGATTCGCGGCGGGTTCGTTCCCGCCGCGATGGCCGCTGCCCTCGGCGGCGTGGTGGCGCGCCACGAGGCGCTGCGGACGACGTTCCCCAACACCGAAAGCGGCCCGGTGCAGCGGGTGGCACCGCCCGGCCGGGTGGCGCTGCCGACGATCGATCTCTCGGTTCTTCCGGAGTCGCTTCGGGAGCCCGAGCTGACAAGGTTGTTCGTCGCCGAATCGGTGCGCCCGTTTTCGCTGGAGCGCGGGCCGCTGCTGCGGGCGGTGGTCGCACGTCTGGCTCCCGAGGACCAGGCCCTGTTGTTCAACCTGCACCACATCGTCTCGGACGGATGGTCCTCGTCGATCTTGGTGGGGGAGGCGACGGCGCTTTACGATGCCGCGGTGGCGGGCGACGGCGCGCGGCCGGCCCTGCCGCCGCTGCCGATCCAATACTCCGACTTTTCCGCCTGGCAGCGCGCGTACCTCTCCGGCGCAGAGCTTGAACGCCAGCTCGCCTTCTGGCGCGGAGCGCTCGCCGGCGCGCCGGCCGAGCTGGCCGTGCCGCACGACTTCACGCGCCCGGGCACCGCTTCGGGAAAAGGCCGCGCGCTCGCTTTCGAACTGGGGCCCGAGACGGTGCGGGCGATTCGCGACCTCGCCCGGGCCGAGGGTGCCACGCCGTTCATGGTGCTGCTCGCCGCCTGGGGGTTGTCCCTCGGGCGCCTGGCCGAGGCGGCCGACGTGGTGGTCGGTACCTCGATCGCCAACCGCAACCGCGCCGAAACCGCCGGGCTGATCGGCCTGTTCGCGAATCTTTTGCCGCTGCGGCTCGGAATGGGCGGGACGGGCGACGGCACCGAGCCGTCGTTCCGCGAGCTGGTGCGCCGGACCCGCCGCACGTCGCTCGGCGCCTTCGCCCATCAGGATCTGCCGTTCGAACGCCTGGTCGAAGAGATCAAAGCACCGCGCCGCCTGGGGGTGACGCCGCTGTTCCAGGCGCTCTTCGTGTTCCTGAACACGCCGGAGGTGCGTTTTAATTTGACCGATGTCGCCATCGAGGCGATCGAACTGCCGACGGTCGTCGCCAAGTTCGACCTGGCGCTCGGCTTCGTCGAA
>JBBRUC010000240.1:0-8677 GCA_038248205.1 Thermoanaerobaculia bacterium
GACACCAGTCGGCGTCATCGACGTTGATGAAGAAGAGCGGATCGAGCGGGCCGACGCGCAGCATGGCATCGCGCGGTACCAGCAGGCAGCAGGTGGTCAAGTAGGTCACGTCGGCGGCGGCGGCAAAGCGCGGTCCTAGCGGCTCGCGGTTGCCCCACTCTTCGGTCACCGTCTCGCGCCAGCGGAGCTTGCCGCCGGCCGCCCAGATGAGGTCGCGACGCTCGAAGTAGTAGATCAACGGCCCGGCCGCCCCCACGCGCTGGTCGGCGCAGGCCGCGAGCAGCGGTGCCAAGAATCCGGGATCGACCTCGACGTCGGTGTTGAGCAGCAGGAGGAAAGCGACTTCCGGGTCTTCGAGCGCCCGGCGGATGCCCACTTCGTTGCCGCCGGCAAAGCCGAGGTTTTTGCCCGTTTCGATCAGCTCGATCCCCGGGCGCGCCGCACGCAGGCGGGCGACCGAGTCGTCGGTCGAACCGTTGTCGATCACCAGGCAGCGCAGCCGCTCGGCCTGCTCGGTCCGATCGAGCGAGTCCAGGGTGGCGAGGGTGTCGGAAGCGCCGTTCCAGTTGATCAAAATGACGGCGACGCGGCCGTCGAGCGGGCGGGTCGTCATGAGGGGCGATCGATCCGCGCGTCGAGCTCGCGAACCCGGCGCTCGGTTTCGGCAAGGCCCGGTCGCGCGGCGAGGATCGCCGGCAACTGGAGGGCCAAGGCGGCGAAGAAGATCGCATGGTGCCAGAAGTGAGGACGGGCTTCGCCCTGGCGGATCATCGCGAACGCCCCCGACAGGAAGGCAGCGACCACGGCGATCGCGGCACCCACCAGCCACGGCAAGGCGCGGCGCACCAGGCGCCGCCGCACGGTGTCTTCCGTAGGATCGAACCCGTGCGCTGTGACGGTCTTGGCGATCAGCCGGGAGGTGCCGATCAGGTAGATCGAGATCCAGGAATGGGCGAACAGCAGCACCAGCGACGCGATCAGGGCGAGCAGCAGGTGCAGCCGCTGATCGCCAAACCAGCGGTACCCCGCGCCGGCCACCGCGACCAGGCCGAGACCCGCCAAAGCGATGACGACGAGCAGACCGCGCCCCAGGTAACCCCGTTTCGGGGTGTTCGCTCGATCGTTCATGGTGTTTTGGATTCCTCGGTACCTTTCCGCAGCGCCTCCCGGCGCGGCCCGACGCTCTCTTCAAAATCTATTGGCAAACCACCCGTACCTACCCGCTCGATTCCCCGCGCCGCCGCTCGACGATGTCTTGCCAGAGCCCGGCCACGACCTCCGGCCGATAGCGCTCGGCCACCCGCCGCCGCCCCGCTTCGCCCCGCCGCTTGGCCTCGCCGGGATCGGCCAGCACCTCGGCCAACGCCCGTTCGAGAGCCGCGGGATCTTCGGCCGGCACCAGCCAACCGGTCTCGCCGTCGACCACCACCTCGGGAATCCCGCTCACCCGACTCGCCACCACCGGAACCCCGGCAGCCATCGCTTCGAGAACCACCAGCGGCATCCCCTCATACGTCGAAGGAACCACCAACGCGACCGCCCCGGACAGCAAACCCGCCACCCGAGGAGCCTCGCAACGGCCCAGGAAGGATACCGCACCCGACCCCGACAAGCCCAACTCCCCCGCTTTCGCCACCAAAGCCGCCCGATGCTCGCCGTCGCCAGCGATCAAAAGGCGGACACCGGCAAGCGACCGAAGCGCCTCGAAGAGAACCTCCACCCCCTTGCGGATGCGCAACCGGCCAACGAAGAGGAAATACCCCTCGCCATCCGTCGGAGACCGCTCCGGAGGCCCCGAAGGCGCGAGCCCGCCGGTCGCATTGGGCAGCACCTCCACCCGCCGAGCCCAGTAATCGCGCACCAACTCCGCCGTCGTCGCGGCGCTCGGAGCGAGCACCAAGTCCGCCCGGCGCACCGTCCATCGGCCGAAAAAGATCTGGATCGAGGCCTTCCAGAGGCGGAACCGCTTCTCCACCGCCCCCGGCCACCCGATCTCTCGCCCGGCGGCGACCAGAGGCCGAACGGCCTTCTTCTCCTCGACGTAGCTCACTTGGAGGAGGGCGGCGAGCAGAGGACGAGCCTCCTTCCCTCGCGCCCACAGAACGGCGGAGGCGGCGAGCGCACCGTCCGACTCGTGGACTTGGACGACGTCCGGCCGAAACCGGCGGAGGGCGCGGAGGGTGGCGGGCACGATAGTGAGGGGGAAGAGGATCTTCGGCCCGGGGGCGCCGTCGCGGTCCGCGGACTTACGTCCGAGGACTTCGACCTCGTGGCCGAGGACGGTGAGACCGGCGGCTAGCTGGAGGACTTGTTCCCCTACCCCGGAAAGGTCTCGGGGGGGGAGGGTGTTGGCGATTAGGAGGATGCGCATGGGGGGTGCCGGAGTGCAATCTTAACGCGGGGCCTGGCCTTCGACCGACGGGGCGAGAACTGCTTGAGCGCCAAAGGCAAGTCTCGGCCTCGCAGGGGTGCCGGCAGTGCTCGAACCGAGGTTCAAGACCCCATGCAGATCGATATCTCGCTCGGTGCCGATACCGACCTGCGCGGACAGGCTCGCCTCCCCTTTGATCAGCAGTCGCTTGGAAAAGCCCGGGCCTAACCGGATGTCGACTAGTTCGTCTGCGACCAAGCGCGCGTTCGAATGCTGACCGTCAAGAAGACGGCGGAGAGCACCAACGAGGTCGAGATCGAGGCGCCCTGTTCGACGACCGGCGCGCGGCGTTCCGATAGGACCGGCGAGCTGACCGGGCGACGCCGCCGATCGAAGTCGAGCGCTTACTGCGGTCCGCGGCGTCGCGAACTCCGGTCGAAGAGGACGGATCGAAAAAACGCCCGGAGGGTTCCGGGCGTTACTTGCTTCAAGAGGCTACGGCGTACCGCCGTCTTGCCTACCGGCCGTCGTGATCCGCGTCGCCGGGAATCGCGGTTTCGATGCGATGCCATGCGTCACGAGTCGCCGACTTGGCCTCGTTCCAGGCGAGATGGGAGTTGGCCTTCGCCTTGTCCCAACCGCGCTCGAGATCGTTCTCGACGTCCTCGAAACGCTTGCCGGCATAACGGGTTTTGGATTCCCAGCCGTACCGGTACGCGGGCGCGTACTGATCGTACGGTTGGCCGTTGGCGTACGGACGGTTGACGTAATTCTCGCGCCAGTAGGCATCCTCGACCGTGGGGTTCACCAGCTCGGCCACGCCTTTGCCGGCCAAGCCACCAGCGACGCCGCCGATCACTGCACCGACCACCCCACCCACAGGACCACCCACTACCGCACCGATCGCTGCACCGGTTCCGCTACCTCCTACCGCACCGACTCCCGCACCGACCGGGTGGGCACCCGGGGCACCGGAGAGCGGATCGAGATTCGCATCGTTCTTTCCAACGCTCTGGTCATTCATGGAGTAACTCCGATCGAAACCTGGGTTCCAGGCGCGTTTTTAGAGAGTCCGTCGGCCTTTCCGAACGGGTCTCTTTTTCTTCGGTAGGACGGAGTGCAGGGGCTGTGCCACGCGCTTTCCAGGGCCGACGCAAGGAGGGTGACCGTCGACAAGCAGGCAATTCCTGCCGATTCGCTGCAAGAAAGGCCATCCCGCCAGAGACTGGCCGGCCGATGCCCGCACCTCCCGGGTGACCCAAGAAGGAACATTCCGGGGTCGAGGAGGCTCGGGCGAAGCGAAATGGTAGCGTTCTGCCCCAAGGACGGCGACAATACCCATCGAAACCTGGAGGCTGCGCCGTATACACCTCGACCCCGAGGGTCGCTGCCTTCTCTATCGAGATCCGCCGAATGCAAGCAGAGACTACGCAAAAGACCGACCACCATCCCGTCAATGACAATCTCGAGGCGCTCCGCCAGGGCCTCGCATTGCTCGATCGGATCGACGAAAACACCTATCTCTCGATCGGTCCCCACGTGCGCCACGTGCTCGATCACTACGCCGCCTTTTTCGCCGGTTGTGACCAAACTTCGATCGACTACGACGCCCGCCAACGCAACCGCCAGGTCGAGACCGAGCGGCAGGCGGCGCAAATCTCGATCATCGACATCTCCGGCCACCTTTCGGATCTCGATCGGAGCATTCTGGAGCATCCGATCTCGGTTCGATCCAACGGCGGCGGCGGACCCGAGGATTTCTCGCGCTCGACGCTGCGCCGCGAGCTGCAGTTCCTGCTCAGCCACACGGTCCACCACTGGGCGCTGGTGCGCTCGATCCTCACCCGTTCCGGCATCGAAGTCGCCGAAACGTTCGGGGTCGCTCCCTCGACCCTGCGCTACCGCGAGGAGCAGGTGGCGTGTGCACCGCAAGCTGGCTGATCCACCCCGACGGCTACGACCTCCTGTTCAATCGCGACGAGTTGCGCACCCGACCGATCGCCTTGCCGCCGCGGCGCGGCGAGCGGAGCGGCGTTCGCTTTCTCGCCCCGAAAGATCCGCAGGGGGGCGGCACCTGGATCGCGGCGAACGAGGCGGGCCTCTGCCTGTTTCTGCTCAACCGCCGGCCGGATCGGGAGCCGCGCGCGCCGCAGGCAAGCCGCGGGCTGATCGTCTCGGAGCTGATCGATGCGACCGACCTCGCCGCGGTTGCCCGCCGGGTAGGGGATCTCGATCTCGCCCACTATCGTCCGTTCACCCTCGGAGCGTTCGCTCCGGGAGAGGCGCCGAGGGTTTTCGCCTGGACCGGCGAGGCGCTTGAAGAAGTGGACGCCAAGCCCCCGTTGGTTTCGTCGTCGGTGGGTGACGAGTCGCTGTTTGCCGAGCGCCGCGCCACCTACCCCTCGCCCCCCCAGACGGTACGCAAGCTGCTCGCCTACCAGCGCGGCCATGGCTCGGGGCCTTCGGCCGCCTCGGTCTGTATGCATCGCGAGGACGCCCAGACGGTCAGCTTTTCCCGCGTCCGGGTGACGGCCGACCGCGTCCGCCTCGGCTACTCCCCCGGTTCCCCCTGCGAGCGCTCGCTGCTGCGCTGGCTTAGCCTGCCGCGCCAACCGGCGCCCCTCCGGTGATCGAGCCGACCGATCTCGCGGCCCGGCTGTCGGACGGTGCCACGGGTCCAGGCCTCCTCGTCGGGCTCGCCCTCGCGACGCTGATCAGCGAGGACCTCGCTTGCGTCGCCGCCGGTCTGCTCGTCGCCCGCGGCGCTTTCGGTCTGCCGGCGGCGTCGCTCGCCTGCTTTCTCGGCATCCTGGGCGGCGATTTGCTGCTGTTTTTCGCCGGACGGTACGGCGGCAGGCCGGCGATCACCCGGCCTCCCCTCTCTTGGTGGATTCGCCCCGAGCAGATCGACCGGGGCGAGGCCTGGTTTCGCGAGCGCGGTGGCAGGGTGCTGTTCGCCGCTCGATTCCTGCCCGGTAGCCGGTTGCCAACCTATCTCGCCGCCGGCCTGCTCGGCTGTCCGATCGGCACGTTCACGCTCTGGCTCGTGGTGGCGGGGGCGATCTGGACGCCGATCCTCGTGGGGCTCGCCTCGAAGCTCGGCGCGGCGGCGCTCGCCCAACTCGAACGGTACGGTCGCGGCGCCCTGCCGGTCGCGCTCGCCGCCCTGCTGATCTATCTCGCCCTCACCCGCTGGATTCCTCCCCTGTTCGCCCCGCGCGGCCGGCGCCTGGCGCTCGGCAAATGGCACCGGCTCACCCGGTGGGAGTTCTGGCCGGCTTGGCTGGTGAACATCCCCGTCGTCCTCTACGCCGCCTTCCAGGCACTCCGCCACCGCAGCTCGACGGTGTTTACGGCGGTCAACCCGGCGATGCCCGCGGGCGGCTTCGTGCTCGAATCGAAGGTAGAGATCCTCGCGGCCCTCGAAGCCGGCGGCGCGCCGATCGCCCGCTTCGCCCGACTGGCCGCCGACCAATCGCCGGAGCAGCGGATCGCCACGGTCCACGCGTTCCTGGGCCAGCACGGGCTCGATTTCCCGGTGGTGATCAAGCCGGACGTCGGCCAGCGCGGCGAAGGGGTCGCGGTGATCCAAAACGCCGAGGCGCTTGGCGCCCATTTGGCGACCACCATGACGGATGGAATGGTCCAGGAGTACGTACCGGGGCGCGAATTCGGGGTCTTCTACATCCGCCATCCCGCCGAGTTGAGCGGCCGGATCTTCTCGATCACCGACAAGCATCTTCTCGCCCTCTCGGGAGATGGCGAGAAGACGCTCGAACAGCTGATTCTGGCCGACGAGCGGGCGGTCTCGATGGCGCCGCTCCACCTGGCGCGCCACAAGGCGCGGCTCGATCAGGTTCCGGCGGCGGGAGAGCGAATCGAGCTGGTCGAGATCGGCAACCACTGCCGCGGCGCCGTCTTTTTAGACGGCAACCACCTCGCCACCCCGGATCTCCTCCGCGCGATCGATGCCGCGAGCCTCGGCTACGAGGGGTTCTTCTTCGGCCGTTACGACCTCAGGGTGCCGACGGAAGAAGCCTTCAAAGCCGGCCGCGATTTCCGCATCCTGGAGCTGAACGGCGTCACCTCCGAAGCGACCCACATCTACCAACCGGGCGCGAGCCTGTTCGCCGCCTACCGCACCCTTTTCACCCAATGGCGCCTGGCGTTCGAGATCGGCGCAGAAAACGTCAAGCGCGGCGCCCGGCCGACACCTCTCCGGGAACTGATCGCCCTGCTACGAACACATTTCGGCGGGGGCAAGAGTCAGCCACTGCGCTGAGCGGGCCTACAGCTCGAACTCGAAGTCGGCCGGTGCCGAAGCCGAGAATTCACTCAGCACCACCTCGCGCAACGCCAGCGCCAGAGACTTCCGGTCGGCGTCGACGAGAGGCTCAACGGCTACCGAAACGGTCGCTTCGATGCGGGTGAGGCCGAGTAAGGGGATCAGGTGGGAGCCGAACGGCATGTCGCCCCACCAGCAGACGGAGAGGTGAGCGGGCGGTTCAGGAGAGGACGTTCGATAGGCGAGCGCCGCGGCGTGGACCGGATGGCCGGAGGCGGCGGGAAGGGCGAGAAGCGGCGAGCGAAACGGCAGGACGTGGACGCCCGGACTGCTCGTCCCTTCGGGAAAGAAAACCACGCCGCTCCCGGCGGCCAGAGCGGCTTCGAGCCGGCCGAGCAGGCGCGGCAGATCGCTCTTCCGGCTGCGATCGACGAACAGAGTGCCGAACGAGCTGCACAGAGGCCCCAGTACCGGCCAGCCCGCGATCTCGGCCTTGGCGACGAACGTCGTGGGCAGCCGGCTCGCGAGCACCAGAATGTCGAGGTAGCTCAGATGGTTCGCCGCGAGCAGGAACGGCGGCTGCGGTTCCGGGCCGCGCCAGGTGACCCGGACGCCCAAAACCCGGAGAAAAGCGCGCGACCAGGTGCGCAGAAACTTCCCCCGCCACCGGCCGCGTGCCTGAGGCCGCCCAGCGGTCACCGCGAGGCCGACCGCGTGGACCGGGGAGAAAGCAAGCGTCACGCCGATCAGGCCGGCCGCCCGAGCGACGGCCCGCAGACGGGCGCGCGCCGTCATCCCTCCTGGCCCGACGACCCCGGAATCCCCGGCAGGTTTTCAAAAAACATCCGGCGCGATTTCTCCTCCATCGCCTGGACGTCGAACAGCATGAGGAAGTCGATCGTGCCGAACGCCCGGTCGATCACTGGACCACCCGCGATCTTGCCGCCGTAGCGCAGGTACATGTCGAACAGGGCGGGCAGCACCAGCGGCGAATCGGCCGGGGCAAACGCCGAATCCCCCGCGGCGCCTTCGGGCAGTACGCATTCGAAACCCGGCCGGGCGGGAATCGAGAGCGTCGGATGAAGGTGGTCGCCCGCCGCCAGAGTCGCCTGCGCCCGCCAGCCGTCCAGCGGGTCCTGGCTGGTCACCGAGCAACAACCGAAGAGGAAGCGCTTCCGGTTCTGGGCGACGTAGAGGGCGAGACCTCGCCAGAGCAGGAACAGCACCGGGCGCTTGCGGTGCTCGCGGGCGATCGCGGCGCGGCCGAGTTCTATCCCTTGGGCGATCACCTCGGCCGGCAAGCCGTCGAGGGCGAACTCGCCGTCGGTATAAAAGCCCACCCCCGCCGCCGCCATCTCCGCGGTCTGCAGGCGATAGGTGCCTACCAGCTCGCCGGTCGGCGCATGCTCGACCAGCAGGTGATGGCAGACGCGGTCGAACTCGTCTTCGTCCCGGCCGGTGGCGTAGGAGGTCGCGAGCCCCTCGTCGAGTTCCAGATTGAAGATCTCGAACCGCAGGCGCAGCAGCTGGTCCAGCTCCTCCGGCGTCCGGGCGAACCGGAGACGGTAGGAGCCGGCAGTGAGCACCGCGCTTGGGATCAGCTCCGGAGCGGCAGGGAAGGGCCGCTGGCTGCCGGGATCTTGGCCGGCGGCAGGGCTAACGGCCGGAGTCGCGTCGGACGAAATCGTCGGATTCGACTGCGAAGACGAGCTGATCATCGAACCTCACCACCTCTCCGCGAAGCCTCACCGGCTCCGCAACTCGATCGAGGAGTTTAGCCCCGATCGCCCGGCCTCCTGGGCCGGTCAGCCAGTAGGTTTTCCCCTCAGGACCGGCGCCGAGCAAAAGCGGCGGCACTCCCCCGCTCAAGCAACGTATGGCGCAATCCCGGTGGACCCTACCCTCGCCGGGGTTCATGACCCCGAGCCAGCATTTCGCGTCGGCGATCACGCCGTCGATCGTCGCCGGCCCGAGCCGAATTCCGGCGGGAAGCGGCGGCGCAATCCCCTGCCAGGGCACGA
>JBBRUC010000241.1:0-8631 GCA_038248205.1 Thermoanaerobaculia bacterium
CCCGGGGCCCCATTTTTGTTGGGGGGGGGGGGGGGCGGGGGGGGCGTGGCCCCCCGCCGGGTCGCCCGCGCCCGGGGGGGGGGGTGGCACCCCCCGCCCCTACGAGTCGAGCCGCGTCTCATCCGTCTTGTGAGGCGCCCAAGCGAAGCTTCAGAGCCGCATCAAAGGAGATCGCCAGCGCCGAAGGCGCGATCCTATGTCAGCCTGGGGCAACGCCCCAGGACAGGTACGACGGCAAACACCCATAGGGCTGTAGGCCCGATCCAAACCGCCGTGCCACGGCCTGCCCACCGTTTGGCGGCGAACAGCATGGTGCGGGCCTTCAGCCCTTCTGGGTTTTTGGATCGATCTGGTGTCCTGGGGCGTTGCCCCAGGCTGTCATAGGATCGCGCCTTTGGCGCTGGCGTCTGCCTATGGCGAACCGGCCTGAGCCGGTGTGGAATCCTTGCGCTCACCGGCCCAGGCCCGCGTCGCGGAGCGATGGGGCGAACCTGAGGCGATCGACCGCGCAAGAGATCCGCGCGCCCGGATACTCTAGCTGCCCGGCTTAATCCCGATCAGGCCGAAGTCTTGGGTGCCGAAGAGTAACTCGTCGACCGAATCGCGCAGTCGGTTGACCCGGTCGGCGAGCAGGTGCTGGGCCTCTGGGATGTCTTTCAAATCGATCTCGGGCAGGCGTTCGGCTAGAGGGAACGGGCGTAGGTCGAGACGTTCGACGGGATCGAAACCCGCGAGTTCGTAGTGAAGCTTCAAGCTTTCGGGATGAACCGGCCTGCGGTGGGTTGGATCGAGCCAGAAGTTGCGGGCGGCGACCACCAGCGACAGCGGGTTTGGTGTTTCCAGGATCAACGCGCCGCCGGGGCGGAGCGCGCGGTAGGCGAGGCGCACCAGGCGATCGAGCGATTCAGGCGGCAGGTGCTCGATGACATGGAACGAAACGATCGCTCCAAGGCTGGCTTCGGGCAGAGAGGCCAGGTAGGCGAACAGATCGCCCACCTCCGCTTCGAGGCCGCGCTCGCGGCAGAGATCGACCATCCGGGCGGAGGAATCAACGCCGCGCCCGGCGACTCCGTGCTGGCGCAGCAGGGCGAGCGACTCGCCGCGGCCGCAGCCGAGATCGAGCACCGACGAGCGCTCAGCCAACCAGGGGAGGTAGACGGAAATCCGCTCGCCGATCTCCTCCTCGGTCCCCCGGTAGCGCCGTTCGAGTTCCAGATAGGCATGCTCATCGCGCAGGCGGACGAGATCGGAGGAATCGGGAGGAGAGGGAGAGGCGGCCGCGGCCCCCTCGGCCGGCGTTTCGACCACGGAAAGCGCGGCGCCCAAGCTCGCGAGCAGATCGCGCGATTCACGCCGCACCCGGTCGAGCTTTTGGTCGACGCGCGAAAACAGCGCGTCATTGTGCTGCATCAACTCGCGAACGCCCTTGGCGTCCAGCTCTTCCAAGTAGGCCAGGCGGTCGTGATGGCGACCGTTCAGGGCATCCTGCCGTTCGAGGTGTTCGAGCAGGATCAGGTTGAAGATCCGCTGGCGTTCCCACAGGTCGTTTTGGGGCACCGCGACCAGGGGGCGGAACAGCCGTTTCCACGCCACCAGCAGGCGGCCGAGCAAACCGCGATGGCTGCGGATGGGGAACGCCACGTCCCCCTTCCACAGCCAGTGCCAATCAGAGAGCTTGCGGGTCGGCTCGATCAGAAAATCTTCGAGCCTTGGATGTGCGCCGGACTCTTTCGTAGGGGAAGAGCTTTCGGGCGTTTCGGTCGGTAGCGTGGGGCTTTCGCCCTGGCCGGAATCCGACATCTCGAAACGCCCGAGAGCTTGACGCTACCGTTCCGGGATGACCGAAACGACCACCTCGGCCACCACTTCCGGATGCAGGTCGACCCGCACCGTGTAGTCGCCCAGCTTCTTGATGCCGCCGGCGAGATCGAGCCGCCGTTTGTCGATCGAGACACCCTTGGCTTCGAGCGCCTCGGCGACGTCCGCCGCGGTGACCGACCCGTAGAGCACTTCGTTCTCGCCGACGCGCTTGGCGATTTCGATCTTGATTTCGGCCAACTGCGCCGCAACGGCCGCCGCCGCTTCCAGCTCGCGGGAGTGGCGGTCGTCGATCTTCTTCTTCTGATGAGAAAAGTACGCCTTGTTGGCGTTCGTCGCCTCGAGCACCATTCCCTGAGGGATCAGGAAATTGCGCGCATAGCCGGGCTTCACGTCCACCTCATGGCCGCGCTTGCCGAGGTTCCGCTGATCGGAGAGCAAGATCACACGCATCTCGGTTGTCCTTTAATCGGTGGTGAAAGGCAGCAGGGCGAGGTGACGCGCCCGCTTGATCGCCGTCTGGAGGAGCCGCTGGTGCCGGGCACAGGTGCCCGAGATGCGGCGCGGAAGGATCTTCGAGCGTTCCGGCACGAATCCCTGAAGCAGCTTCATATCTTTGTAGTCGGCATGCTCGATGCGGTCGACACAGAACTTGCAGACCTTGCGACGACGGAAGAAAACCTTCTTCGGACGAGCCATGGATCAGTCCTCCCTACCGGACGAATACTCTCGATCGCCCCGTCCCCGGCCGCCGCCATGGCCGCCGCGATCTCCGCGATCTCCGCGATCTCCGCGATCACCACGATCCCCGCGATCGTCCCGGTCCCCGCGATCTCCGCGGTCCCCGGAGTCGCTCTCGGGCGACGGGTTGCGCCGCGGTACCACCCGGGCAGCCCGCTTGAGATCTTCATCGGTGCGAACGATCAGGAAACGCAGGACCTTGTCGTTCTGGAGCATGCGGCGCTCCACGTCGGCGAGGCCCTGGGCTCCGCCTTCGCTCGAGAAAAAGAGCAGCACGTACTTGCCTTCGGTCAGTTTCTTGATTGGGTACGCCAGCTTGCGGCGCCCCCAGCTCTCTTCCTTGGTGATTTCGACACCTTTGGAGGTGAGTAGCTGTTTGTAGTCTTCGGTCAACGTCACGACCTCTTCGTCCGAGAGACGAGGGTCTGCGACGAAGCACAGCTCGTAGGTACGCATGAGGGGAAACGAACCTCCCTATGGCCTGGGTCGGTCCCGCACCATGGTGCGGAACAGAGAGGGTGGAAAAAGCCGGAACGATTCCGGCGCGAGCCGCCGATTCTACCCGCGCGGGCGAAATGGCGCAAGCTCGTTCAGCTTCCGGCAGGGTCCTAGTTTGAATCGCGCAGGCGACTGGCAGCGCCTTTAAGCGCGCACACGAAGGAGCCGAGCAGATTCAAACTAGGACCCTGCCGGAGCTTCACTCCCCTTCGGGCGCCGGGGCCACCATTCCCGTGCGCAGAGCGTAGCCGACCACTTGGGCGCGGTTGTGGACGTGGAGTTTGTCCAAGATGTTGCGGACGTGGAACTTGACCGTGTTCTCACTCACGCCGAGCCCATTGGCGAGCTTGCGATTCGACGTGACGCCGGAGACCATCAGCTCCAGTACCTCCTGTTCGCGTTCGGTGAGCGCGTCGGGGTCCGGCACCTCCTTGTGAGTCGAGGCCGGCCGCGCCAGCTCGGCGAGCACCTTGCGGGCGAGCGCCGGGGTGAGCGCCGGCTCGCCCCGCTCCAGCCCTTCGAGCAGGGCAAAGAAGCCGCTCGCTTGAAGATCTTTGAGCAGGTAGCCCTGCGCACCGGACTTGATCGCCTCGAACAGCTTCGCGTCGTCGTCCGAGGCGGTGAGGACCGCCACCTTCACTTCGGGCATTTCGGCGCAGATCACGCGGGTGGCGGCCAAGCCATCCATCTCCGGCATCGCCAGATCCATCAGCACGACGTTCGGCCGGAGCTGCCGCGTCAGCTCGACGGTATCGCGGCCGTTCTTTGCCTCGCCGATCACCTGATAGCCGCGCGCTTCCAGCAGACTGCGCAGGCCGTCGCGAAAGAGTGCGTGGTCGTCAGCGATCAGGATCTTCAAGCGCCGCTCCTTCCGGTTGAGAACTCGACATGACGGGCAACTCGGCAACTACGAGCGCCCCCTCTCCGGGTGCCGTTTCGACCTTGAGCATACCGCCGACCGACTCCGCGCGCTCCCTCATCGTTGAAAGTCCGAAACGAGGAAACACGCTCCGGCCGAGCGCAGCGGGATCGAAACCGACGCCGTCGTCCTTCACCGTGATCCGCACCACGCCGCCGCACCGCCCGATCTCGATCCTCACCGCCTTGGCCCGGGCGTGCTTCCTGACGTTCGCGAGCGCCTCCTGGACGATCCTCACGACCTGGAGTTCGGCCGGAGGCGCCAGCGAAACTTCTGGCGAGACCTCAAACGTCGCCTCGATCTCGTTCTGCTCGCGCCACCGGTCCACGTAGGTTGACAGGGTCTCGACGAAGGTCCCGTATTCGCCGAGCCCCACGCGCAGGCCGAGGATTCCCTCGCGGACGTCGGCGTAGACCTCACGCGCGGCGACCGACAGCTGGCTGATATGGGCCGCGGCCTCCACCACTTTGCCCTGCTTCAAATATTCTTCGACCGCCAGCGCCTTGGTGTTCACATAGGCGAGGATCTGCGCCATTCCGTCGTGCATCTCGTGGGCGATGTGCAGACGCTCTTCCGCCACGGCGAGCGAGCGAAGCCGCTCGTGGAGATGCGAGATCTCGATCGCGACGGCAGCCGCCGCCGCGAACCGAACCAGGGTTTCTTCGTCCTCGGCGCTGAATCCGCCGGGCGACCGGCTTTCGGCCAGGTACAAATTGCCGCGGAACGGCCCCCGGCAGACGATCGGCACGGCAAGCAGCGAGTTCATGGGCGGATGGTTCGAGGGAAAACCGACGGAGCGCGGGTGCTTGGCGAGGTGACTCAGACGGATCCTCTCACCTTCGAGCAGCGGAACGCCGAGAACCCCCCGCCCCGTAGGGGGTGGGCCGATCCGCTCCCGCTCGTCCTTAGAGATGCCGGTGGTGACGAAGGCGAGAATACCCTCTCCGGCGTCGAGAACCGAGATCGCGCCGTAGCGGGCGTTGAGGAGTTGGCAGGCCTGGTCGACCACCCGCTGCAGCACCACGTCGAGCGCCAACTCACCGTGGACGTCGAGAGACGCCGTCCGCAGCGCCTCCAGTTCCCGATTCTGGCGTTCGACCCGGCCGTACAGCTGGGCCAACTGTTCGAAGAAGAAGCCGAAGACGACCATCATGCCGATCGCCACGGCGAGGTTCATGACCAGGCGGCCGGCCACCGAGGCGACGTAGGGCGCCAAGGTATTTCTCGCCACCTCGACGCCGGCGAGGTAGAGAAGAAACCCTCCGAGGGCCATCCAGCGGAGCCGTTTGAGCGTCAAGATCGATTCGCCCTCCCGACCGAACCTGAAAGGATCGGTTTCGGAAAGCTTACTCTCTCCGGGCCTTGACGTCGGTGCTCCAACGGAAGAAGGCATAGATAGGATCCCAGCCGATCAAACCCGTGAACAGAGGCAGCCAGCCGAAGATGCGCAGAGACGCTCCCGCCAACCCGTCAATTCCACCCCAGAATCCCGCGATCAGCAGGAGGGTCCCCGCGATGACCCGGAGGCCGCGATCCCACCACCCCTGATTGCGAATCGGCATTATGCGCCCGAGTGTCCGCCGAACTCCCTCCCTCGGATACGCCCCGGAGGGTAGTCCCGCTCCCTACCCTGCGGCGCGGGATTTTCCGATTCAGGGTCTAGGAGACGCCGGCTTCAGCCGTTCCAGCGCGACATCGCGGCGTCGGTACCTTCGGTCGCCCAGGTCTCGCAGGCGCTCGCCGCGCGCAGGATCATCGCGGCGACCGGCTCTCGCTCCGCCTCCCCGAACGGCGACAGGACGAAATCGGCGAGATTTTCCGGCGGCGGCGCCTCGTCCGCCGCGCTTTCCGCGATGGGTTCGCCCCGGCCGACCCCGAGCCTGAGCCGCGGAACCTGATCGGTGCGCAACTGCTGCAAGATCGACTCGATGCCGCGGTGTCCGGCGGGGCTGCCGCCGCGCCGCAGGCGCAGCCTTCCCAGCGGCAAGGCGACCTCGTCGTAGACGACCAGGATTTCCTCCGGCGCGAAGCCGTGGACTTCGACCAGACAGCGCGCGGCATAGCCGCTGCGATTCATGAAAGTTTGCGGCAGGGCCAGCAAAAGGTCGCCCGCGGCGACGACCCGCGAGCCGCACTCGTCGCGTACGGCATCGCCCTCGAACGAGACGCCTACACGGCGGGCGACCTCTTCGACGACACGAAATCCGACGTTGTGACGGGTCGCGAGGTATTGCGCACCCGGATTTCCTAACCCAAGGACGAGACGTGGCATCGAAACGGCGGAAGGGCGGGAACAACCGTGCGGCAGGAGGTCGATCAAACCCTCTCGATCGACCTCCCACCGCGTGACGGCTATTTCTTGTCCTTCTTCTCTTCCGGCTTCTTCTTCTTGATCACCTCGGGCTCGGCCTTGACCTCTTCGAGGAGTCCCTCGCCACTGGCCGCCGACTGCTCGGCGTGCGTGTGGGCGCAGGCGACGATCACGCGATCCTCTTCGGCCAACAGCACGACCCCCTTCGGCAGCTTCAGCTCGCGCGCCTCGACGTGCTGGCCGATGTGGAGTTCGGTCACGTCGAACACAAGGTTCTTCGGGATATCGCCCGGCAGGCATTCGACTTCCACCTCGCGGGTGACGAAGTCGAGGATGCCGCCTTCGGTTTTCACGCCGTAGGCGATGCCGGTCAATTCGATCGGCACCGAGGTGTGCAGCTTTTCGGTCATCAGGATGCGCTGGAAATCAATGTGCTGGAGGATCCGGGTGATCGGGTGGACTTTCAGCTCACGCACCATCGCGTGGCGCTCCTGCCCTGAGCCGGCCAACTTGAGGCGGAAGATCGGATGCTCGCTGCCCGCCTTCTTGAGCAGCTCGATCATCTCTTTCCGGCCGACCTGAATCGACACGGATTCTCGCGCACCGCCATACAGGACGCCCGGCACCACGCCCGAGGCCCTGAGACGCCGGTTGGCGTTCTTGCCGGTCACTTCGCGTTTCTGCACTTCTACGGTCAATTCGTTCATCGCCATACCCTTTTTAAGCAGGAGTCGCCGTCAGACGAACAGCGAGCTTACGGAACTATTCTCATGAATCCGGCGGATCGCCTCGCCGAGCAGCGGCGCGACCGAGAGGGTCCGCAGCTTCGCCGACCGGGCGAGCTTGGCCTCCACCGGGATGGTATTCGTGATCAGGACCGATTCGAGCGGCGAGGCGTTGATCCGGTCGAGCGCCGGGCCGGAGAGCACCCCGTGCACCCCGGCGGCTAGGATGCGCTCCGCGCCCTTCTTCCGCAGCGCCTCGACCGTCTTGGTCAAGGTTCCCGCGGTATCGATGATGTCGTCGACGATCAGGGCGTTCCTACCCTCGACGTCGCCGATGACGTGCATGACTTCCGCCTCGTTCGGCGCGGTGCGCCGCTTGTCGACGATCGCCAAGCCCACGCCGAGCCTTTTGGCGATCGCCCGCGCCCGTTCGACCCCCCCCGCATCCGGCGAGACGATCACCAGATCGGGGATCAGTTCCGACTTCATCGCTTCGAGCAGCACCGGAGCCGCGAACAGGTGATCGACCGGAACGTCGAAGAACCCCTGAATCTGGTCGGCGTGAAGATCGAGGGTCAGCACCCGGTCGGCGCCCGCGCGCGAGATCAGGTCGGCGACCAGCTTGGCGGTGATCGGCACCCGCGGCTGGTCCTTCTTGTCCTGCCGTGCGTAGCCGTAATACGGGATCACGGCGGTCACCCGCGAGGCGGAGGAGCGCTTGAACGTATCGAGCAGGATCAACAGCTCCATCAGGTTCTCGTTGACCGGCTCGCAGGTGGGCTGCACCACGAAGACGTCCGAGCCGCGCACGTTTTCGGTGATCTGACAGAAGATCTCGCCATCGGAGAAGTTCAGGGCCTTGACGTGCCCCGCTTCGAGATGGAGGTATTCACAGATCTCCTGCACCAGAGCCGGGTGGGCGCGCCCCCCGAAAATCTTCAGCTCTCCCGCCATGTTGCGTCCTCGCTCCTCTTGCCGTGGGGGCTTGCCACTGAGTTTGGTTGGGGCGGGAGGATTCGAACCTCCGTATGCCAGAGCCAAAGTCTGGTGCCTTACCGCTTGGCGACGCCCCAGTTGCTTCGCCGTCGTGCCTCGATTTCCCTATCCTATCGTCCCGTCCGTCTACCCGACGCTCCAGAACGAATCGCTCAAGTGTAGCTCTTCGAGCTCTTCGAGCGTCTTGGCCTCCGCCGCCTTCGGTTCCGGAACGACGGTTTCCGCCTTGCCGTTGCCGCCGCTCTTCGGCAAGATCCCGCCGATTCCCGGGCCGCCGTTCGAACTCGCCGAGTGGCGGACCGGCTGGTCGCCCTCCTCGATCTGGCCGAACGCGGTCAGGATGCGGTCTTCGATCCTCCGCCGGGCTTCGTTGTTCAGCGGATGGGCGATGTCTTTGAACTCCCCGTTCTTCTTCTTGCGGCTCGGCATGCTGATGAACAGGCCGTCCCGCCCCTGGATGACTTTGATGTCGTTGACCATGAAGCAGTGGTCGAAGACGATCGAAACGAAGGCCCTAAGCTTCTCTTCGTGGACAGGAAAGACCTTGACCTCCGTGATCTCCATGATCGCCCCTCTCATCATCCGCCGTTGCGGCCATGCCTAGAAGTTCCCGCAAGGAACTC
>JBBRUC010000242.1:0-8584 GCA_038248205.1 Thermoanaerobaculia bacterium
GCGGGGGGGCTATCCCCCGTTCGCTTCGTGGCGCCGGAGCGCGGGGGTGCGGGGCGCCCCCCACCCCCCGGGGGGGGGGCCCCGCCCGGGGGCCGCCCGGCCGGCGGTGGCGCTCAACGATCTCATCGCGCGACGCATTCCCGCCGATCTGCTCGCCCGCGAGCTTGCGACCTGGAAAGAGCGGTTCGCGCCCGGCGCGCCCGACGGGGCCAGCGGCGCGCTCGTCTGGTCGGCCGCGGGTTTCGGCGAGCGGTCGCTGGCGACCCTGCGCCAGGGCTTTGGCGTGACCGCGATGGCGCTTTCCGGCGGCGGCTCGGCTACGGAACCGGCGCTCGGCGCGGCGGACCTGGTACCCGGAGGCGCGGTATCCGGGGTGATTCTCGACGGCGATTTCCGCCTCGGCGCCACCGGCACCATCACCGACCGGGGAGGCGACTCGGTGTTGGCGTTCGGCCATGCGTTTCTGGGCGCCGGGCCGGTGTCGATCCCGATGGCGCCGGCCGAGGTGGTGACGATCCTCTCCAGCCAGTACAACTCGTTCAAGATTGCCAACATCGGTCCGATCGTCGGCGCGGTCGAGCAAGACCGCCGCGCCGGGATCTTGGGCCGGATCGGTGCCACGGCGCCGATGTTTCCGATCACGGTCGAGGTTCGCGGCGAGCGGCGGCGCACCTTTTCGATGCGCATCGCCGACGTCCCGGACCTCGTGGCGGGCATGGTCGGCACCGCGGCGATCGCGAGCCTGGAGGCCGCCAGCCGCACCGCCGGCGGGCAGTCGCTCGACCTGTCGGCGCGGTTCCGCATCGCGGGCCATGGCGATCTCTCGGTCGCCCAGAGCTTCGACGGCGAGGGAGCGACCAACGAGGCGGTGTCGTACCTGCTCGCGATCGCCTCGTACCTGGCGCAGAACGATCTCGAACGGCTGCACCTCGAAGGGGTTGAGATCGCCTTCGACCAAGCGAGCGCGCCGCTCGGCCTGTCGATCGAGGGCGCTCACGCCGAGCGGACAGTGGTCCGGCCGGGCGATCGGGTCCGGTTGCAGGTCGATCTGCGCGCCTACCGCGGCTCGACCTCGCGCCGCACTCTCGACGTCGTGCTGCCGAAGGATCTCGGTCCCGGGCGCTACAGCGTCTGGGTAGGCGATGGCGCAAGCGTCGACGCGGCCCGCCTGCAGCTGGAACCGGAGATCCCCGAGACGCTGCCCCAAGCGCTCGCCCTGCTCGGGTCGTTCCATTCGCGGCGCGAGCTGGCGGCGATCGTCTCGCTCGCGCGTCCCGGCATGATCGCCGGAGGGGCGACGATGCCCCAGCTACCGGGCAGCGTCCGGGCGCTCTGGGGGGCGGGGGGAGCGGGGATCGGCACGCCGATCTCCGGCGCGGTGATCGCGCGCGCCGCCCAGCCGCTCGATGCGCCGGCTTCGGGCCTGGTGCGTATCGACCTCGAAGTCCAGAGACCGGGCGGACATTCGGCCGGCGAACCGGAAGCGGATCCGACCGCCACCGATGCCGCCTCGGAGGTGGCGCAGGGGCAATCCCTGTCGCCGCCTGCCGCCGCCGCGATCGCCGTCTCGCGGAACCAATCCTTTCCCCCTCGCTAGGAGAGTTCGGAGATCGATATGAAGAGAACGCACACCACGGTCGCTTGGCTGGGCGCCGCAATCTTGTTCGCCGCCTCGCTCGCCCGCGCGACCGAAGTCCGGATCTTCCAGGTCCAGACCGGTGCCGAATTCTCCGGCGGTACGCTGGCGGGTGTCGCGGTGGACCCCGGCGGGTTCGTCGACCTCGCTCCGCGGATCGAGCGGGTGGCCGGCATCGACGAGCCCTTCGTGCTCTCGGCGGTGGCGATTCCGGGTGGTTGGGCGGTGGGCACCGGTAACGACGGCAAGGTGCTTCGCGTGACCGCCGACGGCACGGTAAGCATGCTGTTCGACGCTCCCGAGCCGGAGGTCTTCGCGCTCTGGGCCGATCCGGACGGCACGCTGTTCGCGGGAACCTCTCCCAAAGGCAATGTGTATCGCATTCCCGCGCCCGGCACGAACGACAAGAAAGCGAAGGGCGAAGCCACGCCTGCGGTCGAGGCGTTCTTCGATCCGGCCGCCACCTACATTTGGGCGATTCGGCGCGGCGCGGACGGCGCACTGTGGGTGGCCACCGGCACTGAAGGCAAGCTATTCCGAGTGGACGAGCAAGGTCGGGGAAGGGTTTTCTACGACGCCGACGAGCCGCACCTGCGCAGCCTCCTCGCGCTGCCGGGCGGCGACGTGGTGGTGGGCTCGGCGGGCGATGGCCTGATCGTTCGGATCGCCAAGGACGGCACTGCGCGCACCCTGTTCGACGCCACCGAACCCGAAGTTACGGCGTTCGCGCTGGCGCCCGACGGCACGATCTACGCTGCGCTGGTGGCCTCCGAGGCAAGCCTGGTCCCCGAGCCCGGCCGCGCCGCCGGTGCCGGAGGGGTCGGAGGGGCCGGAGCGGCCGGAGCAACCCCAGGCAGCCGGGGCAAGCCCGGCGAGCCGATGGTGAGCGTCTCGTTGGGCGACTCTGAACCGGCCGGCCGCAAGGACGGCGCACCGCGGAGCGAGGTGATCGCGATCGCGCCGAACGGCGTGGTCGAAGTCGTCGGTTCCTTCGCCGAGGAGACGGTGTTCGACCTGCTGTGGCAGGAGCGCCTGTGGGTGGCGACGGGTGTTGAAGGAAAGCTCTACTCTTTACGCTCCTCGGGAGCGGGCGACCGGATGCAGCTCGAACGGGACACCGACGAACGCCAGCTGATCGCCCTGGTGGCCGGTGCGGCGGGGCCGACCCTCGCAACCACCAATGGCGCCGCCCTTTATCGCACCACCGCGGAGCGCGAGCGCCAGGGAACGATCACTGGAGCGGTGCTCGATGCCGCCGCGCCGGCCAAGCTCGGCCGGCTCGGCTGGCGCGGCGAAGTGCCGGACGGCACCTCCGTGAGCTTTTCGGTGCGCAGCGGTTCGAGCGCAATGCCCGACAAGACCTGGTCGCCCTGGAGCCCTTGGAGCAAGGTTTCGAACCGCGACGAGATCCCGCTCGCAGGCGCCCTCGGCGCGCCCCCCGCACGTTATTTCCAATGGCGGGCGCAACTCGTGGGAACCGGTTCGCCGGAGCGCCCCTCGCCGCGGCTGGCGGCGGTCGAGGTGACCTATCGCCAGGTCAACCAGCGGCCGAAGATCGATGCGTTCGGCGCGCTGCCCGCGGGGCAGATCCTGGTGCCGCAGAACTTCAATCCGAGCAACCAGGCGTTCGAGCCCGTTCATCCCAATCGCGAAGGGATCTTCACCACCCTGGCACCTGCCGAAGAAATAGACGACAGCGGTCGGCTCAAACCGCTGTGGAAGCTCGGCTACCGCTCGCTGCGCTGGAAGGCGAGCGATCCCAACGGCGACCCGCTGCGCTATACGTTGACCTTCCAGTCCGCCGGGCCGGGCGGTGCCGCACCGGTTTCGTCGTCGAGTCAGGGTTGGTTGCCGCTCGCCGCCGATCTGTCGGACAGCTACTTGAGTTTCGACGTTGCGGCGCTGCCGGACGGCCTGTATCTTTTTCGCCTCGAAGCCACCGACGCCGACGCGAACGACGCGGGAGAGGGTTTGTCGGTAGACGAGGTGAGCCCGGCGCTCACGGTCGATCATTCGCCGCCGACGCTCGGAGAGGTCGACTGGGTCGCTGCCGACGGCGGCGCGGGCGATCATCGCCTACGAGTGACCCTCGAGGATGCCTGGAGCCCCGTGCGCGATGCCCAGGTGAGCTTGGACGGCGGCGCCTGGAAGCCTGCGCCCGCGGCGGACGGCCTGCTGGACAGCCGGCGCGAAGTGCTTCTGCTCGACGTGCCGACCGGAACGCACTACCTGCTGGTACGGGTAACCGACGGCGCATACAATGCCGCGACTTTCGATCTTTCCGACCGACAGAGGGCGAAGAGCCGATGACTGGTACCTCGACGCGACGTATCGCGGTCTATCCGGGTTCGTTCGATCCATTCCATAACGGCCACTTGGACATCGTCGAGCGCTGCTTGCCGATCTTCGACGAGGTGGTCATCGCGGTGTTGTTCAACGAGGAGAAGCGACCGATGTTCTCGGTCGAAGAGCGGGTCGCGATGGTCCGTGAGCTGCTCGCCGAGCGGCTTCCCGGGGTGCCCTGCCGGGTCGAGAGCTTCTCCGGGCTGTTGGTCGATTTCATGGCCCGGCTGGGTGCGCGCACCGTGGTGCGGGGCCTTCGCGCGGTCTCGGACTTTGAGTTCGAGTTCCAGATGGCGCTGATGAACCGGCGGCTCAATCCGAACGTCGAGACCGTGTTCATGATGCCGAAGGAAGACTTCAGCTACCTGTCGAGCCGGCTGGTCAAGGAGGTCTTCGGTCTCGGCGGCGATCTCACCGGACTGGTGCCTACCTCGGTGCTCGCTCTGCTCGCCGAGCGTCTTCAGGCGAAGCGGCCGGAGCGCCGCCCTTGAGCCCCAAAGCGGCGGACCGCGATCTCGATCGCTTCGCGCTCGCCATTCCGAAGGTCGAGCTGCACGTTCATCTGGAAGGCTCGATGCGCCCCGGCGTCCTGCTGGCGCTCGCCCGGCGTAACCGGGTGGAGCTGCCGGCGGCGGATGAGGCGGGGCTGCGCGACTGGTTCCGCTTTCGTGACTTCGAGCACTTCGTCGAGATCTACCTCACCTGCTCCCGCTGCCTGCGCGCGCCGGAGGATTTTTACGCCTTGACGGTCGACGTCCTGGCCGAGCAGGCGCGCCAGAACGTCGTTTATACCGAGGCGCATTTCACGATTCAGACCCACCTGGGCAACGGCGCCGACGGCGAGGGGGTGCGCCAGGCGATCGCCGCAGCGGTGACCGAAGCGGAGCGGAACTCCGGAGTCACCCTGCGCCTGATTCCCGACATCGTACGAAACGTGGGCGTCGAGGCGGCGGATAAGACGATCGAATGGGCGCTCGCCGACCCGACCGGGCTGGTGGTCGCGGTGGGGCTCGCAGGGATCGAAAACGGCTATTCGAACGAGCCGTTCCGGGAGCACTTCGAGGCGGCGCGAAAGGCCGGCCTACGGCTGGTCGCCCACGCCGGCGAACATGGCGGGCCGGAGTCGATCCGCTCCGTCCTCGACGTCGTCGATCCCGATCGGATCGATCACGGCGTCCGCGCGACCGAGGATCAGGCGTTGGTCGACCTGCTGGTCAAGCGGCGGATGCCGCTCGACATCTGCCCTTCGTCCAATGTCTGCCTCGGGGTCTATTCCAACCTTGCGAGTCACCCCTTCGAGCAACTTCGCAGCGCCGGAGCGGCGGTCAACGTCAACACGGACGACCCGCCGTTCTTCGACACCGATCTTTCGACCGAGTATTCACGCCTCGCGCGGACGTTCGGCTACGGCGCGGACGACCTCGTCGATTTTTCCCTCGCCGCGCTTCGGGCGTCGTTTCAGCCGGCGGCGCGGAAGGACGAGATGGAAGCTACTTTTCGTCTCGGCTTCGCCGAGGCGGCGGCGCGCCTCGGGGCCGGCGGGAGATAACCTCCCGCGGTCGAGGCGGCTGGCTCGCTCGGCGGCAAGGGGGCGGCAGGGGTTACGGCAGAGCCTCCGGATCGTCCGGATGGTCCGACGCGGTCCCGGAGTCGGAATCAGAATCTTCGGAATCCGAGTCGTCCGACGCTTCGCCTTCCATCGGCTCCGTGCCGTCGCCCGGCTCGCCCGGTTCGATCGCGGCGTTGGGATCGTTCGGATCGTCGGGGTTCGGAGAGTTCTTCCGCTCTATGCGACGCTGGAGTTTCTCTTCCTTTTTCTGCTTTTTCGCCAGCTCGCGCTGGCGCTTTCCGTGTTGGTAGTTCTGACGTGCCACGTCTCCTCCCGTAGATCGAAGGGTCAAGATTCGACGCCGAAGTCCATCGGCGACCGCGGCGCGAACCGCGGTAACGCGTAAGACTATCATTCCTGGCGAATCGCCGCGCTCTAGACCCCCGGGCGGCCCTTCATGCGACCGGTTGGGCCGGTCCCGTTCAAGACCGCTCGCCGCACTACTCGACCGTGGGATTCCCACCTGAACCCGAACCGCCTCATCGGCTACGAATTGTGCTCCTGGAGCTTTACCGTATGGAATCCTTGCTTCGCGACCTTCGCCACGCCGCTCGCGGCCTCGCCCGTTCCCCGGGCTTTGCCGCGGTCGCCATTCTTTGCCTTGCGCTCGGTGTCGGAGCAGCCACCGCCATCTTCAGCTTTGCCGACACGCTGCTTCTGCGCGCCGCGCCGTTTCCGGCGGCGGATCGCTTGGTGGTCATCTATGGCCAATTCGTCAAGGACGGGATCGACTGGGCGCCGATGTCGGGGTACGAATATCTCGATCTCGCGGAGCAGGCCAAGTCGCTTGAAAAAACCGCGGCGCTGATCCCGCTCACGCTCAATCTGACCGGCGACGGCGGCGAGCCGACCCGGGTCAATTGCGGGCGCGTCTCGGCTGGCCTGTTCGACCTCCTGCGGGTGCCGCCGGAGATCGGCCGAACGTTTACGGCGTCTGAGGACGTGTTCGGCCGCAACGAGGTGGTGATCCTTTCCTATGCTCTCTGGCAACGGCATTTCGAGGGGAGCCCCGCGGTGCTCGGCCGGCGTATCCTGCTCGACGACAAACCGTTTGAGGTCGTCGGTGTCATGCCGAGAAGCTTTCGCGCCCTGATCCCCAACCAAGAGTTGTGGGTGCCGATCGCGATGAATCTCGCCGCCCTGCCGCCGAGGAGTGCGCGCGGCCTGTCGGTCGTCGGCCGCCTCGCGCCCGGCGCTTCGAGCCAAAAGCTGGAGGCCGAGTTGGCGGTGATCGCCGACCGGTTCGTTCGCGAGTACCCGGAAGCCTATCCGGCGGACGGCGGGTTTCGTCTCCATTTCCGATCGATCCGCGAGGAAATGGCCGGTCGGTTCGGTCCGATGGTGCTCTTCGTTTCGTTTGCCGCGGTGCTGGTCCTGCTGATCGCCTGCGCCAATGTGGCGAGCCTGCTGCTCGCCCGGGCTCTCACCCGCGAGCGCGAGATGGCCCTGCGCGCGGCGCTCGGCGCGCGGCGCAGCACGATCGTTCGCCAGCTGCTGGTGGAGAGCGCGCTCCTCTCGCTGGTCGGCGGTGCGGTGGGCGTCGTGCTCGCCTACTGGGCTTTAAAGGCGCTGCTCACGACGATTCCATCACGGGTCTTTCCGATCATGGCCCGGGTCGAATTTTCCGGCCGGGCGCTCCTTTTCGGTCTCGCCGCGGCGCTCCTGACCGGCCTTTTGTTCGGGCTGGCTCCCGCTTGGCGGGCCTTTCGGGTGGATGTCGTCGAACGGCTCAAAGAGGGAAGCAAAGGGAGCGGCGGCGGCGAGCGCCAGCCGTTGCGCGCCGGATTGGTGATCGCCCAGGTGGCCCTCGCCCTGGCGGTTCTTTCGGCGGCCACTCTGCTCGATCGGAGTCTCACCAAGCTGCAGGAGGTCGATCCGGGATTCCAAGCCGAAGGGGTGCTCGCGGCGCCGCTGCTCCTGCCGCGACGGTTGGCGGCCGAGCCGGCGCAGATGACCAACTGGTTCGGCGCGCTGGTCGAGCGGATGGAAAACATTCCGGGCGCAACATCCGCCGGCTTGGTGACCCAGCTGCCGCTGGTCGGCGACAACTTGGTTGCGGCGGTACACGCGGTGGGAGGAGACGCGGGATCAGCCCCCGTAATCGCCGGATTTCGCGGCGCCACCTCCGGCTACTTCAAAGCCTTTGGCATCCCCTTGGTGCAAGGGCGGATGTTCGCTCCGGCGGAAGAGCAGCCTCGTTCCAAAGTGGCGCTGATCGACGAAAAGCTCGCGCGCGCCCTCTGGCCGGGGGAGAGTCCGTTGGGCAAGCGGTTCTACGACGACTCGTTCGGTCCGGAAGCCGCGGTCGAAGTGATCGGCGTGGTCGGCTCGGTCCGCCAAAACACGCTCAGCGAAGAGGCCGATCCCGCCTACTATGTGCCGTTCGCCGCAGCGCGGTCGCCGCTCGCCTTTTTGATCGTCAAAACGGACGGCGATCCGGCCGGTCTGTCGAGCGGCTTGCGGGAAGCGGTACACGGACTCGATCGCGAAGTGCCGCTGGATGACATCTCGACGATGAAGCAGCGGGTGGCGGATTCGTTGATTCGGCCCCGTCTGGCGGCCGTCCTTTCCCGATTCTTCGGCGGGGCCTCGCTGCTGCTGACCCTCATCGGCGTCTACGGCCTGCTCGCTGTCGCGGTCGCCGCGCGGCGGCGCGAGTTGGGGATCCGCATGGCGCTGGGCGAGAGTCAACAGCGGATCGTCCAGCTGGTGGCGAAACGGTCTCTGGTCTTGGTCGGGGCCGGCCTGGTCGCCGGTCTCGGGCTCGCTTTTGCCATGACGAGATTCGCGGCGGAGAAGTTTTCCGCCCTTCTTTACGGCGTCTCGGCGTTCGATCTCGGTTCGTTGGCGATCGCCGCGGGGCTGCTGTTCGCGGCCGGCTTGCTCGCGACGATCGTGCCGGCCTATCGGGCGACGCGAACCTCGCCGGTGACGGCCCTGCGGGCGGAATAGCAAGGGAAGCGGCGGCGCGGCTTCCGGGGGCGTGGGGGCGAACC
>JBBRUC010000243.1:0-8548 GCA_038248205.1 Thermoanaerobaculia bacterium
CCGCCGGCAAGGGCGCATAGTCGCGGAGGGCGGCGGCATCGGCGATCTCGTCCAAGAGCCGGAGGCCCGCTTCGGGTCCGAAGGCCATGCTGTGGGCGATCGCGCGATTGAGATCAACCACCGGCGAGGGCGCCACGATGCGCAGCCGGTCATAGAGCGCGGCGATGCGCGGCCAGTCGGTCTCGGCGGCTTGGCGCGCGCGGGCGTGGCAGGCGGCGAGCGCGGCTTGCAGCACATAGGGGCCGTCGCCGCCGCCTAGCGCTTCGGCGTGGGCCAGCGCGTCGAGGCCCCGGCGGATCAGCAAATGGTCCCAGCGCGCGCGATCCTGCTCGGTGAGAGGTATGGAGGCGCCGTCCGGTCCGGCGCGCGCCCGGAGGCGCGACGCCTGAATCTCCATCAGAGCCAGGAGGCCGAACACCTCCGCATTCTCCGGGGCATCCTTGGGCACCAGCCCGGCCAGGATGCGGCCGAGGCGTTGGGCCTCCAGGCAGAGGCTCGGCCGGATCAGGTCGTCGCCCGCCGAGGCCGAATAGCCTTCATTGAAAATGAGGTAGATGACCTCTAGGACCGAGGGTAGACGCGCCGCCTGTTCGGCGCCCCGCGGCACCTCGAAGGCCAATCCGGCCTTCGCGATCGACTTCTTTGCGCGGACAATCCGTTGCGCGATCGCAGCCTCGCTCGACAGGAAGGCGCGGGCGATCTCGTCGGTCGAGAGGCCCTCGACCACCCGCAGGGTGAGCGCCGCGCGGGCGTTGGGCGACAGGATGGGGTGGCAGGCCGTGAAGATGAGGCCCAGCAGCTCGTCGCCGAGATCGTCGTCCACTGTCGCTTCGAGCGCTCCGATCGCCTCGGCCGCGCCGTCGAACGTCTCGTCCAGCGTCCGCGCGATCTCCTCGTGCTTGCGCTCGCGCATCTTGTCGTGCCGGAGGACATCGATGGCGCGCCGTTTGGCGGTGGTCATCAGCCAGGCGCCGGGATTGGCCGGAACGCCGGTCCTTGGCCATTCGGTCAGGGCGACGACCAGCGCGTCCTGCGCCAGCTCCTCGGCGAGGTCGACATTGCGCACCATGCGGGCCAGGCTCGCGATGAGCCTGGCCCGTTCAATGCGAAAGGTCGCTTCGATCGTTCGGTGCGTCTCGCCGACGGTCACACCGCATTTTCGGCCAAGGCGGTGAGGGAGACAAGCCGGCAGCCGGTGTTAGGCGGCGGGCTCAGGCGACGCCGAGCTTCCCGCGTTCCCCTTCACGGGGTGCCGCGAGTTCTTCGGGGGTCATGAATTCGGCCAGATCCGCCGCCTCGTAGAACGGCCGGATTTCCAACTCGCTCTTGCCTGGCATGGTATTGGGGGCGCGTTTTGCCCAAGCCACGGCCTCGTCCATGTCTTTGACCTCCCAGATCGAGAATCCGACGATCAACTCGCGGGTCTCGGCGAACGGCCCGTCGATGACCGTGCGGCCGGGACCTTCGAAAATAATGCGCTTGGCCTGGGCGCCGTTCTGCAGGCCGGCGGCGGCAATGAAGACGCCGGCCTTGACCATCTCCTCGGTGAAGGCATCCATCGCCGCGAACACCTCTAGCATCTCGGGCGTCGGGGGCCCGTCCAATTTCACGTCTTCACTGGCCTTCGTGAACACCATAACCCGCATCGTCTGTCTCCTTGGTTGAGGCGGCTCCGTTGCCGTCTCATTAGGACGACGAACGAGCTTGTCGGAATCGACAGGCTTCCGCAGCACCGCCTGATGGTTCTGGTCGACACCTCGGTCTGGATCGAGCACCTGTGGCAAGGCAACCAGAGGTTGGCTGACCTGTTGACCGCGGGTCGGGTCGTCTGTCATCCCTTCGTCATTGGCGAGGTTGCGTGCGGCAGTTTGCGAAACAGAACCGAAGTCTTGCGCTTGCTGGCAGCGTTGCCGGCGGCTCCAATGGCCACGCATGAGGAGGTTCTTCAGCTCCTCGAATGGGAGCGGTTGTATAGCCGCGGCCTGGGCTGGGTCGATCTCCACCTGTTGGCGTCCGCGCGTCTCATGACTTGCACAATCTGGACTTTGGACAAGACCCTGGCAGCCGTAGCGGCCGCCTCAAGCCCCGCAGGCGCGCTCGAGGACTCCGAAACCTGAACCGCGCCTGCGGTCGAGGCTGAGTCGATACGAGTTGCGTAATCCGGCTGGGAGCCGTTCACCAACCCGGGCGTCTTCGGCAGCCTGTTCGGAACCCCGGAGATCAACCAGAGGCGGCCGAAACCGCGCAAATGGCCGAGTGGATGCCCGGCTCGCTCGGCAAGGTAGAATCGGGCCTCAAATCTGCGAGGTCACATGAGCAAGAAGCCCTTGATGTGGTGTAGTGGCTGGTGGAATCCAAAGCGCTTCCTGACACCCGAGAGGAGCTTATCCAGAGCGCTGAGATACTTCAGGGTCAAGCGCACAAGTTTGTCGTTCGCGCGATATTCCTCGGGACCCTTGTCGGTGCTATCGCCGGCATTCTGGTGCTCGGTCTTCTCGAGGGAATGACTCGGTCCGGCGATCCGATGTCCTTGTCGAGGATGATCGTATGGGGTGTTTGTATTTTTCTGGGCGCCGCTTCGGCGCTGGAATTCGCTAGAGGCAGAGCAAATCGGCTCCGTTCGTTCGCTGCAATCGCTCTTTCTCTTGCCAGGATTGAGGATCAGTTGGCTCAAAGTCCACGAGGATTGGATTCGAACCTAACCGACCCAGACCCAGACGCTCCGTGACCAGCGCCGCCTAGACTGGCTGACCTGTTGATCGCGGCTCCTCGACCTCATGGGGCATGAGCGCAGACCGAACCGGGGAGTGCCTGCTCCAGATGGTTGGCCTTCCAGACCTCCGGTTCGTGGGAGGCGGAGTGGCTGAACCAGAGGTCGAGGATCCGCTCGCGGATGCCGGAGTCTTTGGGAAAGCGCTGGCCGCCGCGGTCGCCGAGGATCACCAGATCGAGATGGGTGCGGATCGAGAGCATGCCGCCGACCGTTCCCGGTTTGGGCCGGTACTTGGTCCAATGCACAGGGCAGGAGAGAAGTACCAGGCGGCCGACGGTGAGGCCGCGGTGGGTCGCGAGCATCGCGACGTTGCCGCCGTGGCTGTGGGTGAAGAGGTTCAAACAGGGCGCTTGGTGGGCCGCGGCCCACTTTGCAAGCTGCTTGGCGCCTCTCTTCCGTGCCGACTCCTTCCAGGCTCCCGACCAGTGGAAGAGATCGTCCCCAGCGTAGAGATCAGGCGCCGCAGCGGTCCGAAGGTAGCGGAAATAGTCTCCCGCGAGGCGCCACCATTCGCTGCCCGCCGCCCAGGTGCCGTGGACGATCGTGCTGGTGTGGATCGGATCGTGGGCAGGCGGCGTAGGCTCCGCCATCGTGAGCGGCGCAAGCGACGGGTCCCCCGGTGCGAAACGTGCCAGGCAGGTGGCGGCGAGCATACGCACCAACGAGTCTTCGTCGTGCAGGTAGATCCGGAACCGCTCGCGGGCCAGCCCACGCCCCTGTTGTAGAACCTCGGCCGCGGCGGTCGCAGCGGCGATCCGCACCAGCGGATCGGGGTGCGCCAGAGAGTGGGCGACCAAAAGTGCGGCGGCGCGGCGCTCCGGTCGGGCCAGAAGCTCCACGGTCAGAACTCGCAGCTCGGAGGCGAACCTTGGGTCCGAGCGGACCTCCCGCCAGCCGCCGTTCGCGAAGCCACGGCGGCGCAATTCCTTCTGCAGCTCGCCCACGCGCCTGCGCGCGATCTTCAATTCCCGGTCAGGTGTTTCTCTGGTTTTCTTGATGAACGCGTGGCCGATGACGACGCGCCTCCCGACAAGAAAAAAATAGAAGGCTCGGCCGATACCGGAGCGCCCGCTTGGCCGCAGCTCGAAGAGGCCACCGCCCATAGCACGCGAGTGAGGTAGGCGTAGTCCAGGACCATTGGCGGCCAGCAACTCCAGGAGCCGTGCGTAGTCCGCTTTCCACCGATTCTACAGGCTAGTGAAAATCGATCGGCTTGCCGCCGAACCAGAGCCGCTTCGGCAAGAGCCGCTGGCCTTCGCGGTGGACCACTTCGAGTTCCCAACCGGGGGCGTTTTCAGGCGCGGGTAGGACGACCCGGTTGGGCAGGAAAAAGCGATCGAGGCCGAGATCGACGTTTCCCGTGGTTTGGCCTTTGATCGTCGACAGCGAAATCTCGCCCGAGGCCCACAGGGCGCCAGCTAGCGCCGGCCGCTCACCCCCCAAAGGGGCGAAACCGCAGATCGTACGAATCGCGCCAGAAGGGCAGAAGGCGACCTGGACCCTCCCTTGGTGCCAAAGGCCGGGGAATGCCTTGAGGTCGAACGGACTGGAGGCGTCGATCCGTGTTCCCTTGGGATTGAGAATGAAATACCGGCCGCGCAGCACGTCGAACGGATCGACGGGATTGAGGGCGATCCGAAACGTCGGCGCGCTCTGCCAGAGCCCTTCGTGATACCCGGCCCAGGCGAGCAGCGTGCCGACCTGGAACAGTGCGAGCACCAGGATTTTCGCGCGGTCGTTCATTCGCCGGCTCCGGCTGCGGGAAGAGGCGAGACGGCGGACGATTTCGCCAGCGTTCGGCGGCGGGCGCGTTCGAGGATCGCGAGGACCACGAGGACCAGCGTCCCGGTGAGCGCGAGGGCCGCGCCGCCTTCGAGATAGTCGCCGAACAGATCGAAGTAGCGGGTGAGTATCCCGGCGAACAGCGCGAGAAATCCCAGGTTCACCCACACCGCCGAGCCGCTTTGATTCGATGCCCGAATCACCAGCAAGGCGGCGAGGATTTGAGTCACCCAGGCGATTCCGACCGCCAGGAGGTTGAGAGGGTCCGAACCAACCCCAAGGGCGGCCAGGCCGAGAACGACCCAGGGCAAGAGAGAAAGAACCAGGAAACCGCGCGCACCCTGGTTTCCCCAAGCGGGAGGCAGCACCCGGGCCGGCCAGACGAAAGCCGCCGCGAGGCCCAAGCCCACGAGGACCCAGGCCTGCCCGACATCGTTTTCTCGGAGGAGGTGCGACATCCCGGAAAGCCCCAGGGCCAGGAGGAAGAACTGCGAGGCGACGAAGACCAGGGCGCCGACCCAGCCGCGCAACGTCGACGCCGGATGCGGAAGCCAAGAGACCGCGAAGATCGCGAGTAGGGGAATCGCCAGCCACAGCCAGGGGCTCCCGAAGTCTTTCGCCGCGACGAGCGACAGGGGGTCGACGACTTCCGCGATCAGCGCCGCGCCGAGCGCCACGAACGCCACCGCCGCGGTCGCCCTTCGGGGGAGCAACCAGGCGGCTGGCAGGATCAACAACAGCCAGAGCCAGATGCCGTTGGCCGGCCGGCTGTTGAGGTGATAGATCTGGCTCACCAGTGCGATTCCGGCGAGCACCCAGCCGCCCGCGAGCAGGGTGAACGCTTCGGCGAGGTACGGCCGCTCGAATCGCCGGCCGGTTTCGACCGCACCGAACAGAAAACCGATCTGCAGCACCGCCCAGCCGCCAAGCTTGCCCCAGCGCGGGATCGCCTCCCAGTTCTCGGCGACGATCAGAACCAGGCCGGCAAGCACCAGGCCGCCTCCGAGCAGCGCGAGCGCCAGGCGAGTCCAGGCAACGCCTTCGCTGGAGAGAAGCGGTTCGCTCGCCGCGCGCAGACGCGCCTCTTGCTCGGGCAGCACCAGGCCCGCATCGCGCCAGACCGCCAAGTGGCGATCCAACACCTTTCGTTCGTTCATGGCGAGGACTATATGTTGGTTCCAGTCCACACCCCCGGCGCCTTTGGGCCGGTATAAGATCCGTCGCCATGAACCTGCGACCCTTATCCCTTTGGCTCTGCCTCTGTCTGAGCGCCGTTCCTTCCTTGGCCGCCGATCCGCACCCGATGACGCCGGAAGATCTCTGGGCGATGGAGCGAGTCGGCTCGCTCGCGGTTTCGCCCGACGGGCGTTGGGCCGCGTTCGCGCTGACCGTCTACTCGGTCGAGAAGAACAAAGGAAACTCCGACCTCTGGCTGGTGCCGACCGACGGCACGGCGCCGCCGCGGCGGTTGACCTGGAACGAGGAAGCCGACGGTAGCCCGAGCTGGAGTCCGGACAGCAAAACCCTCGCGTTCATCTCGAAGCGCGGGAACGACAAGGACAAGCCTTCGCAGCTCTATCTGCTCTCCCTCGACGGGGGAGAGGCGCAGCCGCTGACCGATCTACCGGTCTCGCCCTCGGAGGCGAAATGGAGCCCGGACGGCGCACGGATCTTCTTTTCGGCTTCGACCTTCCCGGACCTGAACGACGAGTGGGACAAGGTCAAGAAGCGGCGGGACGAGCAGAAAGACGACAAGACCCAAGCGAAGATCGCCGAGGGGCTCTGGCTGCGCGCCTGGGACTCTTACGCGACGGATGGCTCGGTGACGCACCTGTTCGCGCTCGATCTCGGCACCAAGAAGGTGCGCGACCTGATGCCCGGTTTCGCTCGCCGCACCGAGTTTCAGGGCGGCATCGATTGGGATCTCGCGCCGGACGGCCGCGAGATCGCGTTTGCCGCCAACACCACCGAGTCGCCGTTTCGGGAGCTGAATGCCGACCTCTTCGCGCTGTCGCTGTCGGCGGCGGGGGAGCCGGCCGGCCCGATTCGCAATCTCACCGCCGACCAGCCGGCGGACGAAACGTCGCCGCGCTATTCGCCGGACGGGAAGTCTCTCTACTACGCGCGAACCCGGCGGCGGGAAATCGACCCGGATTTCCAGCATCTCGCGCGGCTCGATCGCGCGACGGGCAAAAGCGAAGAACTCTATTCGAGTTGGGATGTGGCGCCTCGCCTCTCGGGCTTCGCCCCGGGTGGCGAGTTGCTCCTGCTCGTCGAAGAGCGCGCGCGAGTCGACCTTTATCTGGCTCCCGCTTCCGGCGTCGAACCGTTGCGCCTGCTGGCGCGGGGCGGGGTGATCGCCGGGGTCGAGTGCGGAATGTTGGGGCGGGTGGTGTTCAGCCGCTCTACCCTCCTCGCCCCGGCCGAGCTGTTTTCGCTTGCGCTCTCCGAAGGTCGCTCCGAGACGAGGCTCAGTTCGTTCAACACCGAGCGGATCGAAGACCTTGCGGAGATCGAAACGAGCGAGATCGACGTCCCGGGGGCAGGTGGCGAGAAAGTGCACGTGATGGTGCTCTTCCCGCCGGGCTTTGAGGAGGGAAAGACCAAAGCGCCGCTGCTCCAAGCGATTCACGGCGGCCCGTTCGGCGCCTTCCAAGACGACTTCTCGTTCCGCTGGAACGCCCGGGTGATGGCCTCGCACGGGTTTCTGGTCGCGATGGTCAACTTCCACGGCTCGTCCGGCTACGGCCAGGAGTTCGCCGAATCGATCATCGGCGCCCACGGCGACAAGCCGTTCGCCGATGTCGAAGCCGCGACCGATGCGCTCGTCGCCCGCGGCTGGGTCGATCCGAAACGCCTGTTCGCCGCGGGCGGCTCCTACGGCGGCTACCTGGTCGACTGGATTCTCGGCCACACCGACCGCTATGCCGCGTTGATCTCCCACGCCGGGGTCTACGACCTGATGGCGCAGTTCGCCTCCGATGCCATCTGGGGGCGCTCGGGCAACTACGGCGCGACGCCGTGGGACGATCCCCAGCGGATCGTCCGCTGGTCGCCCTCCTACTATGCGAAGAGCTTCAAGACGCCGACGTTGATCCTTCACGGCGAGCGCGACTACCGCGTTCCGGTGACCCAAGGAATCAACCTCCACCAGGTCCTCGCCGCCAAAGGGGTTCCCACCCGCATCGTCCTCTTCCCGGAAGAGAACCACTGGATCTTGAAGCCCCAGGCGGCCCTCCTCTGGTGGAAGGAGTTCTTCGGCTGGCTCGACCGTTGGGACGTGGCGAAGAAGGCGGCCCCGGCCGCGAAGTAAGCGCTCAGGGCACGGGAGCCACGCGCTGGCTAAGCGAAGTCGAAGCCCAGGTCGGCATAGGCGCCGTGCCCGTGCGCTTGTGACATTTCCGCGACATCCCGCGACGGCACGGTGCCCCTCCGTGGATTCGAGATACCGTCCCGCGCCATGAAATCAAGACTCGGTGCGAGCCCCGCGGGCGGTTCTCGCGAATGACTTCTCTTTCCTTGAACCGGCGCGCCGTCGCCGAATGTGTCGGAACGTTCGCGCTCGTCACCGCCGGTTGCGGCGCGATCGTCGTCAATCGGGCCACCGGCGCCCTCGGCCACGCGGGGGTGGCCGCGACATTCGGCCTGATCATCATGGTGATGATCGCCGCGATCGGCCATCTGTCCGGAGCGCACTTCAACCCGGCGGTGACGCTCGCCTTCGCGATCACCCGCCACTTCGCCTGGCGCGACGTGCCGCTCTATCTCCTCGGTCAACTCGCGGGAGCCGTCGCCGGAGCCGCGGTGCTGCGCGCCCTGTTCGGTCTCTCCGCCGGGCTCGGAGCCACGGTCCCCTCGGGCGGCGCCCTTCAAGCGTTCGGGCTCGAAACGTTGCTCACCACCGTCCTCATGTTCGTGATCGTCTCGGTCGCCACCGACACCCGGGCGGTCGGCCAACTCGCGGCGATCGCCATCGGCGGCACCGTGGCGCTC
>JBBRUC010000244.1:0-8525 GCA_038248205.1 Thermoanaerobaculia bacterium
GCTCCCGCGCCCGGCGGACCTGTACTAGCCGAAGGGCCTCCTCGGCCGTGAGTGGGCGATCTTGACGATGGCGAACGCCTTCGGGTCCGTAGGTACCGTGGAAGATCGCCCACGCCGAGCGCAGGGTCGCGAGCCCCGACTGGATTTCGGGGTTGGCCAGGCCGATCCGCTCCCAGGTGGCCGACAGCTCGGCGAGCCTCGCACCGGTTCGCGCTACGCGCGGGAAGTAGTCGGAATGGGGGGCGCCGAGAACCGCGTTCACGTCGGCGAGCGCCTGAGTGGCCCCTTGGAGCGAAGCCCAGAACGGTGCCATCCGGGCGGGCTCGGCGGCGAGCCGCGCGTCCGCCGTCGCTGCATGGTGCACGGTGGCGAGGGCTTTCGTCGCGATCGCCACCAGCGACCGGGCGGAGGTAAGGCGCGGCGCGGCGGCCACTCGGGGTGTCGCCGCATGACCGCCCGCCGCGACCAGCAAAAGGACCAGCGTGACCCGGCAAACAGGCCGAAAGTTGGGGATCTTCATCGAGTTTACGTCCGAATCGGCAAGAGTATACGGCCGAGCCGTTCGCCGCGTCGGCCCGGGGGGAGGCGTTGCCTCAGCGCCTCAATACGGGCCGCCCATCTCCAGGATCAACGGCTTCGTCTTGGTCGCGAGACCGACCCCGTCGCCGAGCGGCAGCACCACCGCCTCGAGCTGCGGGTGGATCATCAGGTAGCCGTTGAACGACTGAAGCGCCTCGGTTTTTTCGTCGTCCTCGTCCGAGTCCGCGTAGGTGGCGACCTTGCCGCCCCAGAGGAGGTTGTCGACGACCACCAGCCCGCCGACCCGCAGCTTCGGCAGGACGAGGTCGAGGTAGCGGCGGTATTCGGTCTTTACCGCGTCGAGATAGACCAGGTCGAACGGCCCTTCGATCGCGCTCGCGCCGCCGAGGACGGCGAGCGCCTCGCCGCAGATCAGCTCGACCCGGTCGATCACCCCGCCCCGTTCGAGGTAGCCGCGCGCCTCGGCGAGGATCTCCGCGTCCGCGTCGATCGACACCACGTGTGCCTCGGCGGCCGCGCGGGCCAGGCAGAGTGTGCCGTAGCCGATCGAGGTGCCAACCTCCAGGATCCGCCGGGCGCCGATCGACCGCGCGAGCACACCCAGGAGGCGGCCGACCTCGGGGTCCGAGATCGGCAGTTTGCGCTCGGCGGCCACCTGCTCCATTTCGCGGCGCAACGGATCGCGCGGCGGCAGCAGGCGATCGAGATAGCGTGCCTGCTCCGTACGAAGGATCGCGTCGGCGCCGTGCTTCATCGGCTTACGACTTGGGGGACCAGGCCGCGTTCTCCAGGGCCAGGGTGCGCTTGTGCGGCGAGCCCGTCACTTCGAGGTGGAAGTCGGGCCGGAACCGAACGACGCACTGCCCGCCGGGCGGCACCGTATCGACCGTGATCGGCACGAGATGGATACCCGGCCCGGAGAGGTTGGTCTCCGCGCCGCCGCAATTGGAGCCGATCTGCACCGACGGCGGGCGGGTGCCGTTGGTCACCAGCTTTTCGCCCGGATTGTCGCCGGCCGGAATGCGCACCGAGAGCCAGAACGTCCCGGGCTGCGTCACCGGCGCGAGCCGGACCGCTCCGCCGCCCGCGAGCCAGCGGCGGACGAGGACCTGACGGTCTCCGCCGTCTTCCGCGGCGAGCCAGGTGCGGGTGAACTGGAGCTTGGGCGCCAGCTTGTCGACCGGCGGTACGTCGATCTCGCCGACGATGTATTCCTTCTTCTTGAGTTCCTTGCCCGTCGTCTCGATTGCCCAACGCTCGCCGCCCGGAACGTAGAGGCCGACGACCAGGCGATGCTTGCCTTCCGGCAATGGGGTCGCCAGGGCGGTCTGGTAGATGTAGACGTTGTAAGCCTGCGGCATACCCGGCTTGAAGGCCGCAGGGTAGGGGTGATCGAACGTTCGCTCCAGTTCGCCTTTTTCATCGACCAGATGGACGAAGACGGTCGGCGAGGCGGCGATCGCGGTGATCGGCTCCCAGGTGAGCTTGACGGTCGCGAGCTGGGGGTAGGGCAGGCTGAGCGAGGACGGCTCGATGCTCAGTCGGGCCACCGGGGCTTCGGAGCGCCCGCAGCCGGCCGCGAAAACCAGCGGCAGCAGCGCGAGCGTAGCAAGTGCGGGGAGAAACGATCTCTTCATGGGCACGAGACGCTAGCTAGGGTGGGAGGCGCTGTCAAGCGCAGCGCCTCCCGGGGACTTTCTACCGCCCGCTCTGTTCGGAGATCTCGATGCCGCCGTTTACGGTATGGACCTCGATTTCGGGGCCGCCGCCGTTCAGGGTGCCTTGGATCCGGGTGCGCTTGGTCGTGCCCTCGACTTCAAGATCGCTCCGCACCCGGCCATTGGTGGTCGAAGCATCCAGGTTTCCGCGGGTGGAGGCGGGAAGCCGGAGGGTGATCCCGCCATTGGTCGAGCCGAGGGTGGTCTTGCCTCCGACCTCCGCGATGTCGGCTTCGATCCTGCCGTTGACGGTCGAGGCTTCGAGCGCGCCGCGGGTGCCGTGGCTTTCGATCCGACCGTTGGTCGATTCGAGCGTCAGGGTGCCGGACGCGTCGATGACGTTCACGCTGCCGTTGATCGTCTCCAGCCGTAGGTCGCCCTGGCCGCCGGTAAGGTGGATCGCGCCGTTGACGTTTTCGATCCGCAGATCGGCCTCGCGGGGAATGCGCACCCGGAACTCCACCTTGTTCTCGATGTTGCGGCCCGACAGCCAGTTGAACAACCCGTTGCTGCCGTGCGGAAATTTGGCCTCGACCTTCACCAGGCCCGGCTTGGCATCGACCATCACCTTGATTCGATCGAGCGCCTTGTTCGCCTCGTCCTCGTTCGCCGACTTGACAATCTTGTCGGCGCTAACCTCGACCTCGGCGCGGTCCCAGGTTTCGATCGTGATCGAGCCTTTGCCGTTCGACAGCTCTAAACGGCCGGAGGCGGCGAGCGGATAGACGCCGCTTACAACCTTGTGGACGGTGGCCGCCTGGGCGGGAAGGGTCGCGACGCCGAGCAATGCGGCGCCGAGGAGCAGAATTTTGAGTCGGGGTCTAGCCATGGCGAAACTCCTCCGTTGAACGAATCTGGAATTCCACCCGGGCCGGACGGCGGGCGCGCGGGCGGACTGACTGTCTACTGGACACCCTACGTGTTCGGAGGGCAGTAAGTTACAGCACCTCGTAAGAGGACGCGCGGAAGGGGTAGGCTCTAGATCGCGACAGCGGGAATCCGGAGCGCTCCGGAAACCGTTTGAGGAAACGATCTTGAGCGAAGAGCACGTCACCGACGACCTCGACCTGCTGCTCGGCATTCTGCCGCCCGCGGTGCGCGACGCGCTCCAGGCGCGGGAGGATCTCGACCGGCTGCTCGAAATCGTCCTCGATCTGGGCCGCCTTCCCGAGGCGCGCTTCCCCGCGCGGGGCGAGGATTTGGGGGCGGAGCCGGTTTCGCGCGCTGATCTCGCCCATGTGGTGGAACGGGTCGGGCGGTTCGGCTCGGACAACCGGGCGGGGATCGAGCGGACGCTCCACCGAATCTCGGCGTTGCGCAACCGGGCCGGCCAGGTGGTCGGCCTCACCTGTCGGGTCGGCCGGGCGGTCTACGGCACGATCGACATCGTTCGCGACGTGATCGAATCCGAGCGCTCGCTGCTACTGCTCGGCCGCCCGGGAGTGGGCAAGACCACCCTGCTGCGCGAGGCGGCCCGGGTGCTCGCCGACGAACTCGGCCGGCGCGTGGTGGTGGTCGACACCTCGAACGAGATCGCGGGCGACGGCGATATCCCGCACCCCGGAATCGGCCGCGCCCGGCGGATGCAGGTGCCCACCCCGGCCGAGCAGCACTCCGTCATGATCGAAGCGGTCGAGAACCACATGCCGCAGGTGATCGTGATCGACGAGATCGGCACCTCGGCCGAGGCCGCGGCGGCGCGGACGATCGCCGAGCGCGGCGTCCAACTGGTGGCGACCGCCCACGGCAACGCGCTGGAAAATCTGTTGCAGAACCCGACCCTCGCCGATCTGGTGGGCGGCATCCAGGCGGTCACCCTGTCGGACGAAGAAGCGCGCCGCCGCGGCACCCAGAAGACCGTGCTCGAACGCAAAGGTCCGCCGACCTTCGACGTGCTGGTCGAGATCCAGGACAAAGACCGCCTCGCGGTCCATCGCGACGTGGCCGAAGTGGTCGATCGCCTGCTACGCCATATCCCTCCCCGGCCGGAGCTGCGGGTGCGGACCGCCGACGGCTTCGAGGTCGAGTCAGCCCCCCCGCCCGTCGCCGGCGCTCTCGGCAGCCCCTCCGCGCCGGTTCCGCTGCAACTCGTCGAGAGGCCGCGGGCGCCGAGCCCGGGGGGGGCGCCCCGCTCCGAATCGAACTGGCCGGGACGCCCGGTGCGCAACCGGACCCGCAAACTGTTTTCCTACGCCGTCTCGCGGAGCAAGATCGAGCGCGCGGTCCGTAAGCTGCGGTTGCCGGTCGTGCTGGTCGAAGACCTGGACGACGCGGATTTGGTCGTGGCCTTGAAGGGGCAGGAGCGGCGACAGCCGCGGAAACTCCGCGAGGCCGCCGAGCGCGGCCTGCCGATCGGCGTCGTGCGGACCAACACGCAGACCCAGATCGAGATCTTCCTGCACGAAGTGTTCGGGCTCGACGAAGAGGAAGAGGGGACCGAGGACGTGGTCTTGGAAGAGGTCGAAACCGGCATCGACGAAGTACTCGAATCCGGCCGCTCGGTCGAGCTGCCCCCACGGGCGAGCCACCAACGCCGGCTGCAGCACGAGCTGATCGCCAGCTCCGGCCTCGCTTCGCGCAGCCTGGGCGACGAGCCGTTTCGCCGCGTGGTGATCTACCCTTCGGCGCGCTTCGCGCCCGCCGCGGAGGCCTGAGCCTTCGCCGGTTCCGCCTTGCGGCTCAGGCCGTCGAGTTCTTCCTTCCATTCGACCGTGTAGATCTCCAGGACCGCGAGGAATAGCGCGGCGATCACCGGGCCGACGATAAAACCCATGGTGCCGAACACCGCGATGCCGCCGAGCGTCGAGAAGAAAACCATCAGGTCGTGCATACCGGCCTCGTGGCCGACCAGGCGGGGACGGATGAAGTTGTCGATGTTGCTGATCAGCACCGTGGTGATGACGATGATCGCGATTCCCTGCCAGACGTGACCGGTAAGCAGTTGAAAGACCGCGGCGGGATAGAGCACCAGCCAGGCGCCGATCATCGGGACGATCGACAGGACGGTCGCCACCACCCCCCATAGGATCGCCCCGTCGACGCCGAAGGCCCAGAGCGTCAGGCCGGCCAGGCTTCCTTGGATCAGAGCGATCACCAGAGTGCCTTTCACCGTCGCCCGCGCCACCGAGGTGAAGCGGGCGATGATCGCCTCTTCGTGGCTGTCCGGCAGGGGGATCAGATACTTGAGTTTGGGGATCAGCTTCTCGCCGTCGCGAAAGAAGTAGAACATCGTAAACAGGGTGAGGAAGAGGACGATCACCGCTTGGATCGTGCCGGTCGAAGTCGCCTTGATCACGTTGGCGAGGAAGGTGCCCGCGGTGGTCGCGGCCTCCTGGGCGCCGGCGCGCCAATCGAACTGGTCGAGGTGCAGATCCCTAAACCAGGTCGAGCGTTTCATCGCGCCCAGCGGGCCGGCTTCGCCCTGCTCGAAGAAGAGGCGGATCTTGACCTCGGACGAGTTGTAGAAATCGAGCGCCTCGTGGGCGACCAGGTTCGCCACCCAGTAAAACGGCGCCACGAGCCCGATGATCACCAGAAGGCAGCAGATCAGGGCGGCGAGCGCCTTACGTCCTTTGGTCGCCCGGACCAGGCGGTCGAACAACGGGGCGAGCAGGGTGCAAAAAACCGAGGCGAGCAGCACCGGGATCAGGAAATCCCGTACCATGTAGAAGAACAGGGCGGTCGTCGCGATCAGGACGAAGAGGAAAAAATTGCGGCTCAGGCGCTGCTCGTTCATGGCGTCCTCGGGGGGCGAAAAAGGGTCGATCTCGAGTGTCGTCTCGGATTCGAATCGGGCGGATTCTTCCACGCATTGGCACAAATTGGGGGGTCTATGGAGACGCCCGACGGCGATCTCGGGTATGATCCGAACTTCGCTGTAAGGTGGTCGGCGACTTAAAACCTATGCCTGGAACGAATAAACCTTCCTCGCGGAGTGGAAACGTGCGGCCGATTCTGGTCCTCGGACTGGCTCTATTGGCGGCCGTTGGCCGCCCTCTATGGAGCCAAGAGGCTGTGCCGACTCCCATTGCGGAATCCGCGGGGGCCGAAGTGCCTGCCGCCTCCGGAACAGCCTGGACGGACCCCCGGCCGAGCGGCGTCGTCCTGCTACCGCCGAGCGGTGACGCACCGGTCGAGCCGAAATCAAAGACCGCCGTTTCCCTCGGGACCCTTTCGACCGTTCCTGCCGGTCCTATCGCTCCGGAAGAGATTCCCGCGCCGCCGCCCTCCGCCAAGTGGTCGCCCCCCTTCGTGCCCACGCCCTGCATGCCCAACCTCACCACCGAGCGTGCTCTGCGGCGCAGAGCGTTGCTGGTTCCGGTTCTGGGCGTCGTGCGCAACCAACTGCGCGACTCTTTCAAGAATCGGCGCAGCGGCGGGCGAACCCATCACGCCATCGACATCATGGCGCCGCGCAACACGCCGATCCTCGCGGTCGAGGACGGCACGATCGTCAAGCTCACGCGCAACCGGCTCGGCGGCATCACCCTCTACCAGCTCGATCCGACCGGCAACTTCGCCTACTACTACGCCCACCTGGAGCGGTACGCCCCCGGCCTCTCCGCAGGGCAGACGGTCCAGCGCGGACAGGTGATCGGATACGTCGGCACCTCGGGCAACGCCCCCAAGCACTCCCCGCATCTCCACTTTGCGATCTACGAGTTGCCTGAAGAGCGCACCAGCTGGCTAGGCCAACCGGTCAACCCTTTCGACGTCCTGAATCCGGGCCACTGCACCCAGCCGCCCAAAATGCAGATCGCTCACGATCGAAGCCCCGCGGGCAGAGATCTCCCCGTCGCCTCGGCGCTTACCCAGGCGATGGAAGGCCACCGCTGAGGCAGCTAGTGGTGGGGGGCACCGGCGAACCTCTTTTCGCCGGCTTCGACTCGTAATTCCAGGCGGTTCTGCTTCGGCGGCAAAGGGCAGGTCGCAAAGGCGGTGAAGGCGCAAGGCGGGTTGTACGCCTGGTTGAAATCGACCACCACCTTGCCGTCCTTCGGCGGATCGGTGTCGAGAAAACGCCCGGCTCCGTAGGTTTCGCTGCCGTTCGTGTCGTCGGCGAAGATCAGGAACAACCCTTCGCCGGGCTCTCCGAGGCCATCGAGCCGAAAGGTCTTGCCCGCCATCTCGAAAACCACCGCGCCGGCCGAAGAGATGTCTTCGACCTGCCCGAGTACGTTCGGAATCGGCACCTTCTTCGCCGGATCGTACGGTTCGAACCGGGCCTCGAACCGCCAGTCCGGGCGGATCGGGTAGTTGTCGAGCCCGGTGAAGCTCTTCAATGTCGAGCTCTCGACGTCCTTCACCCGCACTCCGAGCCGGTCGCCGCGGCGGATGACGTAAAAGCGCAGCGACCCCACCTCCAGATGGGTGGGGCCGTTCTCGTCGGCGTCCGCCGCCAGGTCAAGTCGGGTCACGGGCTGACCGCCGCTCGTGAGACCGGCTCCGGCGACGGCTTCAACGCTCACCTTGTCGCCGTGGCGCACCAGGTTGCCGACGACTTCCGGAGCGCTCCCCTCGGGGAAGATCACGCGATTCTCCGCGCCGCTGCCGAACCGGTTGTCGCCTTCTTGCAGCCAGAATAGGCCGACCAGCGAAAGCCACCCCTCGGGCTTCTTGAGGCCGTTGACCCGCTCCTGACGGAACCCTTCGATCTCCTGCCGGTAGGCATCGTCGATGGTCGGAGCCGCTTTCGGTTCCAGATCGGCGGCCCGGGCTGCGGCGGAAGGCAAAATCGTCCCGCCGGCCAGCAGAACAGTGACCAACAAGGCGGACGGTGCGGTGCGGATTGCGCTCATTGGAACCTCCAGTCGTGCGGTTCGCTGAAAGCATAGCCCAGGGCCCTCTGCCTTTGGCTCGCTGGGCGGGCGAAAGGCTTTTTTCACGCGGGTGAGAAAACTGTCGAGAAGTTGGGAGTGGTTCGCGTCTTAAGGGGTAGAAAAGGAGGGGGTGAACCATTATGATATCTCCAGTGGCAAATCGATATCGCGCAGCGCCCACCATTCGTACCTTGATCAGCCTCGAATCAGAGGACAAATCGTGGCTCGACCGCCGAGCCGAAGAAGAGGGGATCGCCATGACCGAGATCGTGCGCCGTGCGGTTCGCAGCTACCGGGAAGAGAGCGAGTCGGCCTCTTTCGAGCGCCTCCTCGCGGCGACGGCCGGGATTTGGCCGGGGGTCGATGGCCTCGACTACCAGCGCGAGATCCGCGCCGAATGGGAGGACGAAGGATGAATCTCCTGCTCGATTCGGTGATCCTGATCGAC
>JBBRUC010000245.1:0-8387 GCA_038248205.1 Thermoanaerobaculia bacterium
GCGCAACCAAGGTCTCCTCCAAACGGCAGGGGCTCGGGCGGTTGGCACCGGCTCGACCAGCGAGCTGCTCCTAATCGATCCGGACTCCGGCGAAATCCTCGCCAATCTGGGGCCCGTGCGGGTCGGCGCGACCCAGATCGGCATGGACGATCTGGCCTGGAATCCGGTAAATCACAAGCTCTACGGCCTGGACGTCGGCCGGTTCGGCGACTCTCGGCGCCTTTACACGATCGATCCGGCCACCGCTCGGGCGACTCCCCTCGGCAACACCTATTCCTTCAGGAGCGTGGGCCTCGCCGCAGGGCCGGACGGCTTTCTCTATATATTCGGACAGGCGAGCGGCGGTAGCGAGATCGGTGGACTCGTCAACCGGCTTTCGGTCAGTGACTCGGACGGCGTACAGATTTCCGACACGGCGGTCTCGGCCTATACCGGCAGTGTTGAATCGGTCGAGTACCGCCCCGGCCGTCACAGCCTGCTGTTCGCGGGAAGTGGGCAGATCTTCGATCTCGACATCGCCACCCTGGGCGTCGCACCCTATGCGACGCCCAACGTCGAATTGATGTACGACGAGCCGCTCGCCGGAATGGACTTTCGACCGGTCGTGGGCTCTACGCCGACGACGCTTTTCGGCCGGCTGGTCGACGAGAGCGGCTTGGCCTTGTCGGGCGTAGAGGTCGAGACCCTGGGAGGCGCGACCACCTCCGGGCCGGACGGCACCTTCTCCCTCGATGGCCTCGTCGTGCGCACCGCGAAGGTGCGGGTCGTCGCCCGAGCGTTTACCTTCACCACCCTTTCGGCCGCGCTCGAACCTGTCGCCGACGGCGTCACCGACTTCGGCGATCTGACCGCCGCGCCGGCCACCGCCTGCGCGATCGGCGATCTGGCCTATACCGGTTGCAAGACCGGTCCGGCCGCCGAGCCCTTTCCGCTGTTCGTGGACGACGGCGGATTTCTGCCGATTGGCGACGGGATCACACCCGACCCTCAAGGCCACTTCTGCGCCACGCTGCGGCGCGGAGTTCCCTATCTTTTGTACCGCGGCGATCTCGACTGCAACGGGGCTCCGGCGTACTGTGTGGCGTCGATCGCAGCCAACGCCCCGGGAGTCGTCGCGATCTGCACCGACAGCTCTCCGGTTTGCGAGGACCTGGGCACGGTAGACCTGTACTGCAACCCCTTATGACCGTCGCCAGGCCCCTGAGACTTTGGAGGAGACCGAGGCGATGGCCCGGGCCGCGCTTCGGGCAGCCGGGGATCCTCTCGTACGAAAAGGATGTGCGCTCGTGTTCACCGGACGGCGGGCGAGCGATATCGAGGACGCCGTCCGTGAAGTCAGGGAAGATCGCTTGGATCTTCTGGTGCCTTCGCGCTCGTGCGCTTGCCGCCACCAGCCTTAATCTCTCGGACCCCGTCCAAGACTTCCTGCCAGACGTCGCGCTCCGCCTCGAAATTGGCTAGCTGCCTGAGATACTTGCCGCGAACGCCGACGCCGAGTTGTTCGCGCTTTAGTTCCGGGATGTCTTGATCAGCCTTGGTCGTAGATGCCTTTTTCATATCGAGTTGCCTTCTGGGCGCAATGCCTCAGCCAGCTCGGGGCGCCCTGGCCGGTCGTTCGTCGCTCAGGCGGCGGGATTCTCGCCGATTCGCCACGGCGAGATTTTACGAAGGTCCACTTCGAGGCTGGCTCCCAAGACCTCCGAGATTCGTCTCAACATGCTTAGGGAGTGCCCCTCGTAGTCGGCGTCTTCGAGCCGGCTAATCACGGACTGGGTGGTTTGGACTCTCTCGGCAAGTTCCTTCTGAGTCAGTCCGGCCTGAGTCCTCAGCTCCAGGAGCTGACGGGCGACCTTGGCATGAATGCGCTCCTGCTCGAGCGACGCTTCCCGCGCAGGGTCCTCCCCGACATAGCGCCTTCTCAGGATCGTCACTGCATCCGTGGTTCTTGGGTTGGCCATGGGAACTCTCCTCTCGGCTTTCGTTCAGGGCGCGGCGTCACGGTACGTGTGGAAATCGGGATTTGCTTCGAATGCAGACTTCCTCTTCCGCGCTCGCTGAATTTCGATGTCAGGAACCTGGCGCTCCTTGATGATTCCGTGGGCCAAGACGGCCGCTTTGAGGGAAAAGAAGTAGAGGACACGGTAGGTACTGCACACCTTGATGACTCGCCCGTAGCTCATAGATGCCATCTCGAAGGATGTCTGCTTCCGGGCGCCGCAACTCATGACCCAGCTCCACCAGTCGTTCGATCCGGACCATGCACTTGTCCTGCACCTTGCTCGGCAAGCCATCCAGCCATTCGAGTAGCGGGCAGCTTCCATCGAGTTCGGAATAGAGAACGACTTCAGTCTGTGGCAAGACCTGGTCTCCCCACGGCCAATATCATCGCATTATTGCGATTCGCGGTCAAGAAGTCAGGCGCGCTGGGCAAGGAGGTGGCCGGGAGAGTCTTTCCAGGCAGCAGCTTCTTCCTCGCTGTAGACCATTAGGACTGAGAATAGCAGAGCGCAGCGGTTCCCCATCTGGGAGGACCGCCGCTCAGCGCCCCCACTACGACTTTGACGGGACCTTGTAGAAAAGGCCACACCAAGCGATTCGCTGAGGGGGCGATGCTAGACTGACGGGAGCGCAACCACTCGAAAGAGGCATGGACATCATGGCCAGCACCGTTCTAGCCATCATCCGCGAGGAACGCATCGATACCCTGGAACCGATCAACTTCCCAGACGGAGTCCGGGTACTGGTCACCGTTCGGTCAGCCGAAGATGGAGAATTCTGGCTCGGCGCCAGCCAGAAGTCTCTCCGCGAAGTTTGGAACAACACCGAGGACGACGTCTCTGCGGCGTTACTCGAAAAATGAGGTTGTGCTCGTTCGTTACCCCTTCTCGGACCTCTCCAGCTCCAAAGTAAGACCCGTGTCCCGAGATGATCAGAATCAAAAGCGACCTTTCCGTGCTGCCCCTACTCGTGTCCCCTGGAGGATCTCTGGAGTCGAGCGAACGCGGCGGACCCCCCGCCCTCTCCCTCAGGCGGCTGATACAGCGGATTCCGCGGATCATCGGGTTCGGTCACCAGACCTTCCGCGAAGGGCCGAAAACGTTCGAGGTGATCAGGCGGTGGTGCAATGTCGCGGAAGCCGGCAAGGCGCTCCGCGGGAAGATCCAGGAGATCGCGAGCGAAAGTGGCAAGAACGGGCCAGAGGTCAGGGCGAGCCACCGCCATCGCGTAGATCACCCAAAGATATGAGCGGCGGTCGCCGTGGCTGGTCAGCACTTCGAGGGTCCGTTGCCAAGCAGTCTGAGCCGCAGCTTCCTCGCCGAGGCCAAGCTCCAAAAACGCCATGGCCGCCTGGAAATCTAAATCCTGTGCAAGCCAGGTCGGTGCTTCTTTAAGTGTTGTACGCAGGGCGGCCAAGCGCTCGGCGTTTCGAAGCTCGACCGCCAGCCAAACCGTGTTCTCAACAGCCGGCCAGTCTTTCAAACGAGCGAACTTTTCAAGGGCTTTCTCCAGATACGCCAGACCCTCGCTACGTTGACCACTGATCACCAGAGAGTGACCGAGGTTCATGTTGAGGTATTCATTATCCGGTTGAAGTTCCAGGCCCCGTAGAAAGCATTTGCGGGCTTCGAGATGGTCGAGAGTCCGTTCCCACATGAGAAGGCCTAAGCCGTTCCAAGGGTAGGGGTATTTTGGACCGATCTCGATCGCTTTGCGGTACGCGGCCTCGGCCTCGGTATAGCGTCCGAGGTTATCTTGGAGCAGATTTCCCAAGCCGTTCCAGGGGTAGGCCAGCTTTGGATCGATCTCGATGGCCTTGCGGTACGCGGCCTCGGACTCGTCGTAGCGTCCGAGGTGATTCTTGAGCAGAATTCCCAAGCCATTCCAAGGGTAGGCGTACTTTGGATCGATCTCAATCGCCGTGCGGTACGCGGCCTCGGACTCGGCGTAGCGTCCGAGGTGATCTTTGAGCAAATTGCCCAAGCTGTTCCCTGCCCAAGCCTTATTGGATGCGCGTTCTAGCGCCGCGCGAGCCAGGCCTTCCGCGTGAGGTGCCAGTGGCTCCGCTTCGTTCAGGACAAAGGCGAGGATTTCGTAACAGAGATCACCGTCTTCGGGTGGACTCTCAAGGAAAGAATCCAAGAGAACGCGAGACCAAGGGGCATCACCGGTCCTGCGCCACCGACTCTGCGCCACCCTGAAGCGAACTCTCGCCGAATCCGGAGCGATCGAAAGAGCGAGCTCCTCGGCAGCTTCCGGTAGGGTCGGTTGTTCACCCTCCTTGGGCAGTGCGTTCAGAAACTGAATGACGGCTTTCTCGGGTTCCTGGGAGGTAAGCGCCTGCGCTTTCTCCAGGGCAAGCCCGGCCGCCTGCGGATCGTTCAACCGAGTCAGCAGATCCCGGGCGAGAAGCTGCCAGTACTCCGGGCTTTCAACCCAGGCTGGAAACAACACGTTGCCTTCTAGCGGTCCTCGCAAAAACCGCTCGAGGCCCGCGCGCTCGCCACCCAAGATCAGCCCGGCCCAATCGCTTTGATGCTTGAAATATAGACCGAAAAACTCGTTGAGGTACCGAGGTTGTTGCGCGTTCATCCGAAGGAATGTCTGCTGTTCAGTCTCCATGAGGTTCACCACCTCCTCGACCTGCCTTTGAGTCAGCCGAGCGAACGCCGCTAAGATCTTCTGCTTTTCCTCGATCGTCAAGGAGATGCTATGGCAAAGCATCGTCGCGAGAACGCCACGGTCGAAAGATATCGCCCGGTTCTCCGGCACCAATTCGTTCAGCCGGACCTCCGCCTCCGCCTCCGAGCGCAAGGGCCACCACCAAGCTGGAAGCTCCGCGTTGACCATTTCAACACTTCGAGGCGAATCCTGATCTTGCTTCGGGGATTCCTCCTGATCGGAGGGACCGGGGAGCGGCACGATTTTCAGCGTTCGGCTTCGAACGTCTTTGATCAATTCGTCCTCATCACCGGCCGAGCCGGCGATCAGCTTGGCGCCGATGCGCTTGACCTCTTGGAAATACAAGGACCGCGGGCGACTCAAAGCCAGCAGCTCGTCAGAGACGGCCAGTGCCGGGTTGTAGTGGATCACATCGGTTTGCGGGGCCATCTCGCGGATGTTGGCGCGCGTCACCCGCAGAGCCGCGGCGATCACTTCGTGGCCATGATCGAGAGCATCGAGGGTCGCCTGATCCTCTGCCGCGGGAACGGGCGAAAACACCACTACCAGCCGCGCCGGAAAATGATCGAGCGCCACCCGCCCTTCCGCCTTCAGAGCCTCCAAGGTGAGCTCGAGACCCTGCAGATTCTGGCCGTTGAGACCGCTCACCACCACCATCTGGTCGGCCAGGTAGCCCAAACTGAGATCTAAGAGTTCCGGCCACCCGGTTCGGCAGTCGATCAGCACATAGTCGATGCCCTTGCCCGCCGCCGGGTCCCCGGCCGGGAGTCGAAAACCCGCAAGGTCCTCTTTGATCTTGCGCGCCAGAGCGCGCAACACCGTTTGGACCTTGGGCTCACCGTCTTGCTTTTCTTGCGGCGGTATCGGCCGAAGGCTCCCACCGTCGAGGTCGGGCCGCGTGCTGACCCCGTGGCTGAGAACCTCGTTGACCCTGGTCCCTACGTCGATCAGCAAAAGGCGCCCGCCTGCGCTGCCCCCTCCCTCTTTGGGAAGCACCATTTCGCGAATGAGCTGGCGGGGTGGAATGAAATTGAAGTGAGTCGTCTCCTGGGAAATACCCCCTTCGAAAAACGACTGGAAGAGATTGCTGATGCCCCCCTGCCAGTTCTCAGGATCAAGCGGCGGCCCAACCAGCGACGAATACGTCAAGCCGGGTGCGAACAGGTCCATGTCGATGAGCAGCACGACCTTGCCTTGGGATGCCCAAAGCGCCCCAAGGTTTGCCAACAGGGCGGTACGGCCGACGCCGCCCTTGAAGGAGAAGAAACTGATGGTTTCCACAAGGCCCTCTCAGGCTGCCAAAGGTACTCGCTCAGGGCTGGCAGGCCGAGGCATCAGTTTGGCCTCGGCTTCTTCCCACACGCCGAGGAGCTTGAGGCTTTCGCGAAAGAACTCTGCGCCATTCACCCCCTGCAGTCTCTGGCGGTTTTTGTTGCTACCGAGGCCACGTACGAATGCATCGCGCCACTTAGGGTTCGCATCGAAGACCACGTCTTGATGTTGGCATGCAGCCAGCCATCTGCCTTTGAGATTGGGTCGCGAGACGGAATGCTTAGCAACCAGGCGGCAAACCTCACCCACCCATTCCGATGCAACATCGGCCGGCTTTAGCTTGGTGAAAGCGCGGAAGGCAAGGAACAAAAAGGAAAACTGACGCTCTAGTGCGAACTGGGGGGCATCGACGATGCCGCAGCTTTTGGTGAGAATGGCTTTGATTTTAGCTGCCAGATGCTGGGAAAGATCTGGAAGAATCGGCAAAACAGAAAGCCAAACGTCAAACGCCACGATCGCCCTGTCGAGCGGCTCCCCTTCGAGCCGCAGCACTTCCTCGAACGGCCGATCAAGGCCCAGGCCCATATCGAGGTAGGCATAGAGCTGGTTTAAGAGCTGCGGCCGCAGCTCCTCGGAATCCACCAGCCGAAGATGTCCGACGAGCCGCGCAAGCATCCTGACCGCCGCGAGGTCCTCTTCTTCCTCCAGAGCTGCCAAGAACAGCTCCTTGACCGCGCGCCGCAGGTTCTCCAGCCCGCGCGCGTCCGGTTCCTTGCGCAAGATCGAGAAGGCCGTGTAGAGAATCGCGTTGTGATCCGGCTCGTCGCGCTCCAGTGGCGGTGAGGCGACACCCACCGTGACATCTCCGAACTCGACGTCGACCGGCTCCACCTGCCCACGCACCCGAGCTGCGATCAGCAACTTGAGCGGCGCCGGCCGACCGTCATCGGCCAGTTTGAGAAGGACATCCATGTACTCGGCTCTCGTCATATAGGTTCGCGGTACGGTAGGATTCTTACCTCGATCTCCTCTGTGGTCTTCGCAACCTCGGAATAAGCCTGGCTCGCGCTCACCACTTCCGGCCGGCCCGCGAAGCCCGGCTCCGCGGGCACCGTTCGGCCATGGTCGGCACCGGTGAGCTCGGGCCGGAACAAAGTGTAGGGCCAAAACCCTTCGAGAGATGTCGGTTTAAAGATCGGCCCCACACTCTCGCCGTGGATGCTCACCTCCACCAGCGCCTCATCGAGCCGGGCCTGCTCGATATCGCTCGGCCCCAAGGATAACTGATGGGCATAGCACCAGCCATCCTCCTCTACTGTACAGTCCGGGTGGTCGAAGGTCCACCAGCAGGGCCGGTCCTCCTTTCCGGTACGCCCTAGGAGCGTCCTGGTTTCCAGTGGACCGCAACGCCCTGCCGGTAGTCTGTGCTTCCAGGCATCGATCTCCGATTCGTCCGCGGCGCTCGGCGCGCCTGACCCAGACAGCACCTGGTAGGTAATGAACCAGCGCCATGCCATCGCCCGGCGAAGCGTCGGCCGCAAGGGTGAGCTGCAATGCAACAGCGGCTCCTGCAGGAATTGGTGATCCCAAACGTGCTGCTCGACAGATCCACTGCCATCGCAGCACTCCTCCAGGAGGCTGATCAGATTCGGCGCCAGGTTGCCGTGGGGGTTCTCGTCGGAGCGCACGTCCGCAAGAACGTTCTCGACCGCTTGCCGAAACGAGTTGTCGCCCAGGCTCAACGCCTCCAAGGAATCGCGGAGCTTCTGCATGGATCGCCAGAACGCTAGCACAATCCGGCTACAGCAAGCTAAAACACTACGCAGGCGCCCTGACGAATCCGCGTTACGCTCACGGCCCCTATGGATATGACGTCAAATGAATCCTCGGTGAGCAACGCCACCGTCTCCGCTAAGAGTATGGATCGTGATCCCGGCGGGGCCGTCCAGCGTACAACTCTTCACTTCCCGGAAATCGATCCGGCGATACCGCGAAGCGCCGTTCGCCTCACGGCCACCGGGCCGCAGATCCCCGTCACCGGTCGGCGGAACGCGCGGAGAAGTCTGCCGGAGCACACAACCAGAGCGCCGAACGGCGGCGCCGGTCTGCCGAGCCGCAAAACCCCCGGCTTGGTCCGCAGTAGCGGTACGCTGAACCGGGACACCCGAGATCCGGAGCGCGACAAGAGTGCGCCGGGCCAGGGCACTGCTGAACTGGAGCGTGACAAGAGTGCGCCGGGCCAGGGCACTGCTGAGCTGGAGCGTGACAAGAGTGCGCCGGGCCAGGGCACTGCTGAGCTGGAGCGTGACAAGAGTGCGCTGGGCCAGGGCACCGCTCAGCTGGAGCGTGACAAGGGTGCGCCGGGCCAGGGCACCGCTCAGCTGGAGCGTGACAAGGGTGCGCCGGGCCAGGGCACCGCTCAGCTGGAGCGTGAC
>JBBRUC010000246.1:0-8324 GCA_038248205.1 Thermoanaerobaculia bacterium
AGGCAGCGGACGGATTCAGGGTTCCGCCCCCACCGGCGCCGCCCAGAGTTCGATTCCTGCTTCCGGGTCTCGGCCGGCGAAGTAGACTCGGTTTCCAGCGGGGACCATCATCGATTCGAGAGCGATCCTTGGGGTCACGGGTTGCGTTCCTGCCGGTGTGCCGTCGCTCGACCAGAGGGCTTCTTCGTCTTTGCGCGCTCCCGCCGTGAACCAGAGCCGGCCGCCATACTCTTGGAGGTTCCTGGGCTCTAGGACCGACCGACCGCGCGCATCGAGCAGCGACAGGGTGCCGGCTCGGGTTCCGTCGCTGATCCAAAGGTGATGCGGTTGGGCCTGGTCCGGGGAAAAGACCAGCCGCTCTCCGAGGGGCGCGAACGCGCTGAGATCCGGCACCTCCGGGTAGCCGCTGGTCCAGTCGCCGAGTTCACGCAGATCCGTGCCGTCGAGGACGAACAGCCGCAGATCGAACGGCCGGCCGCCGAACAGGTAGAGCTTTGAGCCGGCCGCGATCAGGTGCTGCACCTGAAACGTCGGCGAGGAAAAGGCGATCTCGCGCACCGTTCCTGCCGGCGTGCCGTCGCTCGACCAGAGCGAATCTGCGGTGCGCCCCTGCTCGCGCGCCAGAAACCAGGCCCGGTCGCGAAATCGGATCAGCTCGCGCGAAGATCTCTGCTCGGGCCACCGGCCGAGTTGCAAGAGAGGGCGCGTCCCCTCCCGCGTGGCGTCGGTCGTCCACAGCTCCCAGCCGGCTGGACCGGGGACGGTGAACAGGGCATGGGCCGGCAGCGCGACCCATTCGGTCACCGCCCGACGCGGCGGAAGATCGAGCAGCTCGCGGGTGCCTTCGCCCGTGCCGTCGCTGGCGAACAGCGCCATCCGCCGGTCGGGAGTCGAGCCGGAGAACAGCACACGGTGCCCCACCGCCGCCATCGAACCGTAGGTGGGCCGCGCCCCCGGGAGCACCACGGTGCCCTCGGGCGTCCCGTCGGTGATCCGGATCTCCGGCCCGTAGACGAACGTGGTGCCTCCGGCGAGGCTGAGCCAGAGCCGGCCGTCGAGTTCGGCCGAAGAACGAACCTGAGGCCGATCGACCAACGCATTCTGCTCCTCAATGCCGGGAAACTCGAACAGCGACCGCGTGCCTCTCTCGGTGCCGTCGGTGATCCAGAGGCCCGGATGGTTCGAATCCGGGTTCGCAGTAAACACCAAGCGATCCCCCAACGCACGGCCATCTCTCGGGTAGGAGCCTCCCACGTCGTCTTTCGCCACATCGACCGCGAGGCGGGTTCCTTCGGGGCTCCCGTCGGTGGTCCAAAGCTCCATGCCGTGGGCTCCGTCGGCAGCGGTGAAGAGGAGCCGGTCCCCGCGGGTTCCGAGGGGCGCGATCGAGAGCGCATCAAAATAGGTGTAGGGCAGCGTGGCGCCCTCCTCCCCGTGGCTGGTGATCGGTTCGGTGGTCTCGGGAGTGCCTTCCGTGCGGTAGAGCAGACCGTAGCCGAACTGACCCCAGAACGAACCGAAGATCACCGCCGGCCCCACGGTAGCCAACACTTCGACCCGGTGCGAACAGACGCCGTCGCAAAGGTCTGCTACCGGGCTGGTGCCGGCCTCCGTGCCGTCGGTCGACCAGATCTCCGGACCGCGCCGGGGGATGTCGGTGGCGAAATAGACCCGGCCGCGGTGGGCGAGCGTGAACTGGGGATTGCTGCTGCACGGACCCGGGCAGAGATCCGCGAGCCGTTCGGTCCCCCCGGCCGTGCCGTCGGTGCGCCAGGGCTCAAAACCGTCGTCCACGCTGCCGCGCGCGGTGAAATAGAGAGAGTCCCCCTGTTCCGCCGCGTAGTAGAGGCCGAGGTAATAGACGAGCGAGTCGAAGCTGCGAAGCCGCACGGTTGCCTCGCGGGTGCCATCGCTCGACCAGAGGCCCAAACCTTCCCCTTCCGTCTCCACCGCCACGAGCAGCCGGCCGTGGAGAACCCGGAGCCCGTAGGAGGAAACGAACGGCAGTACCTCCCGCGTACCGGCCGACGTGCCGTCGGTTCCCCAAAGTGCTTTCTGGCCTCCGCGCTCGACCGCAAAGGCCAACCGCCGATCGAGCACCGTGAGCGCCGTGAGCTTCGCCCCCCGCCGGCCGCCAGTGGCCGGATCGAAAACCCGCCGGGTCCCCGCCGCGGTGCCGTCGGTGCTGTAGAGCGAGCGGCCGTGGTAGCCGTCTTCCGCGGTGAACCAGGTACGTCCCTGAAAGCGCACCAGCTCGCTCGGCTCCGAACCGAAGCGGCCAGGCCGCAGATCGATCACCTGCCGGGTCCCCTCCGGCGTACCGTCGCTCGACCAAAGCTCCCGGCCGTGGCTGCCGTCGTTCCAGACGAAGAACAGCCGGCCGGCGGCGCGCGCGCCACCCCCTGCGGCGGTTTGAGCCTCCGCCGCCCAGACCCGGAGCTTGGATTCGTCGAGCGTGCCGAGCTTCGAGGAGAGGAGCCGGCGCATCCCGGCCCGGGTGCCGTCGGTCGCCCAAAGTTCCGCCCGGTGGTCGGCCGTCCAACGACCGATGAACGCCAGGTCCGGCGCGGCGACGTACACGCCGGTGAAGCTCGAACAGGGGCCAGGACAGAAATCGGCGAGTCTCTCGGTGCCCGCGGGCGTTGCGTCGGTCGACCACAATTCAACTCCGAACCGCTCGTCGCGGGCCGAGAAGAGCACCCGGTCGCCGAGAGAGACGAGGTCGCGAGGCTCCGAACCGGCATTCAGCCGCTCGGTGTTCAAATCGACCACCCGGTAAGGAGGAGCGGTCACCCCCACCGCCGCCGTGGCCAGCAGTCCGAGCGCGAGCCCGCCTCCGACTCTTCGAAGCGAAACACCCGATTTCATCGCTGTACCTTCCCGACCGCCGGCCCGGACTCCGTGGGGATCCACGCAGTTTCCGTGCAAGCATACCGAACACAGCCGCGCAGCCAGCGATGCACCGGATCGGCATCGAGCCGCGGGTGCCAGAACAGGGAGACGGTGATCTCTGGGACGGCGATCGGCAGGGGAAAACTGAACATTCCGGCGCGCAGGTTTCCGGTGTGGCGTTCGGGCACGCTGGCGATCAGGTCGGTGGCCCGGGCTAGCGCCACGGCGGTCGCGAAGCCTCCGACGATCGTGACGATTTTCCGTTCGAGGCCTGAGGCCGCCAGGGCTTCTTCGATCGGCCCCTGGTCGAGGCCGCGGCGCGAGACGCTGATGTGCCGGCCGGCGGCGTACCGGGCGGGCGTGATCTCTCCCTCCGCGAGCGGGTGCCCGCTGCGGACGACGCCGAGAAAACGGTCGCGGAACAAGCCCTGCACGCGCAGCTCCGGAGCCGCGGTCTGCCCCAAGACCCCGGTTTCCAAATCGACCGCCCCGTCGCGTAGCGGCGCGCTGTCTTTGTCCGGTTTCGGCACGAAGCGGAGGCGCACGCCGGGCGCTTCCGTCAAGACGCGCGCGATGAGATCCGGGCCGAAATTTTCGACGAAGCCTTCGCTGGTGCGGAGCGTGAACGTTCGGACCAGCTGCTTAAGGTCCGGCGGCTCGGCGGGGCGGAGAACCGCTTCGCCTTCCTCGACGAGCTGACGGACCCGATCGCGGAGTTCGACCGCTCGGGGGGTGGGCACGAGACCGCGGCCGGCCCGAACCAGGAGCGGGTCGCCGGTGGTCGCGCGCAGCCGCGCCAGCGCCCGGCTCATCGCCGACGGACTGAGCCTCAACCGTCGAGCCGCGCGCGCGACACTTCCTTCCGCCAGCAGCACATCGAGCGTGACCAGCAGGTTGAGATCGGGCATCGACATGACCGGACCCTAGCGCGGTTTGATCGGGATGCGGCGTTTGACGCACGAATGGAGTGCAAACGCAGCGCCTTCCGCCCTGCCGAGCCGCGAACTACCCTCGTGACGGTTCGACTTGGAGGAGCGTGGTGCAGATAGGAACGCAGGTAGAAACGCAGGTAGAAACGCTGATCGCCGGCAGAGATGCCGCCTCGGCCCGCGGTGCCGAACGGACGTCTTCGGTCCGGTGGGCGCTCGCCAGCCTTTCGCTGTCCATGTTGCTCTCCTCTCTCGGCACCAGCATCGCGAACGTCGCGCTGCCGACGTTGGCCCAGGCGTTCCACGCGACCTTCGGCCAGGTCCAGTGGATCGTCCTCGCCTATCTGCTCGCCATCACCACCTTGATCGTCAGCGCCGGACGACTCGGGGACCTCATCGGCCGGCGACGGCTGCTGTCGGCCGGGATTCTGCTGTTCACCCTGGCCTCGGCCGCCAGCGGCGCAGCGCCCACGCTCGGCCTGTTGATCGCCGCCCGCGCGGCGCAAGGGCTCGGCGCGGCGATCCTGATGGCCCTCACCCTCGCGTTTGTCGGCGAGACGGTGCCGAAGGAAAGGACCGGCAGCGCCATGGGGCTGCTCGGAACCATGTCCGCGATCGGCACCGCCCTCGGCCCGTCGCTCGGCGGTGTTCTGATCGCCGGATTCGGCTGGCGGTCGATCTTCTGGGTCAACGTACCCCTGGGGTTGGCTACTCTGCTTCTCGCGCGGCGCCACCTGCCCGAGGACGCCCGGCGGCCGAAGAGCGACCGCGCCGGCTTCGACCCGGTGGGAACGACGATACTGGCCCTCACGCTCGCGGCCTATGCCCTGGCGATGACGATCGGTCGCGGCCACTTTGGCCCGGGCAACCTGGCTCTGCTGATCGCCGCCGCCTGCGGAGCCGGCCTCTTCGTGCGGGCCGAGAAGAGAGCCGCTTCCCCCCTGATCCCCCTGGCGATGTTCCGCGATGCGAGCTTGAGCGCGAGCCTCGTGATGAGCGCGCTCGTTTCGACGGTGATGATGGCAACCCTGGTGGTGGGGCCGTTCTATCTCTCCCGTGCGCTCGGCCTACCACCCGCCCTGGTAGGGCTCGTGCTCTCCGTCGGCCCGCTGGTCGCCGCGCTCACCGGTGTGCCCGCCGGTCGCCTGGCGGATCGCCTGGGCGTGCAGCGCATTACCCTCGCGGGGCTGCTGGCCATGGCGGCCGGTTGCTTCACCCTCTCCCTGCTGCCGGCAACCCTCGGCGTCCTCGGCTACATCGGCCCGATCGTCGTCGTCACCGCGGCCTACGCGCTGTTCCAGACGGCGAACAACACAGCGGTCATGGCAGAGATCCAACCCGACCAACGCGGCGTCGTCTCCGCCCTGCTCAACCTGTCGCGCAACCTCGGGCTGATCACCGGAGCCTCCGCGATGGGCGCCGTATTCGCCTTCGCCTCGGCGGCCACCGACCTCATGACGGCGCGCCCCGAAGCCGTCGCCACAGGGATGCGAATTACGTTCGCTGTCGCCGGGGTATTGGTTGTCGTGGCGGTTGCGGTGGCGGGGGCGGGGCGACCGTCAAAAGCTCCGACCTGATCCTCGTCTTGGAAGCCGGCCGATCGTCGAACGCGGCACCCACGAGGAGCCGGCTACGCGACTTTGACTTCAATATGCGCGTCGATCCCGGAATCGTTCGCGAGATCCTGCAAGGCCAGCTGGAGGTAGTACGCCTCGCTCTGGCCGAGAAGCCGCGCGAAGCGCACCGCGCGCTCGGGGCTCACTCGCTTTTCCCCTGCTTCGAGCTGATGCAGATGCTGCCGCGAAATGCCGAGCCTGGCGGCGAACTGCGACGCGCTCGTTTCTTCCGCCTCACGTTGCGCCAAGAGCAGTTGGCCAAAGGTCAGCGGCCCGCCGCTGAGCGACTCAAGGAGAGCGTGGGTCGCGGCGTTACGCTCCGCTCTCTGTGGTTTTTTGGTGCCAGCCTGAATCATTCGCGGCTCCCTAGTACCTATGCTTGTTGACTCTCTCGACCCGTGCGAGCTCAGAGCTTCCCTCGCCCTGGCGAATGACGTCAACCTCGGAGGTTGCGAGCCCCGGAAAGGCCGAGGTCAGCCTGTTTGAACCCGAGCAATCCTTGTCGGCCGGCCGCCGCCGAAATCGCGGTAACCCCGGCGGTTGGAACTAGAATCGCTCGGTGCTGAAGTTTTCTCTGCGGCTGGTCAAACCGTACGGCAAGCAGCTGATTCTCGTGTTCGTCGCCCTGCTCGTGCAGACGGCGGCGCGGCTTCTTGCACCTTGGCCGCTCAAAGTCGTGCTCGATTCGGTGATCGAATCGCACGCGCTGCCGAAGGGGCTCGCGGCGCTTCTTCCCGTGGGCTTTGATCGAATCACCATCCTCTGGGCCGCCGTTCTCGCCACGATCGTCTTCGCGCTGCTTGAAGCGGCGAGCAGCTACCTGAACGCGGTCTCCACCGCGACCATCGGCCAGTGGGTGGCTCACGACCTGCGCCAGCGGGTGTATGCCCACCTGCAGCGGCTTTCGATGTCTTATTACGATCGCCAGCAGGTGGGACCTCTGATCAGCACGATTACGGACGACATCAAGGCGGTGCAGGATTTCGCGTCGTCGTCGCTGCTGACGATCGTGGTCGACGTACTCACCCTCCTCGGCATTTTGGGCGTGATGTTTTCGCTCAATTGGAACTTCACCCTGGTGGCCCTTTCGGTGACGCCGTTGGTGGCGCTGTTCGCCTACCGGCTGCGCTTCGTCGTCCGCTCGGCCACGCGCGAAGTGCGGCGCCGCCAAAGCGAGATCGTGGGAATCGTCGAGGAGGGTTTGACCGCCATGCGCGTGGTCAAGGCCTTCGCGCAGGGAAGGTTCGAGCGCCAACGGCTCGATGCCAAGAGCCTGGAGACCTTGGAAGCGTCGTTGCGGGCGCGGAAGGTGCGGGCGCTCCTGCCGCCGATTCTCACCTTGGTGGTCGCGGTGGGGACCGGCGGCGTGCTCTGGTTCGGAACCCGGCTAGTGCTCGAAGGGGCGATGACGGCGGGCGCACTGGTCGTCTTCCTCGCCTACCTCGCCCGGCTGTTCGCGCCGATCCAAGGCCTCGCCAAGGCGAGCACCGACGTGGCCCAAGCCGCCGTGGGGCTCGAACGGGTCCGGGCGATCCTCGACACTGACGAGCGCCTGGTCCGGTCCCCCCACGCTCGCCCCTTAGTGGATGTCGAGGGCCGCGTCGAATTCAAAAACGTCAATTTCGCCCATCGACCGGGCCGGCCGGTCTTACGCGACGTTTCGTTCCGCGTCGAGCCGGGCCAGCTCGTGGGGCTCGTCGGCCCGAGCGGCAGCGGCAAGACCACTCTGGTCAGTTTGATTCCACGCTTTTACGATCCGACCTCCGGCGTGGTGACGATCGACGGCACCGACGTGCGCGAATTCACCATCCGCTCCTTGCGCCGGAAGATCGGCTTCGTCCTCCAAGACACCCAGCTGTTCTACGCGCCGCTCTGGCAGAACATTGCCTATGGCCGGGTTGATGCGACGAAGGAAGAGATCGTGAATGCCGCGCGGCTCGCGCATGCGGACGAATTCATCCAGGATCTGCCCGAGGGGTACGACACGATGGTCGGCCAGGGCGGAGTGGCGCTCTCCGGCGGCCAGCGCCAGCGCATCGGCATCGCCCGCGCCCTGATTCTCGACGCCCCGATCATGATTCTCGATGAGCACAGCTCAGGGCTCGATGCCGAGTCCGAGAAGCTGGTTTTCGAAGCGCTTAATCGTCTCCGCACCGGCCGCACCACCTTCGTCATCGCCCACCGCCTCGCGACGGTCAAAAGCTCCGACCTGATCCTCGTCCTAGAAGCCGGCTCGATCGTCGAACGCGGCACTCACGAGGAACTGGTCGCTCGCGGCGGGCTGTACTCGGTGCTTCAGCGGGAACAGCTGGTATGAACGTCGCTCCTTGGGTCATGGCTGGAGGTTTATCGCAAAGCGGCCGTCTTCGGAGGTAGAGCAATAAGAGTATCATTCGGTGCCATGGCCCCCCTACCGCCCGAGCCGTTCAATCCGCTGGACCGTGCCACGTTTTCGGCTGATCGAATGGGCAAGGCGACGCTGTTCGAATCGGAACGTATTCTCGTCGGCTTGAACACGTTCGAGCCCGGGCAAGAGCATCGCCTGCACGCCCATTCCGGGATGGACAAGGTGTACCACGTACTCGCCGGAAGCGGCCTGTTCTTGCTTACCAATGGCGAGCGGGAGATGACCGCGGGCGACATGCTGATCGCGCCGGCCGAGGCGCCGCACGGCATTCGCAACACCGGCGGAGAGAATCTCGTGGTACTCGCGATTCTGGCGCCCGCGCCATGAGCGGTCGCTCGCTACTCGGCGCCTGCCTCGCGGCCCTCGCCATCGCTTTTGGGTTGTCAGGGGCGCCGCTGTCGGCCGCCGCGGTCCCAAAGATCGCCGCGGTCGGCGATATTGCCTGCTCCCCCTCCGACCCCAACTTCAACGGCGGCCTCG
>JBBRUC010000247.1:0-8254 GCA_038248205.1 Thermoanaerobaculia bacterium
GAGGCCGGCGAGCAGGGCCACCATATAGATGCCCGCTTCGCTGCCGGCCCGGAACCGGTTGCGGGTCTTCCTCGGCACCATGTGCCAAAGGCTCCCGGCCAACCACACCATCGCCGGCAGGACGAGGAACGACAAGAACAGGGCCGGCAGCACCTGCACGATCCGCGGCGCGAGCCAAAGCCCGGCGAGGAAGCCGAGGACCACGCTGGGCAGCGAAGCCATGATTTCGATCACCGGCTTCAAGAACCGCTTGTACGTGGGGTGCATGAACTGCGAGATGTACATCGCGGAGAACACGCCGAGGGGGATCGCCAAAAGCAGCGAATAGAGGGTTCCCTTGAGCGTCCCGAAGAGCAGCGGCACCAGCGACAGCTTGGGCTCGAAATCGTCGGTTGCCGAGGACGACTGCCAGACGTACTTCGGCTCGTCGTACCCCTCGTACCAGACCTTGGCGAACAGCGCCTTCCACGAGATCTCAGGATGCGGATTGAACACCGAGAGTTCGGCCAGCTTCGAGCCGGCGGCCAGAACCGCGCCGTCGGCCTTCGGGCTGAAGGCGAGCCCGGTCGGCCGCGTAAACGGCCCGCTGCCGAGCCAGAGCGTCCGCTCCGAGGTGGACCAATAAAGCCCGAGACGGCCGCTTTCGTCCGCGGCGAGAAAACCCTTCCCTCGTCCGGAGGGCGCGAGATGACGCACCGCGCTCGGCAGCGGGGGAAAGTCTCGGACGCGGGTGAGGCGTGATTCCCCATCTTTCTGTTCGACCGGAAACCAGACCGAAAGGGCGCCGTTGGCCTGCCCCACCACCAGGGAGCGCCCCCCGATCAACGGCGACAGGGCGGTGATGCCGGAGCGGCCGGCCGCCGCAACTCCCGTCGGCCCAGGCTGGGCGGCCGTCAGTTGCCACCAGAGCAGGCCGCCGTCCGCCGCCCCGGCCCACAGGTTTCTCTGCTCCTCGTCGAACACCAACGCGGTGAGCGGCCGGTCGAGCTGGATCTCGCCCCGATCGACCGATTCGGTCGTCTCGCCCGTAATGCTGTTGGTCTCGACCGAGCGGCGGAAGACGACCAGACTGCCGTCCGCCAACTGCGCCGCACCGATCGCGCTGCCATCCTCTCCGAGCTGCGCCGCGAAGGCGCGCAACGGCCGGCCCAGCGGGTCCATCGGCAGGAGGATCGGGGGATCGAAGCGCGGTGCCGTGGTGCGTTGATTGCCGTCGGCCCCGCCGAACGTGACGTCGAAGCCGACCGGCACGATCGCGATCCGGCCATCGGCGAGCGCCGCGGTGAGCGCCCGGCCGCCGGGGGGCGAGGAGGCGGCGGTGACCGCGGTCCGCGGTTCGGCGATCGGCTGTTCTGCCTCGAGAGCACCGCTCTCGGCCCGGACGGCGACCACCCGGCCGTCGGCGGTGAGCGCGGCGACCAGCTCGCGGTGCTCGTCGGTGAGCACCGCGGAGAGTTCCGCTCCCGCCAGCTCGGCGGTGCGCTCGGGAGCCACCCGCGGTTGGCCGAAGATCGGCCAAATCTCGACCAAAATGAATACCAGAATGCCGAGGATGCTCGCGATGATCGCTATCCCACCCGCGGAGACGACCCAGCGCGCGGCCCGGTCCCCCAGGAGACGACGCTTAGGGGTAGGCGCCGGCAGCAGACGGGGATGGACCCGACGCCTCGGCGCGGGAGAGGGATCGGGGGCGGATGCCGGCTCGGACATGGACGGAAGGCCTGGTTAAGAGTGGTGTATCAGAAATCGCAGGAAAGACGACGCGACGAACCACGAACCGGAAGAGAGTATCCCCTCCCGGTCCGTGATTCGCCATTCGTCGTACCCTACTTGAGCTTCGCCAGCTCCTGCTGGGCGATCGGTCCCTTGAGCGGCAAGAAGCCGTCCTTGACCACGATCTCCTGCCCTTCCTGCGAGAGGATGAACTTGACGTACTCGCGGACCAGCGGATCGAGCGGCTTGTTCGGCGCCTGGTTGATGTATACGTAGAGGTAGCGCGAGATCGGGTACTTGCCCGTGTAGACGTTCTCGGCTTCGTCGCTGAACATCGCATTGGCGGTCTTGCCGAGCTCCAGCGCCTTGACGCCCGAGGTCTTGTAGCCGATGCCGCTGTAGCCGATGCCGAACCGGTCGGCCGCGATCCCCTGGACCACCGAGGCGGAACCCGGCTGCTCCTTGACCGTGTCCTTGTAGTCGCCTTTGCAGAGGGCGACTTCCTTGAAGTAGCCGTAGGTGCCGGAGGCGGAGTTACGGCCATAGACGCTGACCGGCTGGTTCGCCCACTCCCCCGTGAGGCCCAGGTCGCCCCACTTGACCGCGCTCTTCTTGCCGCCGCAGGCGCGATTCTTCCCGAACACCATGTCCACCTGCTGGATCGTCAGGCCCTTGAGCGGGTTGTCCTTGTTGATGAACACCGCGACGCCGTCCAGGGCGACCCGGATCTGCGTCGGCTTGTAGCCGTACTTCTTTTCGAACTGATCGATCTCTTCAGCTTTCATCTCGCGGCTCATCGGCCCGAGCTGCGAGCTGCCGGCGATCAACGCCGGCGGCGCGGTGGACGAGCCCTTGCCCTCGATCTGGATGCGGACGTTCGGATACTGCTTCCGGAATCCTTCCGCCCACAGGGTCATCGCGTTGTTCAAGGTGTCCGAGCCGATCGAGTTGACGTTACCCGAGACGCCGCTCACCTTCGAATATCCGGGGATCGACGGGTCGACCTTTCCGGCCTGCGCCACGACAGAACTCTCTCCAATGAGCATCGCAAACGACGCGACTGCCACGGCCGTGGCGATCTTCGAGCTGCGCTTCATCGCTTTCTCCATTCTCCCAAACCCGGGTAGATGTGTCTTCGTTTCAAATCGCGACGGCCGAAGCCGTTCGAGCGAATCGAAAGATCGCACCTGGGTTTGGCAGGTGGGGAGCCGGGGTGTGACAGCGATGTGACAGGGAACGATGGCGCCCGAGGTCCACCTCAGTCCCAGACATAACGCTCGTCAGAGACCACGCCATATTTCAGGAGAAACGCCCGGTATTCCTCCTGGAACGTGCGTGTCCGATGGTGCTCTTCCTGGCGGTCGATGTAGGTCATCAACGCCTTCAGATCACTGGGGCCGACGGAGAAGACGCCGTAGCCCCGTTGCCAGGCGAAGCTGCCCAAATCAAAGGGTTGGGTCTTGAGCCATTTCGACGAGGAGGTCTTGAGTTCTTCGACGAGAGCGGCAATGGTGAGCGTTCGCGAGAAGCGAAGGGCAAAATGAACATGGTCGGCCACGCCCCCGACGCGATGGCATTCACAGCCCGAGTTTCGCGCGACGGTCGCGAGATAGGCATGGAGAGCAGGGCGAAGGTCCGGACCGAGCCAGGGGTGACGGTCCTTCGTGCTGAAAATCAGGTGAAGGATTACGTTGGATAAGGATTGTGGCATGGGGGGCGATCGTTGAAGTTGAATCGGGCTTTCAGCCCTTGGTAAATGCGGCCGACTCGTACCTGGGCCGTTGGCCCAGGCTGGTATAGGGACCGCGCCTTTGGCGCTCCGGTTGTCGATGCCCGGAAGCCCTTTTGAGGGCCGAAGGCCCGCCCCATACCAGCCTAGGGCAACGCCCTAGGTTTGAGGGCGATCGGCGTCCTTTTAGGTAGGGCCAACGGCCCGCCCCATACCCGCCTCACGGTGCCGTCTCGGAGAAGATATCGCACGATCGGCACCCCTCGTACCTGGGCCGTTGGCCCAGGCTGGTATAGGACCGCGCCTTTGGCGCTCCGGCTGTCGATGCCCGGAAGGCCTTTTGAGGGCCGAAGGCCCGCCCCATACCAGCCTAGGGCAACGCCCTAGGTTGAGGGCGATCGGCGTCCTTTTAGGTAGGGCCAACGGCCCGCCCCATACCCGCCTCACGGTGCCGTTTCGGAAAAGATATCGCACGATTGGCACCCCTCGTACCTGGGCCGTTGGCCCAGGCTGGTATAGGACCGCGCCTTTGGCGCTCCGGTTGTCGATGCCCGGCGCCCCGTTCAGTTTGGCGAAATCTCGTCTATCGCGTAGTGGTAGGTGGCGCCGCAGAAGGCGCATTCGGCGGGGATGGCTCCGTCTTCCGGATTGCGCAGGGGGGCCAGCTCTTCGTGCGGGAGGCGTTGCAGCATTTCGAGCAGGCGGCCTCGGCTGCAGCGGCAGCGGTAGCGTACGGGGCTTTCGTCGAGCGATTCCCAGTCGAGGCCCTCGAACAGGGCGCCGAGCGCGGCGTCGAGGTTGCCGCGGCCGAGCATTTGGCCCACGCCGGGAAGGCCGGCGATGTTTTGCTCCAGGCGATCGAGGGTTTCTTCCGCGACGCCGGGGAACGCCTCGACGATCACCCCGCCCGCGGCGGCGATACCGGTCGGTTCGAGCAGCACGCCGAGGAGCACCGCCGAGCGGGTCTGCTCGCTCTGGTCGAGGTAATGGGCGAGCTGCTTGCCCATCGCGCCCGAGGTGAGCGCCACCTGGCTGTCGTGGCTCGCGCCGTCGGGCAGCTCGCGCACCACACGGAGCGTTCCCTGACCGATCGCTTCCGCCACGGGCAACCCGCCCCCATCGAGCGGCGGCAGATCGAGCTGCGGTTCGCCTACCGAGCCGCGCAGGTTGCCGTTCGCGTCGGCTTCGGCGTAGACCTTGCCGAGCGGTCCGTCACCGCGCAGCTCGATCGAGACCGCTCCGGTCTCTTTAAGCGACAGGCGAAGCAGCAGAGCGGCGCTCGCCAGCGCCTGGCCGAGCGCGGCGGTCGCTACCGGCGACAGGTCGAGCCGGTCGCGCACGTCGGCGACCACCGGGGCTACGTCGACCGCCACCCAGCGCAGCCATCCGCCGCCCGCGAGTCCGGAGCGAAGCGTTCCTTGCGCCCCCGCGAGGCTCATGCCGCCACCTCTACCGAGGTACCGAGGTCGGCCGCTGCGGCAGCCGATGCCGCGCGATAGACATCGCGCCACGCAACCCCACGGTCGAGCGCGATCCTGCGGCAGTCTTCGAACTCCGGCGCCGCAGCGAACGTTCGGCCGGCGAGCCGGGCGCGCTTGACCGCTACGGGACCGAATTCGGTCTCGACGACCACCACCTCGCGCTCCGCTTCGATCCGCTCGGCGCGCTGGATGCGGCAGCCGAGCGAGCCCGATTCGAGCAACAGTAGCCCGGCGAGCGGCTCTAATTGCTCGGGCCGGCAGAGCAGGGTCACGAGCGTGCCCGGCCGGTTCTTCTTCATCTGGACCGGCGTGAAGTAGACATCGAGCGCCCCGGCCGCGAGCAAGCGCTCCATCAGGAAACCAAACCCTTCGCCGGGCAGGTCGTCGATCTCGCACTCGACCACCGTCACCTCGGCCAGGCGGCCGAGAGCCCCGAGGGAGCCGAGGGGGCGAAACCCGGCGGAGGGCGCGAGGCCTTCGGTCGCCCGACCGCGGATCAGGCGAAAGACGTTCGGCCGGCCGGGGGTGTCGCGCTTGCCCAGGCCGTAGCCGATCGCCTCGCTGACGATTCCCGGAAAATCGACGTACTCGTCCACCAACTCGGCGAGCAGCGTGGCGCCGGTAGGCGTGGTCAGCTCTCCCCCGCCGCTGCCGTAGACGGGAATCCCCGCGAGTAGGAGCGCGGTCGCCGGAGCGGGGACCGCCATCTCGCCATGGGCCGCCTTCACCCGGCCACCGCCGACGTTGATCGCCGAGGCGGTGATCCGCGCGGGCTGGAAGTGCTCGATCGCCGCCGCAGCGCCCACCAGATCGACGATCGAATCGACCGCGCCCACCTCGTGGAAATGCACCTGCTCGATATCGACGCCGTGGACCTTCGCCTCCGCTTGCCCAAGGCGGACGAACAACCGCTCCGCCCGCTCACGAATCGGCGCCGCCAGGCCGCTCGCGGTGAGTAGCGATCGGATCTCGGACAGATGCCGTCCATGAACATGCCCCGGGGCGTCGTGCGAATGCCCGTGATCATGGCGGTGCCCAGGACCGTGGCTGTGCCCGTGATCCTGATCGTGAGGATGCGGATGATGATGATGATGCCCGTGCGCCGATCCGGCCTCCAGCTCCTCCGGATCCGGTCCCTCGATCGACCGGCCGTGCTCCAGCACGCGGAAGCGGACGCCGGTCACCCCGCCGCGCGCCGCGCGGCGCATCTCGAAACCGACGCCCGGCAGGCCCAGGCGCTCGATCGTTTCGACCAGCACCTCGGGGGGAAGTCCGGCGTCTAGGCAGGCGCCGAGAAACATGTCACCCGCGATGCCGCTCGCGGCGTCCAGATGGAGGTGTACGGGGGCGTCGGCCGGAGCGGAAGGAGAAGTGGATCGCACGGGCGAAACGCTACCACGGTCGCCGATCGCGGATCGATGCCCAGCGCCCTCCCCCGCCGAGGATCAGGTGATCGATCAGCCGCAGACCCAAGAGGTCGGCCGCTTGGACCAGGCGGCGGGTGAACTCGTAATCTTCCAGGCTCGGCGCCGGGTCGCCGGACGGATGGGTATGGAAGACGACGAAGCCGCACGCGCCGCGCAGCAGGGCCTCTTTGAGCACCTCGCGCGGCTCGACCGAGGCCCGGTCGATCGTGCCGCGGTAGATCTCCCGCTCGCCGATCAGCCGGTTGCGGAGGTTCAAGAACAGAGCGCCCATCACCTCCTGGTCGCGCTCGCTGTAACGGAGCTGAAGATAGCGGACCACCTCGGCCGGCCGGGTGAGCGGCTCTTCGGCCAACTCTTCGCGCGCCAGGCGTCGGCCGATTTCGAGCGCCGCGAGCAGGCTCGCGGCCTTGGCGGGGCCGACTCCCAGACGTTGAATTTCGCGCGGATCGACGCTTTCGAGGCCCGCAAGGCCGCCGTGGGCGGCCAGCAGTTCGCGCGCCACGTCGAGCGCCGAGGCGCCGAACCGGCCGGTGCGCAGCAGCACGGCGAGCAACTCGGCGTCGGCCAGGGCGCGACCGCCATGAGCCAGCAGGCGTTCGCGCGGGCGATCGCTTTCGGGAACGTTCCGCATCGGCAGGCTTGCGACGGGTCGGGCGCTCTTCGGGTTCGGGGGGGAGGGAGAATGAAGTGGATCGAGATTCTGTTTCATGCCCCCTAGGACGCCAAAAGGGGTCTTTGATCTCGATGGTTCGAGCAAATTTCTGTTAAAAATCGCCCTCTCGATCTAAAGGAGCGACACGCCCATGTCCCACGCCTCGCAAAACTTCGGCCTGCTCGACGACGAGCACAGCCGTTACGAGACCGCCCGCGCGGTCATCCTTCCCGTGCCGTTCGAGCGCACCACGTCGTACGGCAAGGGGACCGTCCACGGCCCGGCCGCCATCATCCGGGCATCGCAGTCGATGGAGCTCTGGGACGAGGAGCTTTCCGACGAGCCGTTCACCCAAGGGATCGCGACGCTGCCGCCACTGCATCCGGAGGCGTTCGACATGGCCGAGGCAATGGCCGAGATCGAAGCCGCCTGCCTGCCCCACGTCGAGCGGAAGAAGTTCCTCGCCGTGCTCGGCGGCGAGCATTCGATCTCGATCGCCCCAGTGCGGGCGACCCGCCGCGCCTGGAAAGGCGAAGGAGAGATCGGGGTCGTCCAGTTCGACGCCCACTCCGATCTGCGCGACGAATTCGAAGGGACGCCCTACAGCCACGCGAGCGTCCTGCGGCGGATTCACGAAGACGGCATCCCCTCGCTGGCGGTTGGAATCCGCTCGTTGTCGAGCCCGGAGGCCGAGCTGATCCGGGAGAAGAACCTACCCGTCATCTGGGGGCACCAGCTCGACTGCGCCGAAGAGATGTTCCCGGAGATGCTGAGCAGCCTGCCGGAGCACATCTACCTGACGTTCGACATCGACTACTTCGATCCCTCGCTGGTCCCCGCGACGGGAACCCCCGAGCCCGGCGGCGGCACCTGGTGGCCCACCCTCCGCCTCCTGCGCCAGCTGTTCAAAACCAAGAAGGTGGTGGCGATGGACCTGGTCGAGCTGGCCCCGTTCGGCCCGCTGCCGGCGAGCGACTTCGTCGCGGCGAAACTGGTCTACAAGTGCCTGGGGTACCTAAAAGCAGCCGAGCAGGGGCGGCTATAGCCGCAGATGTAGGGATGTAGAGACGCCCCAGTACCCAACCACGGGCCTATCCGAGTGCTGGCCGTCGGGGCGTCTCCGTCCCCAGTACCCAACCACGGGCCTATCCGAGTGCTGGCCGTCGGGGCGTCTCCAGCGCACCAACAACCACCGGCGCCGACTACGCGCAAGAGCAGGCTGGGATAGCGTGGCCCGCCCATCCCGCCGATC
>JBBRUC010000248.1:0-8244 GCA_038248205.1 Thermoanaerobaculia bacterium
CTTAAGGGTATTCATCCGTGAACTCCGGCGCTCAGGATTTGCGATTGATCGGTCCCGCCACGACGTTCACAACTAAATGCCGGGGACTGCCTATAATCGGCGCTTGTGATCAGAAGCACAGAGTCCGGGCCGCGCGCGGCAGGATCGGGGGTCGGAATGGAGTTGGAAACTGAAGAAGTTAAGACGCTGGTCTCGACCGGCCGGGAGCAGGGCTTCCTGACCTTCGATGCGATCTCCGATGCGCTGGCGGAAGTCGAGGTCAGCCGCGACCAGGTCGAAGAGCTTCACACGCATCTGACCGAGCAGGGAATCGACGTGATCGCCCGGGACGAGGTGGCGGCCAAAACCACTCCGGCCACCTCCGCCACTCCCGATCCGGCGACGGTCGAGCCGGTGGTTCCACGCCAGCCTGCCGAGACGCCCAGCGAGGGTGGAGGCGACGGCAACCTCGACTCGCTCAGGCTCTACCTGCGCTCGATCGGCCGGGTCGATCTGCTCAACGCCGCCCAGGAGATCGAACTCGCCAAGCGGATCGAACGCGGGGACATGGAGGCCAAGCGCCAGATGGTCGAAGCGAACCTGCGGCTGGTCGTCTCGATCGCCAAGGGCTATCTGGGCAGGGGGCTGAGCTTCCTCGACCTGATCCAGGAGGGCTCGCTGGGGCTGATCCGCGCGGTGGAGAAGTTCGACTACCGCCGCGGCTACAAGTTTTCCACCTACGCCACCTGGTGGATCCGCCAGGCGGTTACCCGGGCGGTGGCGGACAAGTCCCGCTCGATCAGGATCCCCGTTCACATGGTCGAAAAGCTCAACCGGGTCCATTTCGTCGAGCGCCAGTTGGTCCAGGACCTCGGCCGGGAACCCGAGCCCTTCGAGATCGCCGAGGAGCTCGGCTGGACCGTCCAGGACGTGCGCGACGTCTGGCGGATCGCCCAGGTCCCGGTCTCGCTGGAGAAGCCGGTCGGGGAAGGCGAGGAGACCGAGCTGGTCGATCTGGTCAAGGACGAGAACGCGATGGAGCCCTTCGACGAAGCTTCCCTCCGCATCCGAAGCGAGAGCGTTCAGAAGGTGCTCGGCAACCTGCCGGCGCGCGAGCGCGAGGTGCTGGTCATGCGCTACGGACTCAGCGGCAAGAACCCGCGCACCCTCGAGGAATGCGGCGAGGCCTTCGGCGTCACCCGCGAGAGGGTCCGCCAGATCGAGACCTCGACCCTGCGCAAGATCAAGAACCTTCCCGAAGCCCAGGGCCTGCGCGAAGCTTCATAGAAAACCCGCCCGGGCGGGCGGGTTTTCCATGAATGAGCGACCCCGGCGGCAGGCCGCTCCGGTCGCCTGAAAGCTCAGTCGGCGATGGTCGCAGGGCGAGTGGTTTCCTGGCTCACGGATCCCCTGGAGGCAAGGCCCTTGACCCCGGTCACCAGGACCAGCCCGAAGCCAACCTTGGCCAGCAGGTCGATCACCGCGAAGACGGCGACCTCGCTGTTCAGGCTGATCGTCCCGGTTCCTTCTGTCCCGAGCAGCCAGAGGACCGGATAAACGAACCAGAGTCCGGTCAGAATGAAGAGCAGCTTGTCGTAGAGCGCCCCGATGCCACCACCCTGGGCCTTGGCCGATGCCCGGACAGGACCCCAGATCACGTAAAGGACTGCGAGGAAGAAGACGCAGCTGACAGTGAACCAGACGTACTTGTGAGTTGAATCGAGCGAAAGCGCCCCGAACAGGCCTGTGACGATCATCAGGATGTCGGCGCCGATCACTCCGGCCAACAGTCCGGTGCGCTGGCGGACCTCTTCGCCGGCGGTCTTGACAGCCGCCAGGCCCACGCCGAGCAGCCCGATCAGGAGAAGCGGAGTGGTCACGATCCAGTCGATGTAGCGGGCGAAGTAGATCAGGCGGGATTCGACGTCCACGGCCACCCCGGCGGGGGTGAGAGACACGTCCTTGGCCGTGACGATCACGTCACCCTGACCCTGCGCCATCAACAGGTAGAAGCAGGCCGCGATCGCACAGACGAAAAAGCTGGCGACAGCGTGATGCGAATGCTTCCCGAGGCCCCTGCCCAGGACGAGTATCGCTACGGCCCCGAGGGTCATGCCGGCCGTGCCTATCCAGAGCCACGTTTCCTGCATCGAGGTGGTCAGAAGGTCGGACATTGAGGGGCTCCTTGGGTCGGCTGGTCGCAGTCGGAACTTTCGGCTGCCTTTGGTTTTGAGATACCAAAAAAACGATACCGACCGGGAAGTTCCGGCCCGGGAGGTCCCCCTCCCGGACACCACATCCGTGTCGAAATGAGCGCAAACGCAGCCGCTCGCTTGCACCGGACGAAATGGGGGGTTATGATGCTGCGAAGTGGAAGGGTAAAGGGCTGCGAAGTGGAAGGGTAGGAACAGTATTGGCTTATACGAATCGAATACTGGACCGGGAACTTGATGAGATTCTCGGGAGCCTGCCAGCTCTCGCGATCGAGGGACCGAAGGGTGTTGGCAAGACGGCGACCGGATCTCGTCGCGCGGCAACCATCCACCGGCTTGACGACCCGGAGCAACTTGCCATTGCTAAAGCCGATCCGCGGCGACTCCTGAAGGGCGAGCCACCGATCCTCCTGGACGAGTGGCAGCGCTTGCCTGAAGTCTGGGATCTGGTTCGTCGGGCAGTCGACGACGGTGCGTCGGCCTCGAGTTTCCTCCTGACCGGCTCAGCGTCCCCGGACGGGGTTGGACGGCATTCCGGTGCGGGTCGGATTCCGACGGTCCGGCTGCGGCCGTTGACGCTCACCGAGCGGCTGGGTACCGACGGCCCGATCAGTCTCCAAGGTCTACTCCGAGGCGATCGTCCGACTATCGAGGGCACCACCCAGGTTTCGATCGAGGACTACGCCCGGGAAATCGTCAGTTCCGGCTTCCCGGGCCTGCAGGGCTTGCCCGACCGGACCTTGCGGCTTCAGCTCGACAGCTATCTGGCGCGAGTCGTTGATCGGGACTTTCCCGAGCTGGGTCACACGGTGAGAAATCCGTCGGGTCTGCGTCGCTGGATGTCCGCCTATGCCGCCAGCGCGTCTACGACGACTTCATTTGAGAAGATCAGAGCGGCAGCGGCCGGGATTCAGGACCGGATTCCGTCCAAGGACGCCGCCCGGCCCTACCGATTGATTCTGGAACGACTCTGGCTCCTGGATCCGGTGCCGGCCTGGCTTCCGACCAGAAATCATCTGTCAAGACTCGCAACGGCAGACAAGCATCATCTGGCCGATCCCGCGCTCGCTGCCCGGCTGCTCGGAGCAACTCCTGACAAACTGCTCGCGAACAGTCAGCTGGGCCCACCGGTCCCCCGGGACGGAACCCTGCTCGGAGCACTGTTCGAATCGCTGGTGACTCTCTGCGTGCGGGTCTACGCCCAGAACAGCGAAGCCAGCGTCGGCCACCTCCGCACTTTCAGCGGAGACCGTGAGGTCGACCTCATCGTCGAGAGTCAGGATGGGCGCGTTCTCGCGATCGAAGTGAAGCTCGCAAGGACCGTCAGCGATCATGACACTCGGCACCTTCGATGGCTTCGGGAGCAGATCGGAGACGAGCTTCTCGACGCACTCATCATCACGACCGGCCAAACCGCCTACCGCAGGGCAGATGGCATCGGGGTCGTTCCCGCTGCCCTTCTTGGTCCGTAGAAACAAGCGATCCAGGGTCAGGCACAGCCTGGCCGGGGCAAAATGGCGGAGGTAGGATTCGAACCTACGTAGGCTGAGCCAACCGGTTTACAGCCGGTCTCCTTTAACCACTCGGACACTCCGCCAGCTGACGGCGCAGTTTATTGAACGGGCGTGGCCAATACAGTTCGCCGCATGAGCTCGCCGCGCGGATTCGCCTCGGACAACTGCTCGGGTGCCCACCCGAGAGTGCTGGAGGCGCTGGCTGGGGTCAACGACGGCCACGCCGGCTCTTACGGGGCCGACCCCGAGACCGCCCGGCTCGACGAACTGGCCCGCCAGGAGTTTGGGCCCGACGCCCGGATCTTCCCGATGCTGAACGGAACCGGAACCAACGTCGCCGCGCTCAGGGCGATGGCCCGGCCCCACCAGGCTGTGATCTGTCCCGAGACCGCCCACCTGGCGATCGACGAGACCGGCGCCCCCGAGGCGATCGCCGGGCTGAAGCTGCTCACCGTGCCGACGCCTGACGGCAAGCTGACCCCCGAAATCGCCCACACCAAGCTGGCCGACCGGGCCGACCTCCCGCATGTCGCCTGGCCGAAGGTCGTCTCGATCGCCCAGACCAGCGAGCTCGGCACCGTCTATACGCCGGAGCAGGTACGCGCTCTGGCCGACTTCGCCCACAGACACGGGATGCTGCTCCACATGGACGGCGCCCGGCTGGCCAATGCGGCGGCGGGGCTGGGAGTAGGCCTGGGCGAGGCCGGTACGGCCCACGGGGTAGACGTGCTGAGCTTCGGGGCCAACAAGAACGGCACGGTCTTCGGCGAGGCCGTGGTTTTCACCGGTGGCTCCGATGGCCCGCCCGGGTCCGGGTCGATGGCCGACGAGTTCAGCGTACTGCGCAAGGGCTCGCTCCAGCTCAGCTCGAAGATGCGCTTCGTCTCGGCCCAGCTGGCCGCTTTGCTTGAGGACGGACTCTGGCGGGATCTGGCGCTGAAGGCAAACCGGGCCGCGGCGGCGGTCGGCGAGGCCGTCGCCTGGATCGACGGGGTCGAGCTGGCCCAGCCGGTCGAGGCCAACATCGTCTTTATTGCGCTCGAGCTGGATAAGGCGAGGGCCTTCGTCGGGCTCTGCGCCCCCCACCGGCCTCTACTCTTCCCGCTCGGCGACGTCGGCCTGATCCGCCTGGTCGCCTCCTGGGACTCCCAGATGGAGGACGTCGACCGGATCGTCGCCGACCTGCTCAGCGTCCTGCCCCAGGGCTGACCCTTGCCGCGACGGGTCCGTCCTTTTCTTCGCGTGACTTTTTCCCTTGATTCGGGTCACACGGGTAACTACCGATTCGAAGCGGCTCCGGCCGCGTTAGTCTGAACCACCAATGGAAGCCGCCTCAGCCCGGAAGATGCAGCCCCTTGCCAGGGGTTCGCTGCGCATGCAATCCGACAGACGACTCGTAAAGCTCTTTCGCCGCGGAGTAGATCCCGCTTTCGACGAACTGGTGAATCGCCACCGGGTTCCCCTGGTGAACTTCGCCGCGGCGATAGCCGGGCGCGACCGCGCCGACGACGTCGTGCAGGAAGCTCTGGTCAAGGCCCACCGGTCGCTCTCCCGCGACCAGCCGGAAGAGGTCGCCGCCTGGCTCTACCGCATCGTCCGGAATACGGCGCTGAACGACATCAGGGACAACAGCAAGCACTGCCACGACGAGCTTGGCCATTCGGCCGGCGCCGCCGAACAGCCGCACGATGTCCTGCTTCGCCGCGAACGACTGGCCGCTGTGGTCGCCGCGGTCGCCGAGCTTCCGCCATCGCAGAGGGAGGCAATCGTCGGACGCGAGCTGGGGGGTTTCACGCACGACGAGATTGCCACCCGGCTTGAGCTTTCGACCGGCGCCACCAAGCAGCTGATCTATCGCGCCCGGCTGACCCTGAGGGAAGCGCTCGGCGCTCTGATCCCGTTCCCCGTGATCGCCTTGCTGGTCGGAGACGCGGCAGGCATCTACACGGCGGGCACGGCAGGCGGGGTAGCCGCCGGAGCTGCGGTCAGCGCCGTTTCTGGCGGGGCCGCCGGCGGCGGGGCCGGCGGGGCAACCGGGGGTCTGCTGGCCGCGGTCGGAGGATCCGGAGCGGCGAAGGTGGCCGTCGTCGCGGTCATGGCTGGAGGATCCCTGGCTGCGGGAATCGCCGTCGAACACAGGGGAGCCGGAACTCCGGTTCCCCCCGACACTGCCGCAGCAGCGGGCCTCCCGCCCGTCGGTGGCTTCGACAAAGCCGAAGGAACCCTGGTCACGGCCGGAGTCGCGACGGGTCAGGACGCGAAGCTCCAGCTTGGCAAGGCAGCGGGCGGCAGAGGCGGTGGCGACGCCGGTTCCCGAGGAGGGCCCGGGTCCGGCGACAGCTCGGGTGACTCGGGTGGCGACGACTTCAACGACGACTCGGGCATCACCGGCAGCGATCGCGCGGCGGGCGGCGGCGAGTCCGGTGACGATCGCCGCGAAAGTGGCCGGGGTGGCTACACGGACGACAGACGCGAGCCGTCGCGGTCCGACGGAGGCGGTGGAGACCACGCTGAGACCCCGTCCCGTGAGCCCCGTGAAGTGGAAAGCTCGAGCAAGCCCGAGACCCCGGAGTACGAGCCGCCGGAGAAGCCCGAGCCGAATGAGGTCGAGCCGCCCGAGATCGAATACGAAGGCGACTCCCCCGGCGGATCGGGCCACGACTCCCCGAACGCCGGGACCTGACGGATCGTCCTTCCCCGGACGCCCGCGTGACTTTCGGGCCCGATTCGGGTCAAAGGGTCACAGTCATCGCCTCAGACCCGCGCTGCGGGCGGCGAGCAAACCGACCGGCCCACGGGGCGGCGCAAGAAAGGTCAAAAGATGAACTCACCCAGGACAGGCAGGATCGGCATCCTCATCGCCGTATTCCTCGCCTTGGCCATGCTTTCCCTGCCGGGAGGCGCGGCGGCGAAAGACCGCAACCGCGACCGTATCCCGGATCGCTGGGAGAAGCAGCACAAGCTTTCGCTCCACAAGAACCAGCGCAAGCTCGACCAGGACCGGGACGGGCTCAGGAACCGCGGCGAGTGGCTCGCCGGTACAAGCCCGCGCGACCGCGACTCGGACGACGACGGAACGATCGATGGCAAGGAGAACGCCGGCTTCGTCGCCGAGTACGACGCCGACGCGGGAACGCTGACCGTCACCCTCTACGCCGGTGGAAACATTTCGGGGTCGGTCGATTCGCGCACCGAAGTCGAGTGCGAAGACGAATCCGGTGACGACGCGGATCAAGGCGCCGGGCAGTCCTCCCGTCGTGGCGGTTCCGCCTCCTCGAGTTCATCGATGTCCCGGGATGAAGACGAATCGGGCGACGACAACGGCTCGGAGGACGAGTCGGAGGATGAGTCGGGCGATTCCGAGAGTGACGACCACGAGGGACACGGCTCCGGTTCATGCTCGCTGGACGACCTGGCTCCGGGCGTGATCGTTCACGAAGCCGAGGTGCGCTACCGCGCCGCAGGCGCGGTATTCACGGGCCTGGAGATTGAGAAGCCCGTACCGGCCGGCTGAATCGCACCTTCGCGTCGGTCCCCACTGGCCGACGCGTTTGAAAGAGGGGGCCACGATGGCCCCCTCTTTTCATTTCATCAGTCGTAGTCGACCAGGTTGCGCTCGGCGGCCCAGCGGCTGAGTTCGTGCCTGGTCGAGAGCTGGAGCTTGCGCAGCACCGCGCTGACGTGGGCCTCGACCGTTTTGACCGAGATCCCGAGCCGCAGGGCGATCTCCTTGTAGAGGTAGCCCCGGGCGATCAGCCGCAGTACCTCCTGCTCACGCGGGGTCAGCAGGTCGAGTTCGGGGTCGTTCGCATCCGCGCCGCCCGCCCCGGAGAAGGCGTCGAGAACGAAGCCGGCCAGCTTGGGGGAGAAGACCGCGTCGCCATGCCTCACCCGCCCGATCGCCTCGATCAGGTCCGGGCCCGAGATCGTCTTGGTGACGTAGCCACGAGCCCCCGCCCGGACGATCTGGACCACGTCTTCAGGCGCGTCGCTCACCGAAAGGGCCAGGAAGCAGGGAGAGTGGCCGCCGCCACTGACGGTCTGACGGATCACCTCGACCCCGCCGCCATCGGGCATGTGGACGTCGAGCAGGACCACTTCGGGCTCGAGCTTGGCGATCAGCCTCGCGGCTTCGTGAACGTTCGAGGCTTCGCCGACCACCTCGACGCCCTGCTCGAGTTCCGCCTTGACCCCGGCCCTGAAAATCGCGTGGTCGTCGACTATCAGGACGGTGGCCCGGCTCGCCGTGTCTTCGGCCTCGGTACTCATCTGCTCTCCATATTCAGCTCGATTTCGGTTCCTTCTCCGGCTTCGGACCGTACCTCGGCCCGACCGCCGTTTCTCTTCATGCGGCCGAGGATCGAGTCTCGCACCCCGCGCCGGTCGTCCGGCACCCGGTCGAGGTCGAAGCCCGGCCCCGGTCCCTGACGAAGACCTGGGCCGACTTCGCGGTGATCTCGGCGAACATCCTGACCGGACCGTCGTCGCCGGCGTAGCGAACCGCGTTGACCATCGCCTCGCGGGTCGCTCCGGCTATC
>JBBRUC010000249.1:0-8239 GCA_038248205.1 Thermoanaerobaculia bacterium
GGAGGGTCTGACGGAAGCTTCCGAGCGCGTTTTCGGTTGCGGTGTCTTGGGGTTCTAAGGAACAGGCGGCTTCGGGGAGGCGGAAGCGCCAGGTGGTTTTGGCGATGCCCGGAGAGAGGACGACCGGGACCGGATTGTCGGCCCGGAGATCGAGGACTCCCGAAGAAGGGGTGGCCGAAAGCGATGTCGCCTGCAAGGAGCGCGAAGCGTTGCCGAGCAAGCCGAGGAGGGTGATCTGGGCGGTGAGGGTGGCGTGGGGCAGCCCTTCGCGTTCGGGCTTCCAGGTGATCGGACCGATCTCGCCGCCGGGGAAGAGTTCGGCGAAGATCCGGCGCAGGGTGGTGTTGATCTCGTTCGGCTGCTTGTCGGCGAGCGCCTCGATCACCTGGGCGGCTTGCCAGCCGGAGAGGTCGAGCTGGGCTTGGCCCTTGGCGTCGCCGGTATCGGGTCTGGCCGAGGCGACGGAGAGATCGATCGTGAGGGTCCGGGCTTCTCCGGCCGGGATCGTCGGCGTCCGGACCAGGACGCTGTCTTGGCCCTGGTCGCCGCGGACGACCAGGGCGTCCTGATCCTGGACGTGGGGGGAGAGCCATTGGAGCGAGGCTCCGATCCCCTGCGTCGCGTCAACGAACAGATAGCCTTCGGCGACCGGTGCGCCAGGCGGCAAATCGAGGCCGGCGACCGGGATCGCCGCGATCGCGTGATTGAAGTCGAAGGGCGAGGGAAAATCGCGATCGATACGGCCGAAGCGGTCGAGGCGGATCAGCACCGGATAGGCCTCAATGCCCACCACGGCGAGCAGATCGACCAGCAGCAGAGCCTTATCCTTGCAGTCGCCGTATTTCTTGTCGATCGCCTCGACCGGCGCGTGCGGCCGGTAACCGCCGACTCCGACCTCGATCGCGACGTAGCGGACGTCGCGCTGGGCGTAGCGGATCAGCGCCGCGAGCTTCTCCTGTTTCGTGGCCTGCGGGTTCAAGCCGCGGACGATCCGCTCCGCCTCGGCGCGGACCTCGGGCGCTCCGCGCGGCACCGAGCGGAGAAGACCGGCCCACCAAGCGGCGACACCGGTCCAATCCGGAGCGCCGCCCCAGGCGAAGCGTAGGGTGGGCCCCGAATCGGTCGGTGACGAATCGAGGTCGCGGCCGGCGGGCAGGTCGCGGCCGGTGATCCGTACGCCTCCCGCGGTCGGTTCGATCGACAGGCCCGCGGCCGGGCCGGCGACGTGGAAGCGGAAGCCCGGCCCCGCGCCGCGCACTTCGACCGATAGGAGAGTGATCCGGTCTCGGCCGGGAGAGAGGTCGATCCGGCCGCCAGGGTAGTAGGGCTGCTCGACGACCGCCGATTCGACCTCTAGCGTCGAACCGACCGGCGCCGCGGGAAAGGTCACGGAGCGGACCTTGACGGCACTGTGGAGGACGCCTACCGAGCTGACCTCCGCGGTGTCGAGATCCTTCCGGCCCGCTTCGACCACCTTGCCGTCAGGCCGGATCGTTCGCGCTTCGAGCCGCTCGATGCGGGAGTTCTCGTCGTAGCCGACCGGGTAGGGCGACCAGACGGCGAAGTCCTCCGCTGCTTCGAGCCGGACGCGAAGCTTTTCCGACGTGCGCATCGAGCCATCGGGGCGGACCTCGACCGCCACCGTGCGTTCGAGAATCGTGGCGGCGCGCGCCGGAGCGGCGCCGAGCGAAATCGTCGCGCAAACCGCTGCGATCGAGAGGAGCAGGGAGGACGGCGAGGCGAAGCGCGCGCCCCGCCGTACCTCAACGGCGGACGAGGACGAGAGCCTGGGCATCGCTTTGGGCCGCCGCGGCAAACAGGTCGCGGGCGAAGTCGCACTCTTCGCGGGTCGAGAGCTGCTTCTGGCGCACCGCGAACGAGCGGTGGAGGGTGGCCTTGCGCGCCGGATCGTCGAGCTGGATCGCGAGCGAAAACGCCCCGGCCGCGCTCTCGCTCTGGGCGGCCTTGGGGGCGGATTCGACGCGCCAGCCCTCGGGCCAGGTGATTTCGAAATCGACCTCTTCGGCAAAGGGGTAGCCGAACAGAATCGGCGAGCGGCGCTGCGCCACGGAGGCCGGAAACGGCTGGGTGCGCGGTCCGAGCGGCCGGCTCGCGGCGAGCGTCACCTCGTCGCCCAGGGCCTCTTCTTCCTTCTGGGTCATCGTCCAGGTCACCACGACGGTGCGCTCCTCGATCGATTCCTTGGCGACCAGATCGGTGAAGGTGAACCCGTCGAAGCTCTCGACGAGCCAATCGTTCCAGGCCTCGGTCGTCTTTTCCGGCGTTTCGCGCCAGCGGAGTTTCTCGGTGGCCGACTGCCCGGAGAGCCGAAGGGTGCCGGTGCCGGAGAGGCGTCCGCCCTCGCCCACTTGGAGCGTCACGGTCGCCTTCTTGACGTTCTGCTCGGGCGTGCTTTGGGCGAGCACCACCCCTTCCGGCTTCTTCGGATCGGGCAGGAGAGCGGCGGTTCCCTCGTAGTCGGCGTCGAGCCGGCCGAAGCCGAGGCGCCGGTCGGTTGGATCGAGGTAGACCCGCCCGCCGTCCTTGGGGCCCAGCTCTACCGCCACCAGCACCCGATCGAACCAGGCGGGATTGGCGACCAGGGCGTCGATCAGCCCGTTGCTGCGGGGGGCCGCCCAAACCTGCTTGGCGTCGAGCTTGATCGCATCGAGCATGGTTTCGAGCAGCAGCGCCTTCTCGGCCGGGGAGCCGTGCCCCGCGCGGAGCACCGCGTCCGCCGAGGGCTCCTTGCCGGTGAGGAAGATCCCTGTGCCGTCGTCGTCGAACGCGATCTCGTCCCGGACGAAGGCATAGATCGCCGCCGCCTGGTCGCGCCGGCCGGCACCCGTCTTCTGGGCCAGGGACTGCGCCTTTTTGCCCGCGTCGCCGCCTCGGCGGCGGGCCTTCTCCCAGGTCTCTCGCAGCAGGTCGGAGGTGGCGGCCCAACTTTCCATCAGCCGCTGGTGGACCGTTCCTTCGTCGAAGACGGTCGGGACCAGCATGATCTGGGTCGCAAGATCTTGGAACGGCAGGGCGTACGGCTCGTCCACGATCGGCGGCAGGTTCTCCGCCCAGACGCGAAACGTTCGCATGCCGAGGTCGCGCCCCTTCTCGGACTTCACCCCGACTTGGAACGGGTCGCGCATCCAAGTCTGAACCGCGAGCGAGCCGGGGATCAAGTAACGGATCTCCGACGACCGGACCGGCACGTCGGAAGAGAAGTAGAACGGTTCCAGATAGAAGATGTTGTCGAAACGCAGTTCGTACTCGGCGTCGAGGATCGCGCCGACCTCGACGTTCGGGAAGGCGATCGAGGTGACGTAGTACTTCTGGCTCTTGGAGAGCTTGCGCTCAAACTTGGCGTCTTTCGGCAAATCGATCACCCGGCCGTCGGGCAGCACGGTGCGCGCCGAAAGGCTGTAGAGCCGGACGAACGCGGAGTGGAACAGTTGGATTTCGCCCCGGTCCTTGCCCTGCTCGGTGAGGATTTTTACCCGTTCGCGCACGGTCAGGCGGGAGGAGACGTCGCTGCTTGCCGGGTCGAGCATGCGGAGTTCGGCTTTGCGAAAGAGCACCACGGCGCGGGCGTTTGGCGCGCCAGGCACCTCGGTGAGCGCCTTCTCTTCGGGAGAAACCGGCGGAAAGGCCGCCTGTGCAGAGGGTGCGAGAAGAAGGAAAACGGTCAACCACAGGGCGATTCGGGACATCGATCCTCCAGAGGGGGCAGCGGGCCGCGCGGTGCGCGCCCGACATGGTAGCAGCGATCCACCAACTCCTAGGACACCGCGACGCCGTATTCGTGGGCAATCCGGCACGAAGTCGTCATCCAAAGCGCGAGAGGGCGCGTAGAGGTTTGAAAGGTACCGACCGGAGCTGTTCGGTTGCGGCCCCCGATGGGTTCGAAGCAAGGAGGGTATGAGGTGTCGCAAGCGCTGCCGGCCGGTCAATGGTTCGGGTGGAGTCCGGCTTTTGCCAGTGCCGGTTGGGCTCTCGGCGGATTGCTCGACCGTGGCGTATATTCAAGCGCTCCATTTTGCTTTTGGGAGACCGCCCGATTGAGCCGTCCAGATGCCGAGGTTACCGACGACTCGGCCCTCCTCGCCGCGATCGCACACGGCGAGATTCAAGCTTTCCAGACTTTTTACGAGCGCTACTCAGCTCGTGTGACCTCCTATGCCCGGCAGCTGAGCCGGGACCACGAGACGGACGAGGATCTGGTCCAGGAGGTCTTCGTCACCGTCTGGCGCAAAGCGGCAACCTACAAGCCGGACCGAGGAGACGCCGCCGGCTGGCTCTACACCATGACCCGCAACAAGCTGGTCGACCAATGGCGCCGCACGCGCGAGAAGGCGGTTGAACTCGACGCAATGCATTCCTGGGAGATGCCGGCGATCGCGGCTCCCGAGGAGCACGTCTTCCTATCGGTTCGCAAGGCGCTGAGCGAGGTCGCGCCGGATCAGCGCGAGGCGATCGAGATGGCCTACTTCGGCGGTCTCACCTACGAAGAGACGGCGGTTCGCCTGGAACTTCCGGTGGGCACCTTGAAATCACGAATTCGCGCCGGCCTGCGGACGCTGCGCACGGTGCTCGAAGCGGGGTAATTTGCTGTGCATCCACCGGAAGAGACACTCCTAAGCTTCGTTTCGGGCGAGGCCGACTTCGCCCGACGGGCTCTGATCGAAGGACACCTCGACGGCTGCCCCGAATGCCGCGATTCGGTCCGCTCGCTTCGGGCGCCTGGTGCCCATCTGTTCGCGCCGACGCCTGGCGAATCCGGCCCTTCGCAGCTTTGGGAACGGTTGCGCTCCAAGGTGAAGGCGATTGGGCCGCCCCCAACGCTCGCGGACTCACCGCTCGCCGGCTATCCCCTACCGGCCGGTGCGCTGCGCGAGATCGTCGGTGAAAAGGTCGCGGTCGAACCGCGTTGGCATTTCGCGGGAACGATCGGCGCGGCGTTCACCGTCATTTCTCGCGATGTCCGCTCCGGCACGATCCTGATGCTCGGCCGGATGAAACCGGGGAAATTCTTTCCCGAGCACCGCCATCCGGGGATGGAAGAGATCTTGATCTTGCGCGGCGGCCTCGAGGACCAGTACGGCGACTTTACCGCCGGCATGTATGCCACCTACGAGCCGGGGACCGTTCATCGTCCGTGGATCGACGAGAAGGAACCGTGTTGGCTGCTCAGTCGGCTGGAGAAGCCCGTCGAGTTTCTCGGTTGGCGGGGCGTAGCACAGCGAATACTGGGGTAGCAATATTCTGGTCAAAAACTTGACAGCATCTGGACAAGCCGTCTAGGCTCCCCCTTGTCGTCGCTCACCAGCTGCATTTGGGAGAGGAGCTGAGCCCCGTGTCGAAGGACGCCCTGATCGTCGGAGCGGGTCCGGGAGGACTGGCATCCGCCATTCTGCTCGCCGCCTCGGGCTTGCGGGTCCGAGTGATGGAGCGGCTGCCTTTCGTCGGCGGACGGACCTCTACTTTTACCGAACAGGGCTACCGTTTTGACCTGGGTCCCACCTTCTTTCTCTACCCGAAAGTCCTCGGGGACATCCTCGCGGTCGCCGGCTACGACCTTGGCCGCGAGGTCGAGATGGTCAAGCTAGATCCGCAATACCGGCTGAAGTTCGGGTCCGGCGGCGAGATACTGGCCACCCCCGACCTCGACCGGATGGAGCGCGAAGTGGCGGGCGTCGCGCCGGAGGACGCCAAGAACCTGCGCCGCTTCTTCGCCGACAACCGCCAGAAGTTCGAGCGCTTCCTGCCGGTCCTTGAAAGCCCGTTTGAATCCATGGCCGACGTGCTGACGCCCGCCCTCGCCAAGAGCCTCCGCTGGCTGCGCCCATGGAGTTCTCTCGATTCCGACCTCGGCCGCTATTTCCGCGACCCCCACGTCCGCCTCGCCTTCTCGTTCCAATCGAAATACCTCGGCATGTCGCCGTTCCGCTGCCCGAGCCTGTTTTCCATTTTGTCGGTCCTCGAATACGAGCACGGCGTCTTTCATCCGGTGGGCGGCTGTGGTGCGGTGTCCCAGGCGATGGCGCGGATCGCGACCGACCTGGGGGTCGAGATCCACCTTGATGAACCGGTGCGGGAGGTTCTTTTTTCCGGCCGCAAGGCAACCGGCGTGCGCACCGATCGCGGCACTTATACGGCGGACGCCATGGTCGTCAATGCCGATTTCGCCCGCGCCATGGCGCGCCTGGTACCCGACCGGCTACGAAAGCGCTGGCGCGACAAAAGAATCGAAACCAAGCGCTTCTCGTGCTCGACCTTCATGCTCTATCTAGGGCTCGAGGGGAGTTCCGAGCTGCCGCACCACAACATCTATATCTCGGCCGACTACGAGCGAAATCTGGACGAAATCGAGAACCGGCATGTGCTGTCGGACGATCCATCGATCTACGTCCAGAACCCGAGCGCGACCGATCCGACCCTTGCCCCCATGGGGAAAAGCGGGCTCTATATTTTGGCCCCGGTCACCCACCTGCATCCGAACGTCGATTGGCGACGCCAGGCCAAGCCGTTTCGTCATCAGGTTCTCGCCCAGGTGGAGCGGCTCGGCTTCACCGACGTGGAACGGCGGATTCGCTTTGAGCGGATGATCACACCGGAGGACTGGAGCGATCAGTACGAAGTTCATCGCGGCGCGGTGTTCAATCTCGCTCACAACTTGGGCCAGATGCTCCACCTGCGGCCGCACAACCGGTTCGAGGATCTCGACGGAGTCTATCTGGTGGGAGGCGGCACCCACCCGGGCAGCGGCCTGCCCGTGATCTACCAATCGGCGTTGATCTCATCGCGCCTGCTGCTCGAAGACCTTGGGTACGCCGCCGATTTCGGGCCGCGATCGGCGCGTCTTGCGGCGCCTCCTGAGCTTGCGAGGGCGGTTTGAACCGGAGTGTGGGGTCCGGCCCGCGAACGCTTTGGGCGGCGCAGCCGATCGACGATCGCCTCGCCCTCGTTCGGCGATTCCGCCGCGCGCTCGCGGCGGCGCCCGGTCCTTTGCTCGCGGCGATCAAGACGGCGATCCCGGGCCGAAACCCGACTGAGACGTTTACCGCCGAGATCCTGCCCCTGGCCGACGCCTGCCGTTTTCTGGAGCGCGAGGCCGCGGCGATCTTGAGTTCTCACAGCCCGGGCGCTGCGGCGAGGCCGTTCTGGCTCGGGCGGATCGACCTAGAAGTCCGACGCGAGCCGCGCGGCGTGGTGCTGATCCTCGGCCCGGCGAACTACCCTCTACTGCTGCCGGCCGTCCAGGCGCTCCAGGCGCTCACCGCGGGCAACGCGGTGCGGTTGAAACCCGGCCAGGGAGGGCGGCCGGTGGCGCTCGCTCTACGCCATTTGCTGGTTTCGGTGGGGCTCGATCCCCACCTGTTCGAGGTGCTTGGCGAGGAGGTCGAGCCGATCCGCGCGATGCTCCATTCACCCGACCGAGCGCCCGATCTGGTGGTGCTCACCGGATCGAGCGCAACCGGCCGCGCGGTCCTCGCGGATCTGGCGGCCGCCCCTCACCCGATTCCGGTCATCCTGGAGTTGTCGGGGTGCGACGCGGTGTTCGTGCTCCCCGACGCCAGCTCGGCGGATCTCGACCGCGCCGCTAAAGCGATCCGCTTCGGCCGAACCTGGAACGACGGCGCAACCTGCATTGCGCCACGGCGGTTGTTCGTCCCGCGGCCGCTCGCCGAAAACCTCGCGGCGCGGCTCTTGAAGCTCGGCGAGGCGCCGGGAGAAGGCACTTTGGAGGTCTACGAAGTGGCGGATCTCGACGAGGCGCTCGCCCTCGATGCCACTTGTCCCTACGCGCTCGGGGCGACGATTTTCGGCCCGGAAGAGGCGGCCCGGCAGCTGGCGTTGAAGGTGCGGGCAGGAACGATCGTGGTCAACGACATGATCGTTCCCACCGCCGATCCGCGGTTGCCGTTTGGCGCCCGCGGGGCGAGCGGCTACGGAGTGACGAGAGGCGCCGAAGGTCTGCTCGAAATGACCGTGCCGAAGGCGATCACCGTGCGCCGCGGGCGGTTTCTGCCCCACCTTGCGGGTGCCCGCGCCGCGGATGCGCCGATCTTCGGCGCGCTGCTCGGGCTCGCCCATGGGAGCTGGAAGGGCCGGTGGCACGCCCTCTTCGATCTGTTTCGGGCGATTAGAAATGGAACGGATCTTGTTTGTTGTACCTTGCAAACGAGGTTCAAGCGATCGAAGAATGAATCAGGATACCCAGGTCTACTTGTATAATTAATAA
>JBBRUC010000250.1:0-8222 GCA_038248205.1 Thermoanaerobaculia bacterium
ATTCTGCGTGCGATCGAACAGCACAACATCGCCCCCAAACCGTTTATTTGGACTGCGAAGGCATCCGACATCCTCGAGAAGGTTACCCGAGCGCGCCGAAGCCTCGATAAGGTCGCATCCGCTTGACGCACTACACTAGTCGCAAGAGGCAAGCCCATGCCTCTACCAAATAGCAATCCAGCGAGCGAGATTCGTTGCAAAGCCCTTCCGATTCAAGTTGAGCCCTAATCGCTGCCTCATAATCGCCATCGGCGGATTGATACGACATCAAGCGCCAGTAGATGCCGGGCATGGTCGGAGCTAGATCTTTCGCCTCTTCCAGCTCGCGAATCGTATCTTCTCGCGCGGCCCTTTCATGGTACCGATCGGCACGATAGACATGCACGCGGGCCAGGATCCAATGTCTCTCGACATACCCGAAGATCCCACCGGCAACCAGCAACAGGAGAACGCTCGCGAGGAGGCTCTGGCGAAGCCGTCTCTTCCGCTCGAGCCGCTCTCCTAAAAACCGCGCCAACTCCGCCTCCAACTCCTCTTCGCTCCCCCGCTTCTCCGGATCGCGATCCAGCGCCCGTTCCACCGCGGCGACGAACGTTCCGGGCAGATCCTTGCGTAGCTCCTTGAGCCACCTCCGCTTCCTATCCCGATGCGCGGTGCGGAGCTCATCGAACGAACTCCCCTGAATGGGGAACTCCCCCGTCACCAGGTAGAACAGCAGAACCCCAAGGGCGTAGAGGTCGGAGGCCGGCGATGGGGGCTTGCCTTCGAACAGCTCGGACGCGAGGTAGAGGGGCGTACCGGAAAGCGAAGGTTCTTCGCTTTCGAGGGAGGTCGACTCGCGACCGACGCCGAAATCGGTGAGGACGATGCGGCCGTCGACTTCGCGCACGACGTTCTGCGCCTTGACGTCGCGGTGGACGATTCCCTGCGCATGGACGGCGGCGAGTGCGCGGCAAAGAGCGATGCCGATCTGGGCCGCTTCGCGCGCTTCGAACGGCCCCGCTTCGGTCAGGATCTCCGCGAGGTTTTTCCCCTCCAGAAACTCCATCCAGAACCCGACCCGGCCGTTCGCTCCGGCCGCTCCGTGGACCGTCGCCACATTCGGGTGACGGACTTTGGCCAGCAGGCGGCCTTCGCGCAGCGTTTCCGCTTCGCGCTCCGGCGTCCGGGCCGAGGCGCGGATCAGCTTGAGCGCGACGATCCGATCGAGCTGCGGTTCCCGCGCCTTATAGACGTCGCCAAAAGAACCGCGGCCGACGCGTTCGAGGATTTCCAGTTCTCCCCAGGAGGCGGGAACTTCGTCGTCCTGGGTCTCGTCCTCATCCAAGTCGCCCAGGACTCCGCCCGCGGCGAGCCAGGTGTGGTGAAAGGTAGCCACCTCGGAGATCGCGGCGAGCGCGCGAATCTGTTCCCGCTCCTCCCCGCTACGAGCGGATGATTCGGCCTCCTGCCAGTCGACCGCTTCGCCTTGGGCCAGCGCCTCGATCAGAGCGTCCAGGCGAGGATTTTCAGGTTCTTCCTGCTCGTCGGGTCGGTCGACTTTTGGCTCGTTGGGGGAGCGGCTCACGGGACCATCTTTGCGACCAGCCGCTTGACCGCTCGTTCGAACGCGACGCGCGCCGCATCCGGGCTCGGCTTACCGAACAGCAGGGCAACATCGCTGAAACCGAGTTCGAGGTCGAGCCGGGCATGCAGCAGCGCCTGGTCCTCTTCCCGCAGCTGGGAACGCGCCGAAAACACCCGCTCCAGCTTCTCTTTCTCGATCGCCTGTTCCATCGGCGAGGGGCCTTCCGCCACCAGGCTGGTGGCCGTCTCGTCTGCGGCCGGCCGACGATCGGCTCGGCGGTGCTGGTCGATCAAGCACCGCTTCATCGTGACGTGGAGGGCGACACCGAACGCGCCGCTGTGTTTCGGATCGAACAGATCGATCCGCCGGAAGGTCTGGGCGAGAGCTTCCTGCACCACGTCATCGGTTTCGACCAAGCTGCGAAGGCGCTGCGGCAGGCGGCCATGGGCATAGCGGCAGAGGCGTGCCCGCAGTTTTTCCCAAAGCCTCTCGCGTGCTTCCAGGTCTCCGCTCTTCGCGCGGAAGAAGAGACCGCGGGTCGAATCCATAGGGGCAGACATTGGTTCTTCCAGCTCCCGTTCTTCGTCACCAGCTCCAGAGCAAGGAGACGATGATAGCCCGTGGGTCGGCGTTGAACAATCGCCGATTCTGCATATCCATCTTCTACGGCAGCTCAATCTTTTTGTTCGAGCCCTGTTCGGTTTCCTGCTCCCCGACGTTGATACCTAGTACACGCCCCTAAGCGAACCCGCGGCGGCATACGAACGCGGGGAAGATTTCTTGCCTCGGGAGGAACCTATGATCGCGATCGAACCCTCCATAAGCGCCGGACGCACGATGTTCGAGGAGCACTACGAGCTGATCCACAAGACGATCTGCGGCATCGCGCGCCGGAAGCGACTCGACCCGGAGGCGGTCGAAGAGTTCTCGGGCTTCGCCTTCGTCAAGATCCTCGACGACGACGCGGCCGTCCTGCGCAACTTCGAAGGGCGTAGCACCCTCAAGACCTACCTGGTGACCGTGATCCAGCGGCTCTATCTGGATTTCCAGATCCACCGCTACGGCAAGTGGCGCCCCTCGCGCCGGGCGATGCGCCTGGGGCCGCTCGCGATCGCGCTCGACCGGCTGCTCCATCGCGACGGCAAGACGCTCTACGAAGCGACCGAGTGGCTGCGCAGCCAGGGCTTCGGCGAGCCCTCGCTCGACGAGCTTGCGGCACTCGCCCGGCAGATTCCGAACCAACGCCGCCGCCCGCGCTTGGAACAGCTGGAGCGCGCCGAAGAGGTGGCCTGCGACGGCGGTGTCGAAGAACGGCTGCTGGCGCGCGATCGGCAGCGGGCGGCACGGCGGATTGGCAACGCGCTCGGCCGAGCGCTCGATGCCTTACCGGACGAGGAACGGCTGATGCTCCGCTTGCGCTTCGAAGAGGAGATGACCGTGCGGGCGATCGCCACCCAGCTCGGGATCGAGGCGCGCCAGCTCTACAGCCGCTTCGAGCGCCTGATCGCCAAACTGCGCCGTACGCTAGAGCAAGCTGGGATCGACAAGAGCGCCGCGATCCCGTTGTTCGAAGGATGGGCGCCGGACCTGGAGCTGGGCCTCGGGTAGAAACGAGGCGCCTTGCCGGGCGGTCACTTCTTGCTGCGCGCGACCTGCACGGCTTCCGCTCCGCCGGGGGTGCTCTGGCTGTAATAGTCGAGCAGCCCTTGGACGATCGCGGTGGCGATCTCTTCGCGGTAGGCGCGGGTTTGGATCAGGCGGCGATCCTCGTCGTTGCCCAGGTTGCACACTTCGAGCAGCATCTTGGCCGGCACCGCGTTGTAGCGCAGGACCGCGGGTACCCATTCGCGCTGTTCGCGGATGACTTTTTCCCGCACCGGTTTGAACGGGTGGACCGGCAGCTTGCGCGCGGCGATCGCGCCGATCACCCGGTCGGCGAGTTGGCGCGAAAGCCCTTCGGACATCGTGCGCCAGTCGCGCGGCAGGCGGACGTAGGGACTCTCCTGCACCTCGCGAAACGCCGCGTACGCCGCGCCCGACTTGCCGTAGCTGTCGGCGCCCAGCGAAGCCGCCGGAATATAGGCCATCGCACCGCGCAGCGACGGGTGGAGCGAGTCGGCGTGAACGGAGAGAAACACCACCTTGTCCTCGTCATCCCGTTTCGTTTTCGCCGCGCTCTTGGCGTTCGGTGAGCCGAGGGTGATCGAGCGGAAAATGCTGTTGGCGAGATACCACCGCAGATGAACGCCGAAGACCGGGTCGACGATCGGATAGGGCGGCGAGGTCAAAACCGCGTGGCCGCGCGAGAAGGGCAGGACGTCGGCGTCTTGGATCTTGAACTCTTTGCCATCGCGGGTGGTCACCACCACGTGCGCCGCCGTACGGGTTTCCAGCCGGCGCTTGGTTCGCATCACGATGTCGTAGACGTACAGGCTCTCCCAAACCCCGCCCATCGAGGCCCCGGCATCCTTGCCGCCGTGGCCCGGATCGAGAATCACGGTGATCCCTTCGAGCCCCTGCGCGCGGATCGGGTTGGTAAACTTTTCGCTCTCCCTCAGCTCAGTTTCGTAGGCGACGCGGCGCGGGTTGCCCGGCGGCAGGAACTCGGGCTGGAGCAGGTCGAGCGGGATCTTCACCCGGTAGCCCACGGGAATGTCCGTGACGTCGGGGATGCCGTTGCGCTTGGCCAGATCGGCGGCGAGAGCGTTCACGTCCTGGGCGTGGATGCGACCGGTGAAGCGGACCACCACACCCGAGTAGAGCGCTTCGCCCGGGCGCAGGCGGTAGATGGCAAAATCGCCCAGAGCATCTCGCCCGTAATCGAGATGGAAGCCCCCGTCCCCTTTAGGCAGAGCCGAGCGGAGCGCCGGCAGCAGCAACTCGGCCGGTACTTCGACCGTCGTGCCGCGGAGCAACTCGTCGTCGGCCAGCTCGTTCAGCTCGCGGATGGCGCGGAAGTTTTCTCCCTTGCCGGTAAACCACGACGCGACGTGCCAAAGGCTCTCGCGACCGAGCGGACCGACTCCCCGTACCCGGTGTTGCCAACCGTCCTCCGCCACCTGATCCTCGGGGAACAGGGCGCGCAGGGCGCGCAGCCGCATCTCGGGCGAAAGCAGATCGATCGGCACGCGATAGCGCACGCCGGCCAACAACTCGCGCCGGCCGCCATTGGACTCGGCGATCCGATCCGCGGCGAGAGCGTCGCCGCACAGCCGTCGGGCGAACGCGAGCAGCCCTTCGCCCGACTTGGGAACCGATTCGACTTCGATCGTCTGATCCTCGGAAAGGCGGACGTACGCCCCCTCGTCGTCGAGCCGCGCGCGCAGTGTGCGAGCAGAGGGCGGGGGTGGCGGTGTGATCTTCGAGCTGGAGACGATGACCCGCGGCCGTTTCGCGGCGGGCGCGGCGAGCAATGGCGCCGGGGTCTGCCCCAAGAGCGCGGCGGCGAGCGCCGCGGCCAGGGAACGCCGGAATCTCATCATGACGGCACCTCCTCACCGTTCCGGAAGGTCGGCGCGACCTGCCACCCCCCGGCCGCTTCGAAGGCCCGGCCGGCGCGGAGAACCTGGGCCTCCGCGAACGGCCGGCCGGTGATCTGGAGCGACAGCGGCAGGCCGTCGTCATCGAACCCGGCGGGAACGGCGAGCGCCGGCAAACCGACCAGGCTCGCCGGGGTGGTATAGACGTCCGAGAGGTACATCGCCAGCGGATCGTCCGCCCGCTCGCCGATCCGGAACGCGCCGGTCGGGCTGGTCGGCGAAACCAGCAGATCGCACCGCTGAAATGCCTCGTCCAGTTCGCGGCGCAGGGTTTCGAGCACCGCGCGGGCGCGGCCGTAATAGGCGTCGTGATAACCGGACGAGAGCGCGAACGTGCCGAGCAGAATGCGCCGCTTCACTTCCGGCCCAAAGCCTTCGCTGCGGCTCTCTACGTAGGTGGCGCCCAGGCTGTCGGCCCCGGCGGCCCGGCGGCCGTAGCGGATGCCGTCGAAGCGGGCGAGGTTGGCGCTCGCCTCCGACGTGGAGATGACGTAATAGACGGCGACCGCGGCGGCGACGCTCGGCACCGAGACCTCGACGATTTCGGCGCCGGCACGTGCCAGCCGTTCGAGCGATTCGTGCCAGCACCGGGCGTTGGCGGACCCGAGATCCGCCGCATCGACCTCTCGTAGCGAACCGACCTTCAAACCCCGAATCCCCTCTTCGATCGTCGCGAGAGGGTCTTCGACCGGGCGATCCGCGCAGGTCGAGTCGTGCGCGTCCGGCCCGGCGATCACCGCGTAGCCGAGCGCCGCATCGCGCACCGAACGGGCGAGCGGGCCGATCTGATCGGTCGAGGAAGCGAACGCCACCAGTCCGTAACGCGAAACCCGGCCATAGGTCGGCTTGAAACCGACGATGCCCGACATCGCCGCTGGCTGGCGGATCGAGCCGCCCGTGTCCGAGCCGAACGAAAGCGGCACCGAGCCTGCCGCGACCGCCGCGGCCGGTCCGCCGCTCGAACCGCCGGGCACGCGCGAAAGATCCCAAGGGTTGCGCGTCACCTGATAGCCGGACCCCTCGCACGACGAGCCCATGGCGAATTCGTCCATGTTGGCGCGACCGATCGGTACGGCGCCGGCCTGGAGCAGCCGCTCGACCGCGGTCGCGGTGAACGGCGCGACATAGCCTTCGAGGATCTTCGACGCGCAGCCGAGGGCGTGCCCTTCGTAACTCAGGTTGTCCTTGAGCGCGATCGGCACCCCGGCGAGCGGACCGGCCGGATCGCCGTTCGCGATTTTGCGATCGATCGTCTCAGCCCGCTCGCGCGCCTCGTCGGCCCAAAGCTCCAGGTAGGCGCCCACGGCGGGCTCCACCTCCGCCGTCCGTGCGAGCGCGGCGGAGAGCACGTCGGTCGCGCGGGTTTCGCCTCCGGACACCCGTCGCGCGATCTCCTCGACCGAGAGATCGAACCGGGGCGCTTCGGTGCCCGCACCGCTCATGAGGTCTCTGACTCCGAGGTTTTCACCTCAGGAACCACCAGAAAGCCGTCCCGTGCCTCGGGCGCGTTGCCCAGGAACCGCTCGCGCGGCAGGCCGGGGGCGATTGCGTCGGCATCTTCTCGCAGGCCGATCGAGCGGGCCGCCCCTTCGGTCCCGGCACACGCCGCCAACCGATTGACGTAGGTGACGATTTGGTCCAAGTGTTCGGTGGCGCGCCGTTCTTCTTCCGGCGTAAACCGAAGCCGGGCTAAGGTGGCAATCTCTCTGACTTCTTCGATAGTTAGCGCCATGATCTTCGAGTGAAATCTTAGCGGTTGATCGCGCCGCTGACAAGGAAACCGGGGACGGGCGCACGGCCGCGTGCCTTTCGGGCACAAAGATTGCGGCATGATCTCGCCATGACGTCCATGGATTTTGCCCTGCCGAGTTCTTCCCTGCGGACCCTTCCCGCCGTCACTCTGCTCGCCGAGCTGGCGGGCGCAACCCCGTGTCACCTGGTCGGCGGCGCGATCCGCGATGCCGCGCTGGGCCGGCAAGTTCACGATCTCGACGCGGTGGTCGAAGGGCGTGGAGAAGAGATCGCGCGTGCCCTGGCGCAGCGGTTGCCGGCCCGCTTCGTACCGCTCGGCGGCAAAGAATTCCCCGCGTTCCGGCTGGTCGCGGCCGACCTGGAACTTGACCTCTGGGATCGCTCCGGCATGACGCTCAGCGAAGATCTCGCGCGCCGCGATCTGACGATCAATGCGGTGGCGCTCGACCTGCGCACGGGCGAGACGGCCGATCCATTCGAGGGGCTCGTAGACTTAGAGCGCCGCCTGCTGCGCGCGGTGACCCCGCGGAGCTTTTCGGGCGATCCCCTGCGCATTTTGCGCTTGGCACGGTTCGCGGTTCAGCTGCCGGGTTTCAAGCCGTCGTCCGACACTCTGGCTCTCGCCCGAGCGAGCGCGCTCGACCTGCCGACGGTCGCGGGGGAACGGATTCGCGACGAGCTGGAGCGCATCGCGAGCGCGGAGCGTGCGGCCGTGGGGGTGGAAATCCTCGGTGAAATCGGCATTTATCCCGGTCTCTGGGCCTACCGGCTCGGCGAGGTCGTGCCGTTTTCCGCAGTGGTCCGCCGTCTGGAGGCGTACGAAGACATCGGCCGGCGCGAAGGCTGGCCCGCCGGACCGGCCTGGACGGCGGGGCGTTGGGCTCTCCTCTTCGCGGGTCTGCGCGAAATGGCGGGGGGAAGCGCCAACCCGGCGCGCGGTGCGCTCGCGCGCTTCGCCGACCGAGGGTATCTCGCCCGAGCGGAGGTGCAGGCCGTGCGCACCCTGCTCGCCCTGCCCCAGGTGCCGGAGACGGCGGCGGACCGGCGCCTCTTCCTCCACGGCCTCGGCGACGAGCTTTGGCGCGCGGGCGTCGGGTATCTCTCGGCGAGCGGCGCGTTGGCGGACGGTGATTTCCATACGCTCGCAACGCTCGCGCTCACCAGGCGAGAGGAGATCTTCGATCCTCCCCGCCTCCTGTCTAGCGATCGGATCCGCGAGGTCGCGGGGATCGCTCCCGGCCCGGAGCTGGGGCGCCTGCTGGACGCGGTTCGCTCTGCCCAGGTGCGCGGCGAGGTAAATAGTGCCGCGGCGGCCGAGGCGCTGGTGCGATCGCAGATGGCATCCCGGTAACGCTTGAAGATCC
>JBBRUC010000251.1:0-8218 GCA_038248205.1 Thermoanaerobaculia bacterium
AAGAGGCGCTTCGTCGAGCCGGCGGATTTTTCCGCGTTCAAGGAGCTGTCCTTGGCCGAGCATCGGGCAGAGAAACGGCGGGTTCGGTTGGGGTGTACGCGCGTCGCTGGCTAGTCGGCAAGGATCGGCAAAAGCGACGGCACTCGGGCCACCAGGTCGTGCGGCACCATGATGTTCGAGCGGAGGATCTCGTTCTGCCGGGCGACCAGGTCTTCGAGGGTGGTGCGCGCGAGGATGCGCTCGACGGCGTCCTTCACTTCCAAGAAGACTTCGCGGATCACGCAGTGGTCGGTTCCCAGCTCGATCGTGCAGGGCAGGGCGAGGATCTGGTCGATCGCCGTGGTCTGCCCTTCGAGGGTGACCATGATGTCGCGGACGGAGATCTGGTTCGCCGGCCGGCCGAGGACGTGGCCGCCCTGCGGGCCGCGGTTCGAGTAGATCAGGCGGTCTTTGGACAAGAGAGCCAGGATCTGCCGCAGGTAGGGCTCGGGGATCCCTTGGTGCGCCGCGATTTCGCGGCTGGTCACGGTACCCTCTTCGGTGTGCATTGCGAGATAGAGCATCGCCCGGATGCCGTATTCGCCTTTGGTCGAGATCTTCATGCTTGGTCCTGTTGAGCTATCTGATCACCTATCTCCAGATAACTTTTTCGCAGTCTAGCACGCGCCTTCCGGCTACCGGCCTGGGGCCACCCGCGTCAAGACGCCCGTCAGATCCCGCAGACCTCCGCGGTTCCGTCCGCCCCGCCCTCGATCGACGCGGAGCGCGGCCGAGAGTCCCGCGGCGAGCGCCCCTTCGCAATCCTCGACTTCGCGGTCGCCGACGTGGATCGCCTGTTCGGGCGGAATCCCCAGCAGGCCCAAGGCATGGTCGAAGATCCGCCGGTCGGGTTTTTCGACCCCGGCGTCACCCGAGGTGACGATCGCCGCGAAATGTCCGCCAAGGCCGAGCCCTTCGAGCACGGCCGGCAACCGCTCGTCCCAGTTCGAGATCACCGCGAGCGTAAGTCCGCGGGCGCGAAGCTCTTCGAGCACCTCCGGCACCTCCGGAAAGATCTCCCAGGCGTCCGGCCGGGCGAACCGGGCGAACAGCTCCGCCGCGGCAAAACGCGAGGGGGCCGGGGCCTCCAGCCGCTCGGCGAACCGCTCAACGAATCGGCGCCACCAGCCGCGGGCGCCGTTCGGGTGGGCGGTGAAACGATCCTGCTCGGGCCTGGCCAAACAGGCCAGTTCCTGCCACACCTCCCGCACCAGGCGGCGCGCGGCGTCGGGTGCGACCGTGATGCCGTGACGGCCGAGGATCTCGGCATAGATCTCGCCCAGCCTGGGGCAATGGAAGAGCGTCCCGGTGGCGTCGAACGTGATCGCCTCCAGGTGCGTTCCTCGAGAAGGAAACGGCAGGGTGGTCACCCTGGGACGATACTCCAAACCCGCTTGTCCAGGAGAGCGTGATAGCGTCCCCGCCGATGCTTTCCAAACTCTCTCCCACGCTTCGGGCAGGTCTTGCGCTGCTCGCGTTCTCGATCTGGCTCGCGGCGTTGTTCTGGGGTGTCCTTTGGGGCGGCGCGGCCCACCTGTTGCTACCGATTGCTGCGGTGTTCTTTCCCTGGCGGTCGTTGGCGCCGACGGAGGCGGCATGAGCACCTCGCCGATCGAGGTACTCACCGTTCCGGGCCTGGGGAATTCCGGTCCCGACCACTGGCAAAGCCAGTGGGAGGAGGCGTTTCCGACCTACCGCCGGGTGATCCAGAGCGATTGGGAGACTCCCGTCTGCTCCGTCTGGACCGCGGCGCTCGAAGCGGCGGTTCGCGAGGCTGGCACCGGCGTCGTGCTCGTCGCCCATAGCCTCGGCTGTGCCACGGTCGCTCATTGGGCGACGCAAAAGAGGGAGGGGGGCAGCTCGCCGATCCGCGGTGCCCTGCTGGTCGCGCCGAGCGATGTCGATTCCGACCGGTTCCCTCCAGGTACCACTGGCTTTCAGCCGATGCCGCGGGCGCGACTACCGTTCCGAAGCCTAGTGGTCGCAAGCTCCAATGACGAGTACGTGACACTCGATCGAGCGCGCGAATTCGCCAAGGCGTGGGGGAGCGAGCTGGTGGAGGTGGGGCCGTTGGGCCACATCAATTCCGCGAGCGGCCTTGGGCTATGGCCCGAGGGCCAGGCGCTGCTCGCCCGACTGCGTGGCGACGGGCAGCACGGGCGTACCTCTCTTCCCACCTAGGGTTCTACCAATGGCGGTTCATTCGTACCGTAAGGCTTCGATCGGATCGAGCCGGGCGGCTTTCCGCGCCGGGTAGAGGCCGAAGAAGATCCCCACGGCGGCAGAGAACGAGAACGCGAGCGCCACGGCGGCGGGTGCCACTTCGGCATTCCAGCCGGCGAAACGACGGATTGCCTCGGCCGCACCGAAACCGAGCAGGATGCCGATTCCACCCCCGGCGAGGCAGAGCACCAGCGCCTCGATCAGGAACTGCATCAGGATGTCGCGCTTGCGCGCCCCGAGCGCCTTGCGGACGCCGATTTCCCTCGTCCGTTCGGTGACCGAGACGAGCATGATGTTCATGATGCCGATGCCACCGACCAGCAGCGAGACCAGGGCGATCCCGGCCAGCAGGTAGGAGAAGGTCTTGGTCGTCGCTTCAAACGTCGACATCAACGTCGCCTGGTTGCGGATCGAAAAGTTGCTCTGCTGGGCCGGGCGCAGACGGTGTTCGCGGCGGAGCACGCCGTCGATCTCGGCGATCGCGGCATTCATTTCGCGCTCCGAGGTCGCCTGGACGTAGATCGCGTTGACCCGATCGTCGCCGAAGACGCGGAATTGCGCGGTCGAAAGCGGCAGGTACAAGCCGTCGTCCGGGCTCGAAAAGCCGACCGAGCCTTTCTCGGCGAACACTCCGATCACCTGAAACGGCACACCGCCGATTCGAATCGTCTGGTCGAGAAGTTCCCCGTTGGTGGTTTGGAGTTTATCGGCGACCGTCGCGCCGAGGATCACCACGCGCCGTCGGCCGCGCTCTTCGGCATCGGAGAACAGGCGGCCGGCCGCGAGGGTAAAATTCTGGATGGCGAAGTAACTCGGCCAGACGCCCGACACCTGCAGGTTGGCATTCGATTCGCCGAACTCGACCTGGACCCGACGCTGCATCTCGGGGCTCGCGGCGCCGATCGCGTGCGGCGCACGGAGCAGCGCGCGCGCCTCGTCCGGCCGCAGCCGGGTATCGCCCCGGTCGACCCCGCCGCGCATCTCTTGTCCGGGGCGGACCGTGAGCACGTTCGTGCCCAGCGTGCGCAGCCGCTCCTCGATCGAGCGCTGCGCCCCTTCGCCCAAGGCCACCATGGTGATCACCGAGGCGATTCCGATGATGATCCCGAGGGCGGTCAGGAACGAGCGGAGCTTGTTGGCGCGGATCGCCGCTAGGGCGACCCGCAGGATTTCGGTGATCAGCATCGCCCGCGCCTCATCGCGGCGGCCCGCCGGAGCGCCCGCTACCGCTGCTCGCACCCCCGGAGCTGGCTCCGAAGCCGGTCGATTGACGCATGCGGTCGCTGAACCGCTGCTGCTGCTGCTGCATGCGGGCGACTGAGATCAGGTAGACCGAATCTCCTGCCGCCACGCCCGAGAGCACTTCGGTGAAATCCCAGTCGGACACCCCGAGGCGTACCGCCCGCGCCTCTGGACCGGCCGCGCCGCGAACGAAGACGAAACCGGCGTGAGCCGCTCCCTCGACCGTTCCCTCTGCGGCACCATCGCTCGAGCCGGAACTCTCGATCGGGGAGGTAGACGGCCTTCCGGGCCGGCCGCTCTGCTCGGAGCGTTTTCCGGTCGGTTCGCCGTCAGCCATCGGCCGTCCACCTCCCTCGCGCCGTCCGCGACCGGTAGCACCTAGCTTTTCGCGCATCGCCGCGGCGTCGAGGCCGAGCATGGTGCCGACCGACACGAGATCCTTGACAGCCACCACCGCCGCGTTGGGCACCGCGGTCACGCCGCGCCGCTGGGCGATCGCGACAGCGACTTCGGCGTTCATCCCCGGTTTGAGCAGCCCTTCGGGATTCGGGAGGTTGACGAGGACCGGAAACATGGTGATGTTCTGGTCGACCACCGCCAACGGCTCAATCTTCTCGACCTCGCCGCGAAAGATGCGCCCGGGGTAGGCCTCGACCGTAACCTCGACCGGCTGGCCGGGGCGCATGCGGCCGATATCGACCTCATCGACCAGCGCCCGCGCCTGCATGGTTGAAAGGTCGGCCATCTTTACCAGCGTCGTGCCGCCCGAGACGTTGCCGCTCGCCGAGGTGATGATCTGCCCCTCTTCGACTGTGCGCTCGATGATCGTGCCGGAGATCGGAGCGCGAATCTTGACGTCGCCTAGGCGCTGCCGGGCGAGCTCGTAGTTCGTTTCGGCCTTGAGCAGATCGGCGCGGGCGTTCGTAGCGGCGAGATCGGCGGTCTCTCGATCCTGGGCCGCGATCACTCCTTGATCGAACAGCTGATTGGCCCGGCGCGCCTGCGCCGTGGTGGTCTGGACCCGGGCTTTGGCCACCTCTCGATCCGCCTTTGCCTGTTCGAACGCGTTGTTGACGTCGCGCGGATCGATCTCCGCGAGCAGCGCCCCGGCCACGACCTTCTGATTGGTGTCAGCCTTCAGCCGCTGCAGCTCGCCCGCAACCCGCGACTTGACCTCGACGACCTTGAACGGTTGGATCGTCCCGGCCGCTTCGGCCCGCACGTCCAGATCGCGTGTCTCGACCTGGGCGATCTCTGGCGGTGCCGAGGTCTCGGCGGCGCCTCGGCTCCGGCCGCGGCATGCCGAGCCGACGACGGCGAGAGCGGCAAGCCCCAGAAGGAACAGTCCGAGGTAGATCGACGGAGGGCGGCGGGAATTCGAGGTCATAGTGGCGGGAGACTCCAGGGGAAAGGCGCCGGTCGTAAAGGTTCGACGGCTGCGTCCGAGAGTCTAAACCGGGGGGCGCTCCGAAACGTTCCCCCGGGCCGCATGTTAGTCTTCGCGGGCGCTCTTTCCCGTCGTACTAGATCGGCAGCTCCACAACGTACCGGAGGTCTCGCCATGCGTCATCGCTTCATCTCGCTCCTCTCGTTCGTCGGCGTTCTCGCCCTCTCGCTGTCGCTCTCGGGCTGCGACAAGCTGAGTTCGATTGGCTCCAAAGGAGATCCCGAAGCGGCCAGCGCGGCGGATGCGGCGAATGCCGCAAGCGCTTCGGCCAAGATCGAACTCGATCGCAAGATCGAGGACAAGAAGGCCGAGATCGAGCGAATCAACGCCGACCTGCCGAATCTGACCGACGAACAGTCGAAAATCGACGCCGTCAACAACATGGAGCGGCTCCGCCAAGAGCTGAACGAGCTGGTCGATCAGCGCGGCCGAATGTAGGCCCTGGGCCGCCGCCGGGCGGCGCTTGCCACATCACGTACAATCCTGGCCGTCATGGCCTGGTTTCGACGCAAGTTCCGGCTCACCGCCTACGCCACCACCGGCGGCTGAGCGGCCAAGGTAGGTCCGGGGGACCTTTCCGACCTGATTGGCCCGCTCGTTCGATCGCAACGATCGGCGAGTTCAGGGGGAGCTGTGCTCGTCGGTGCCGAAACGGCCGACGACGCGGGGGTCTTTCTGTTTCGCGATCGAGGGCTGGTCGCCACCGCGGACTTCATCACCCCGGTCTGCGACGATCCGTTCCGCTTCGGTCGCGTCGCGGCGGCCAACTCGCTCTCCGACGTCTACGCCATGGGCGGCCGGCCGCTGTTCGCGTTGAACCTCTGCTGTTTTCCCGAAGAGGTGCCGAAGGATGCCCTCGCCGCCATCCTGGCCGGGGCGACGGACGCGCTCGCCGAGGCGGGCGCGGTGCTGCTCGGCGGCCACTCGGTGCGCGACCCGGAACTCAAGTTCGGTCTCGCGGTGATCGGCGAGGCGGACCCCGGCCGTTTGCTCGCCAACACCAACGCCCAGCCGGGCCAGCGATTGGTGCTCTCCAAACCGCTCGGCACGGGAGTGCTGGTGAACGCCTTCAAGGCCGACAAAATCACCGAGGCCGAGTTAGAACCCGCCCTTGCCGAGATGAGCCGATTAAACGCCGAAGCCGGCCGCTTGGCGCTCCTGCACGGCGCCACGGCGGCGACCGACATCACGGGATTCGGCCTCGCGGGCCACGCCTGGAACATCGCCCGCGGCTCGAACCTCACGCTCCGTTTGCAGTTCGAGAGGCTACCGCTCCACGACGGCTTTCTCCGCTTGACGAAAGCCGGGGTCACCACCGGCTGCACCGAGCTGAACGAAGAGAACGTCCGTGGCCACTGGGAAGATCGCGTACCCCTCGATCCGGTGCAGCGCGCCGCCCTGTTCGATCCGCAGACCTCCGGCGGGCTCTTGATCTGCGTCCCGGAAGAGTCGGCGGCGGCGCTGCTTGACGACCTGCTCGCAAGCGGCCACAAGGCGGCTGAAGTGGGTGAGGTTCTGGCAGGGCCGGCGGGGATTGAGGTGGTCTAGGGTTTGCCCTAGGGGCTGCTTTACTCTTCGCCGAGCTTCGCCTTCAGCTCGGCGAGCGCCCCGGTGAGATCCGCGACCGCCCGTTCGAGGTCGGTTACCCGTTGAGAGAGCGGTGGAACCGAAGGGGGCGGTGGTTCGGGAATCGCCCGCGCAAGATCCACTGCGGTGAGTTCGATCGCGTTCGGGTCGCCTACCCGGTGCCCCCACCGGATCTCCTTTTGGCCGGGCCGGCGCGGCAGCTCAACGACCAGCGGTTCCTCTTCCGCCGCGAGGTTCCGGAGCTTTGCCTCGACCTCTTCGGTCGAGTTGAAGGAGTGCATGCGCTCGGACCGCGTCCGCAGTTCGCCCACGGTCTGCGGTCCGCGCAACAGGAGGACCGTCATCAGCGCCTTGCCCGCCGTATCGAGCCCCCAGCGGCGGGAGACGCTCTGCTGCCAGCGCTCGGTTCGGGCGCCTTCGCTGCGCCAGACCAGGGTTTCGTGACGCAGGCGCTCCAGGGCGTCCCACACCTGGGTCTCGGTGAGGTCGGTGACCGGATCGCGGTTGGTCTTCTGGTTGCTCGCCGCGATCAGGGCGTTGACCGTGAGCGGGTAGGCCTCGGGGGTGGTCTGTTCTTTTTCGAGCAAGGAGCCGAGAACCCGTAGTTCGATCGAGTCGAAGGGGCGGGGAATGCGCGCAGACGAACTCATTTCGCACAGCCTACTACGAGGCCTTGTCCCCCTCGCAACCTCCTCCCTCGCGTGGGGCATCCTGATCCGAAACGCGGCTCTTGCCTTTCGCGCATATCAGTGTCACACTGGTACAAATTTCGTTTCGCAAAGGTAAGGCAGAGACCGCTGGATTGTAGGCGAAGGCCCTCGAACCGTTTCCCCCCACGTCGCCATGCCGTGCCTCGCCTCATCGCCAGACTGAGCCTGAGAACCCCGATGAACCGCTGTTTGGACTCGTGGAATCCCGCCCCTGACGTCTCATCTGATGTTGCATCAGACGCCAGGGGAGGAGTAGCTGCCGCTGTTGCGGCGATCATCAACAACCTGTTGTAGGGAGCAAAGTCATGGCCGAGCAGGGCACCGTGAAGTGGTTCAACGACGCGAAGGGATACGGGTTCATCGTGCGTGAGCATGGGCCGGATGTCTTCGTCCACCACGCCTCGATCATTGCCGAGGGTTTCCGCACCCTTGCCGAAGGAGACCGGGTCTCTTTCGAGGTCGTCGAAGGGCCGAAAGGTCTCCAGGCGCGCAACGTCGTCAAGATTTCTTAGGACCGCTTCGCGGGGTGTACCCGTCGGTCCGCTCCTCAGGACCGACGGTCGCTTTTCATCGAAACCAGCCTCGCCGGGGACACCGGCGAGGCCGCGATCGACTTACGGCTTGAAGGCGACGCGCAGGACGGTCCACATCTTGACCCGCACACCGTCTTTGGTCGCCGGGCTGTACGACGCACGGCGCGCGACGTCCACCGCCGCTTCGTCGAAGCCAAACCCCGCCCGGATGCTCGGCGCCTCGGTCTCCAACACCTTGCCGCGCTCGTCCACCAGCACCCGCACGTCCACCGTCGCCGCCTTGTTCAGCCGCCGCGCAGCCGTGGGATAGGAAGGTTGCGGCAAGCGGACCAGCTTCGGGGTTTTCACGCCCGGGCCGGGCCGCACCAGATCGCCGACCTGCACGCGGGGCGCGGCGGGAGCGGGCGTCGGCGCGGGGGCGGGCTCGACCGGAGCCG
>JBBRUC010000252.1:0-8117 GCA_038248205.1 Thermoanaerobaculia bacterium
CCCCGGCTTAGAGATGCAGGGCGAGGCGGTCTTCCGTCGCGGTGCGCATCTAAACCTCGACATCATCGACAGCGAATTCAACGTCTTCAACGCCGATGTGAATTGGGCGGACCTCCTGCGCGACACGGCGTGGAATGGTGGCCTGGTGCCGTGAGGCTGGGGGGCACCCGCTCGAATCGGTGTCTCGCCGAGGGGCGAGGCGCCGAACGCTTCGATCGCCAACTCGAAGACGTGCTCGCCGAACTCTTGCAACAGCCGTCGCTGGGCCAGCGTACCAAGATTGTAGAGAACTGACTCGCGGAAGGGCTCCCCTTCGGCCCAGGGGATCGGGGATCGCTCGGAAGGAAGGTCGCTCATCGGCTTTCCGGGGCGGAAACGATCGGCGGCTGGGGCGCTTCCTGCTTCGGAGAGAGCCAGCCGCGGCAGGAAGCGACCGAGAGCAGGGCGAAGAGCATCGCAAGCGCCAAGCCAATCGCAGCCATTCGCAGGATCAAGACCTGAACGGGGGCCAGCCGGTTCATTCGAATCCGTCCTCTTCGCTGTTCCTCATGACTCCCCCTCGCCCGGCCGCTTGGGCCGAGTGCGTCGAATCGTTCGGCGGGGAAACAGGCGCGGTGATCTAGCGGCCGGCTCCGAGCCATTCGCTGAATGTCTTTGCCTGTCGCTCTCGCGGCGCCGCGTCGCCTCCCGTTCCTTCTCTACGAGGATGCGGCGGAGCTTGCGGGAGATGGCGCTCAGCGCGAGCGATGGCGCGGAGCCGCGAGCCCAGCCGAACGCCTCTCGAATACCTGCGAGCGATCCGAGGGCCGCCTCCATGCCGTCGAGCAAGAGCCAGCACTCGGCCATTCCGTGCGCTGCGCGGACGGCCAATCCGTAGGCCACGCCTTGCGGCCCGAAACGAAGCGCGCCGACAAACGCGTCGAGAGCCCTGCCCGGCTCTCCGGCCTGTAGAGTCAACTCGCCAAGCTCCACTCGCGTTTGCACTTCGGCCTCCGACTGGCTGATTTCCTCGTAGAGGTCGGCCGCTCGGGTGAGAAGGGCGATCGCCTCATCTCGTCGCTCCTGATCGCGGCGAAGACACCCGAGAGTTCGGCAGAGGTTCGCCGCGTCCAGGGCATCTCCCGTGCGCTCGACCCACTCCGGCGCAAAGAGCAAGGCCATTTCCGCGCCGGCAAAATCTCCCAGCTCTCGCAGGGCATCCCCCAGAGCGATGTAGGCTCCCGTGCGCAGGGAGGCCCGTTGCCCGAAGCCTCCTGCGCTTTCGGGTGCAAGGTCGAGAATCACCAGCGCGAGCTGGGCGCGTTCGCGTCGCGCTTCCTTGTCAGGCGGCATTTCGGTCAAAAGCAAGGCTGCGAGCGCTGGCTGATGGAAGCGCGGCTCCTCGTGCAAGCGCGTCAGCCGAGCGACGCTCGACCGCGGCCGGAGAAGATCCCGCAGGAGGGTTGCGGCTTCCCCCCGCTCGCGTGCCAACGAAGTCTGAGCCCTCTCCACTCCGCGCTCCAATCGGACGAAAAGTCCGGGGTAGGGCTCGTGATTCTCCGCCATGGCTTCCTCCCAGATTTCCCGGGGCGAGGTAGCCGCTTTCACTCCCAGGCTTACCGCCGCGCGCGTCGAGCATCTGGGACAGCGAACGAGGTGGCCGACCAGTGCGGCATCCCGGAGCGAAAGCGCCCCGAGGAAAAGATGAAGACGTTCGGGCAATACGTGTCTCACCGCGTTTCCTCCCGTTGGATCCGAAGACCGATGGCGAGCGCTTCGAGCAATCGGGAAAACACCCGAAACTCTTCTTCCGTCGCGGCCTGCTCAATCGGTTGGATTTTGGCGAGCCATGGCGTCTCCGCTCCGTCCGGTCTTCGGACCCACAAATCGTCCAGCGTCGTCCCGAAAGCCTCGGCCAGCCGAACCGCCTCTTGGAGGGTCGGCGGGACGTGCCCGTTCTCGATCCGCGAAAGCCGCATCGGAGTGGTGCGGGCGCGGTCGGCGAGTTGCTTCTGGGTCCAATGGTGGCCCCGGCGCCTTTCTGCCAGCCGGAAACCGACCAGCGCGGCAAAGCGGAGCGGAGTAGAAGAGAAGGAGTCAGTGCCAATATCGCCCATTGATCGCCAGATTCTTCAGATAATCTGTCGTGGGTCAAGTGTTTTGCTCAAAATTGCAGAACTCGGCAAGAGTTCGTCAGTCTGCGATAGCTGATTTCCGCAAGTCTTTGCCTATTTTCGAGGGTCTCTTGAAGTTTCCGCAGGCGGCGACTAGGTTCGTCTCGTGAAGCGGCTGGCCGGCGGGATCGCGCCCAGTCGACTATCGCGAACGCGATAGTCGACTCTCCGAATCGCGCAAGTCTCGTCCAAACTAGGCGCAGGCCTTCGCGGGTCCCACGACCAGTTCCGGCCGGCGGCCGAACCCGCGGGCGTTGGAGATCCCCCATGTCGCGTCGAACGACAAGTTCCCTCGTCGTCTTCCTCTTCCTCGCGTCCGTCGCTCCTGCCGTTTACGCCGCTCCGTCCGGTACGTTGGCCGGTGGGGCGGATCTCTTCGCCCGAGCCTGGAGTTTGCTGGAACGTCTCTGGCCGCAGGCCGCCGACTCGGCGGAGCCCGAGAATCGCGGCGGCGCCCGGCCAATCTGGGACAACAACGGCGTGTGCATCGATCCGAACGGCCGGCCGGCGGGAGGAGCAAGCTGCGCGGCCGAGATCTTCTGGCCGGACGGCGGGGTCTGCATCGATCCCAACGGCAAACCCGGAGCATCCGCCTGCGCCAATCGGCTCGCACCGAATCGTTGAAGGCCGAGGGTACGCTGCGGGGTGCGCCAGGTGCTCCGCAGCGGTCCTTCTTTTCTCCCGTAGGTTCCCCCTTGCGTGACCGGTTGCTTGTGAGAGAATCCGCATGCACTTCTACGAACCTCGGTTTCTCTCGGAGGGCTTGCTGCGTGGACGATCATGTGAGCGACGAACAGGTCCGCCGGCTGGCTCTCGGCGAGCAGGATGGGCTCGAAGGGGCCGGGTGGCGAAACCTGGTCCATCACTTCCTCTCCGGTTGTGCGGTCTGCCGCGAACGCGCAGAGCCCGTGCTGCGGGCGATCCTGCAGCCGGACATCGTGGCGGAAGGCGCTCCCGATCCGGAGATCGAGGGTGCGCTGGACAGCGCCTACGACGCGGCGATCGGCCGGGCGTTCGACCGGATTCGCGCGCGGGCAAAGCGCCAGTTTCCGTTCGGCGTCCGGCAGAGCGAGATTCCGCTGAACGTCACCGGAACGGCCCGGGTCGACTGGCTGCTCGCCCAGAGTTTCGCCGTCCGCTATAAGAACCCTTCCGAAATGTGGCGCTTCGCCACCTTCGCCCACCTCGCCGCCCGCTCGCTCGACGAGAGCCAGGCGACGCCCGAACAGGCGGCCGATCTGCAGGCCCGGGCCTGCGCCGAGCTGGCCAACGCCTGCCGGGTCAACGACGATTTCACCGGAGCGGAGAAAGCCTTCGCAGAGGCGCGCAGGCATTTCGACCGGGGAACGCAGGACCGCGCGCTCGAAGCCCGCATCCTCGAGCTTCGCGCCAGCTATCTGAACGGCCGGCGGTTGTTCGCGGAGGCGTGCGACCTTCTGCTGCGCGTCGAGCAGATTCAGCGCGACCTCGGCGACCCTCACCTCGCGGCGCGCGCCGTGGTGCTCCGTGGGATCTACACGCTGTACGACGAAAACCCCAAGGCGGCGCGGGAGCTGCTCGCGCGCGGACTCCGTGGTCTCGATCCGGAGCGCGACCCGGAGCTTTTCCTTTCCACCCGCCAGAGCTACATCGCGGCGCTTGTCGAGTCGGGGGAGCCGGTCCGGGCGGCGCACGAGCTTCTATCAAGCGGACTGCGCGAGGCGCTCGCCGATTCCTCCCTGAACCTTGCCAAGCTGCGCTGGCTGGAAGGGCTAGTCTACGCAGGGCTCAAGCGGCGCGAGCTCGCCGAAGGCGCGTTGCAAGCGGCGCGCGAAGCGTTCCACCAGCACGGTCAGGCCTACAACGCGAGTCTGGTCGGCCTCGATCTCGCGGAAATCTGGCTCGAACAGGGACGCACCCGCGACGTGATGGATCTGGCGGACGAGATCACCGCGATCTTCGCCCAGCTCGGCGTCTCTCGCGAGATCGAGCTGGCCATCCGCTACGTCTACGTCGCCTGCGAGCTGAACCTCGCGACGGCCGCCAAGATCCGCTACGTCAAACGCTTTCTCGAACGGGCCGAGCGCGATCCCTACCTCGCGTTCGTCTATCCGGAGGAGGCGGCCGGCTAGGTTCTTTTAGATGCAGTCTGAAAGAGGTCGACGTTCTCCCCGGCGTTCGCTCGGGAGTCGCGTCGAATCTCCAAGGAGAATGGTTCGATGCCTACCACGCTGACTGGTAAAACTTTCCTTCTGTCGATGGTCTGTACCAGTTTGTTCACCCTTTCCGCAGCCGCTGAGCCAGTGTCCGTGGCTCTACTCAACATCACACCCGGCCTTGTGGAATGGACTCCGATCGTCGAGGTTGACTCGATCGTTCTCGCCCTTTCCGATCCCCGGGGTAAAGTGGAGACTTACAGCTTCGGCCCGGGCGAGCACCCGACGTTTTCGCTTTTCAATCCAACGGGCAGGTTACTTCCAGAGGGCACTTATACATGGGAGCTGCGTGCCACGTCACCTCTCGGCGCGATTCCGAAGAGAGAGCCCGAGAATCCCGGACAACGGCACCCGATCTTCGTTCAATCCGGTTACTTCAGCGTCTCCGGTGGCAGCTTTGTCGTTCCAGACCCGACCGAACCGTCCGAGGATCGGCATATAGCTGCAAATCCGAGGGTCGGTCCCAGGGATCAGATCGTTTCCGACGACTTCATCGTCGATGGCAAGGCCTGCATTGGGCTGGGCTGCAACAATAACGAGGCCTTTGAGTCGGAAACGTTGCGTCTCAAGCAGTCCGCCGTGCGGCTTCGGTTCGAGGACACCTCCACGACGGCAGGCTTTCCGGCCGGCGACTGGCAGCTCACGGCCAACGACTCAGCTTCCGGGGGCGCTGACCGGTTCTCCCTAGAGGATCTGACTTCGGGCACCACGCCCCTGACCATTCGGGGCGGCGCGCCGAGCAACTCGCTATTCGTCGATGGAGCAGGCAATGTCGGTCTGGGTACCGCGACCCCGGCTCAGCATGTTCACGTGGCGAGCGGAAACACGCCCACCGTGCGTCTCGAGCAGACCGCCGGGACAGTGCGTACCTGGGATGTCGGCGCGAGCGGAACGAGCTTCTTCGTCAAAGACGTGACCAACGCCTCGGCGGTGCCCTTCCGCATCAGAGCCGGCGCAGCGACGGGAAGCCTGGAGATGGTCGCCTCCGGTTTCGTGGGCATGGGTACCGCGACGCCTGAAACCCGACTGCACTTGCGAAGCACGGACCCCACCACAGCCAGCTTTGGGCCGAGCAAGTTTCTCGTCGAAAACGCGAGCTCTACGAATACGCCACGCGAACTGTTCGAGTTGCGGAACAACGGCAGCGTCGCCTTCATTTTCAAGGATCAGAGCGTCCCCGAGCGCTGGGCGTTTCAAGGCTTCGCCAACAGTTTTATCATCGACAACCAAAACAACGGAGGAATCGAATACAACTTCGGTCCGACCGGCAACCTGGTCATGGCGGGCAACTTGACGGCAGCGAACTTTCCCTCTTCGTCCCGCACCCTGAAGGAGAACTTCGACGAGATCGACCCGGTGGCGGTGTTGAACCGGTTGATCTCGATGCCGGTTACCGAGTGGTCGTTTCGTGATGACCCCGCGCACAAGCGCCACATCGGGCCGACGGTCGAAGACTTTCAAGCGACCTTCGGCCTGGGCACGCACGGCAAGAGCCTCGTGATCACCGATGTCGGTGGCGTGGCCTTGGCCTCCCTCCAGGGTCTCCATTCGCTGGTCGAGCAACAGCGCCAAACGATCGAAAAGCAACAGGCGCTGATCGACCAACTCGAGAAGCGGATGCAGCGCCTGGAAGCGCAAGCCTCCTCTGATCCCAAGTCTACGGTCCAGCCGTGACCGGAGAAACCATGAGAGCGAAGTTCTTCGGTTCCGGCTCATCTGACTTTCCCCGGTACGGGATGTCGCCGCTGCGCTTCCTCTTCGCGTGGGGCCTTCCGGCTCTGCTCACGCTCCCCGCCGCCGCTCAGGGCGTGCGTGACTGCGGGACCACTTCGTTGGGCTCCTACCATTGGGTTGCCAGCGGCCAGCTCCCGCGAACCAACAACTGCCTCGGGGCCACAGGGTTCCGGTGTTACCCGGTTCAGACGCAAGGATCGTCGGTCGAGAAGATCATTCCCACCTGCGATCCCACCGTCGGCGGTTGCGCGGTGAAGATCCACGCGACCGCCACCATCCCGGGCCTGCGCGACATGATCGACGAAGAGGGCCTGTTCTCGGCCCTGACGCCCTGGGCGGAATGGTACCCTTGCACCGGCGCCGGTTGCGCGAAGGACATCGTCTGCGGCCTGGACGCCGCCGGCGGACGGATCAATTTCGACAACCTGGACACCTGGCTGGAGCGCGGACTGTCGTGCGCTCAGGCGGTGACCCTGAACCTCTCGGTCAAGATCCGAGTCTGCGCCACCACCAGCTGCGAGTCGAGCGTGGTGATCAACCTTCCCGCTGCCGATCTGGCGAGCGGCCTCGGCTGCCCCCCGCCACCCCCTCCCGAAGATTGTTCGACCGATTCCACCTGCCGAAATTGTCGGCCGGCGGGGGGTGGTGGTTGCTCGATTTCGGCGGAAGGTAAGCTGAGCTGCGAGTTCCAGGGGCACGGCGCGCCCGTTCGTTATCGCGCCGGTGGCGCGGGCGGAACCGGTTTTCCCGGAACGCCGGCCTGGCGGAACGCGCTCGGCCTGTACGTCTCTCACGGTTACGCAAAGCGGATCGTCATGGATCCCGACCTCAACCATGTCTGGTTGATCACGGAAGGCGCGAGCTTCCGAGAGTTTCGTAATCCCGCCGCGGGAACGGGCCTGCGGCTCTACGATCCATCCCAGAACGCTCCGAGCGACGAGTATCGGCGGCTCTATTACGACACGGCGACCGGCGGCTGGCAGCTCGACTCTCTCGACGGAAGCCAACAGGTTTTTCGCGCCGACGGTCTGTGGGACAAGACGATCTTCGCCCGCGATCCGGCTCATCCGATCCAGGCCTCGTACACGGGCTCGGAACTCCAGTCCGTCAGTTTCCCCGACGGCCGCCAGGAGACGTTCACCTACCATCCCGGCGGCAAGCTCGCTTCGATCACCGAAGTCGGCGCGGGCGGTTCGCCCACGCGAACTTGGAACTACATCTGGAGCGGCGACGAGCTGACCCTGATCGCGCGTCCCGACGGCACGCAATGGGAGCTGACGTACGATCCGGCGAAGAACGGCGGTCGCCCGGGATACCTCACCCAACTTCGGCTGATCGGCACCGATCTTTCCGGCCGCGTCGAAGCGGCGTTCGAATACGACACGTTCGGCAATGTCGTGAAGTCCTGGCAGGGGGACCCGAGTTTCACCGGACCGCTGGCGGTGGACCGGCAGACGTTTACTTACACCAATCCGGCGTTGCCGACCCAGACCGTCGCCACCCGTACCGTCTCGGGAACTTTCGACCAGGTGACGACCTACGCGATCGGTCGCGACGCTCGCAGCAACAAGCTCCGAATCACATCAATGCTGGGGTCGTGCCCAACCTGCGGGCTTTCACCCATCACGAGCTTTACCTACGGTTCGGGCACCCATCCGTTGCTACCTTCGGCGATGACCGACGCCAAGGGCACACGCACGGACTACAGCTACACGGCGAACGGCAAGATGTCGACGAGGACGGAGGCCGCCAACGTTCCCGCGCTGACGCGCTTGACCACCTATACCTACGACGCCAACTTTCCGGCGCTCGTCACACGGGTCGAAGTTCCCTCGACCTCCGGCGGCACCAACAAGCGCCGCACCGACTCGGCCTATGACGCCACCACAAGCGTCATGACCACGCGAACGATCGACGGCTTCGAAGCGGGTGCCGCCCTTCCGGCAGGTTTCAAGCCGACCGGCTACACCTATAACGGCTCGGGGGAAGTCCTCACGACCGACCCTCCCGGCTACGGCACGACGGACGTGACCTC
>JBBRUC010000253.1:0-8082 GCA_038248205.1 Thermoanaerobaculia bacterium
ACTTGCGCTGCGCGTCCTGGCTGAGCGCCTTGAGCATGGCGAAGATGAGCCCCAAGAAATAAGCATCACAGTCCCAGCCGCCGCATGAGCCAGTGGCCTTCTTCAAAGGCCAAGCGCGTCCTCGCCGCGCTCGTCAAATTAGGCTGGCAGGTCAAGCGCCAAACTGGCTCTCATCGCACCCTGGAGCGCGAAGGTTGGCCCGACTTCGTGTTCGCCTTCCACGACGGCGAAGAACTTGGGCCACGCATGTTGGCGCGCATCGCCAAGCACACCGGCCTTGAACCCGAGCACCTGTAGCATTCGACCGCAAGTGACGCCTAACGTCGCTCGAGTGGAGCGCGGCGCGGCGCACCGGTTCTGCGCGCGCCGCATCTTCTGTTTTCCACCGCGGCCACCAGTGTTTCCGGCCCGGGCACCGCTTTCCAGGCCCCGCACACGTCTTCGTCCAGCGCGGCCAACTCTTCGTCGGCGCGCGATACCTCGCCGCCGAGCCCGGACACCGCTTCGCTGATACGCCCCATCTCTCCGCCGACCGGGCGTAGCGGTGCGAGCGCTCCGAACACCGGAGCACCGAGCCGGGGGAGCGGCACGCGGAGTTCGCTCACTCCTCCCCTGCGCCGGGGGAGCGGTACGCGGCTTCAGCCCACCACTCCCCTGGGACGGCGGAGCGGTACGCGGCTTCAGTTCACCACTCCCTCGGGCTGGGGGAGTGGTGCAAAGGTCCCGCTCACCACTCGACTGGCGTAGCCCACCACTCCCCCGGGCCAGGGGAGTGGTGTGAAGGTCCAGCCCACCACTCCCCCAGGTCAGGGGAGCGGTGCGCAGGTGCAGCTCACTACTCCCCCAGGCCGGGGGAGTGGTGGGCTGGAGCACGGAACCATTCCCCCAGGCCGGGGGAGTGGTGAGCTGGAACGTGGAAGCGCTCCTCCGGATTGGCGGAGGGGTGTTCGGATTCGTACCGCCGCTCCCTCAACCCAACGACCCGGTGTTCTCGCGCGCCGCGCCGTTCTCCGCGGCCCGCGAAGCGGTCTCCGGAAGCCGGCAAGCCGTGGCGGCGACCGACGCGGTCCTGGAACGGCTCTCAAAAGAATAGGATCGCGTGACTCCAACCCAGAACCCGGAGACTCCAATGAGAAAGCTCAAAATCATCGAACACATCTCGCTGGACGGTGTGATCCAGCACTCCGCCGATGACGACGATTTTCCCTACGGCGACTGGACCGCGCCCTATCGGAGCCCCGCCGGCCGGGACGCGATCCTGGCCGCCCAGGGCGACCGCTTCGATCTGCTGCTGGGCCGTCTCACCTATGACATCTGGTCGGGTTACTGGCCCAAGGCGCCGAGCAGTCCGATGGCGGACGGCTTGAACGCGGCGACGAAATACGTCGCGACCCACCGTCCGGAAAGTCTCGAATGGGGCCCGTTCGAGGGCCTTGGACCCGACCTGGTCGAGGGCGTTCGCCGGATCAAGTCGCAGAGCGGCCCGGACCTCATCCTTTGGGGTAGCTCCACGCTGACCTCGACGCTGCTGGAACATGGTCTTGCGGAGGAAGTCCTCCTCGCCGTCTACCCGATCCTGTTGGGCACGGGGAAGCGCTTCTTTGCGGAGGGAGTTCCGGCGCGTTGCTTCGAGCTCGCCAGCACGAAGGCCCTGCCGACTGGTATAATTCTCAGCGCCTATAAGATCGTCGGGCCTTTGAAGACCGGATAACTCCAAAAACTTCCACGTTCTCATCCGAGGAACTCACCATGATCCGACCTTCTCTGCTCGGCTCCCTCATCCTGCTTGGCGCGGCGCTGCCCGCGGCGGCCGAAACGCTCTACCTGGCCAGTCCTGATACCAACAACAAAGGGAACCGCACGACCCGCCTGCTGGTGGAGAATCGAGACACCGTTTCGCGCCCGCTGAAGCTGAAGTTCATCCCGACCGGAGCCAACGGTACCGTCAACCTGCCCACCAAGCGCTTCAACATCCCTGCCCGGGCGACGCTGTCGCTCGCGGTGTCCGATGCGATTCGCGGCGTCGGGATGGTGGAGATCTCGGGCAACGACATCCTCGACGTCACGGTCGCCGCCTGGGATTTGAAAGTCGGAAGCCAGAACCTCACCTGGTCGTTGCCGCTGGTCGATGCGAGCAATCGGTTCGAGAAGACCGAGACGGCGTACCTGCGGGAGTTGACCTCCGGCGCCGGAAACGTCAAGCCGAACATCGAGCTGGTCAACTTGGCCAAGCAGCCGGCGGTCTGCACCATCGCGCGTTTCGATTCCCAAGGGGTTTCGATCCTGCCGAATCTGATCGTCAATTTGAACCCGCTGTCGCACAAGGTGAGGAAGAACGTGGTGGCCGGCCTCGGCCTCGCCAACGGGGTGGCGATCTCGGCCAAGGTGACCTGCACACAGCCGTTCTGGGCGTTGGGTACGCTCGTTGGCAACGATCCTCTCAAGGCGCGGGTGCTCTTTCCTCTCGATCAGCCGTCGCCGCCGGTGGACGAATCGGTCTCGATCGATCAGCCGGGTGAGTTCTTCACCCCGATCGAAGGCGCCTCGTACCTTGAAATCCCGCTGCCGCTGGTGCCCGAGGTTTCTTACCGCCGGGCGACGATCGACTTCGATCTGTACGTCGACGATTTCTCGCCGATCTTCACCGGCCTGCTCGGCATGTACCATCTCGGCGGGCCGCGCTTCAACCGGACGCTCTATTTCGGGACCTTCCCCCGCTGCAGTCGCGATCGCAGCATTTTCGATCAGGGCATTCCGGTGATCGAAGCGGCGGTCCAGCGGGCGAGCGACTGGACGCGCCAGAGCAACTACCACGTCCGGGTCTTCTATGACACCGAAGGCGGGCGGATGCGCTGGTTCGTCACCGAGAAGGAAGGGCAGCAGCGCACCATCCTGGCGGTCGAGAGCGGCATCTTCAACTTCGATCTCGCCGACCGGGACGCACCGGTCGTCCTCGCGTTCGGCCTACCGGGTGTGGCCGACAACGCCTATTACCCACCGATCGGTTGGAAGTTCTCGAACCTTTCGGTGCGCGTCGAAGAGTAGCGGACGGCTGGGGAAAGAACGGCGAGAAACGGCCGGCCCTCGAAAAGGGGCCGGCCGTTTTTTAAAGGGAGGCTTTCCTCCTCCTACGGGATCTCTTCGATCAACACGTTCTGCGTCACCCGGCCGTCGTAGCCCGGTTCGTCGCCATCCCCTTCGGTCTGGATCCCCAAGCAGCCGAGAGCGCACGATCCGTCGGGATCGACCCCGCTCGCGTCCGCGGTCCCGAGCAGCCTTCCGGTCCCTGGCGCGTCGTTGAAGTTGCCGATCAGCCGGAAGGTCCCCGGATAGGCGTGATCGAACTCGAAGTGCGGCCCGCGGAAGCCCGAGCCGAAATCGGTGGTGTCGTAGAGGTCGTTCGGGCCGACGTCGTGGTCCTTGACGTAGACCCCGGCTCGCACTTTGCCGGCGCCGAACACGTCGATCCTCTCGCTCCATTGCACGGGAACGGAGATGCCGTCCGGCGTTTCGTCGTCGGTAAAGCCGGTCGAGTGCGAATCGACCGTGATGCCGGCCGAATTCAAGAGCCGGATCTCGAAATCGCCGTTCTCGACGTACCAGTCGGTGTTGCCGGAGTCGGCGTTGTTGAAGTCCCACAGGTGAGTGACCCGATAGGTCACGCGGTGCGACTTGTTCGGGTTGTAGTGGGCCGACGTCCCGGTCTGCACCAGGCCGATTTGGGCCGAGACCTGCGCGTGATCCGAGGCACAGCCCAGGCCGTCCGCCCATGAGCCGGGGTTGGCCGAGATCGAGACGATCGGCTCCTGCGGTTGGGAAGTGGGACCGGTGATGCTGTAGAACGGAAAGCCCGCTTCGGCCGGTAGGACCAGGATGTAATCGAGCCGCGCCTCTTTCGGCAGTTCACCCACCGTGTCGTAGCCGGTGAACTGGCCTGGAGTGATGCAATCGTTGGCCTGGGTCGCCGGGATGGCGCTCTCCACCCCTTTGCCGATCCAGGTGCCGCGAAAGTCGCGCGCCATCAGGTCGTAAAGATCCCACGCCCAGCCGTTGGCCTGATCGAACGCCGAGATCGGCAGGGTGCCGAGGGCCTTGCGCATCTCGCCGTACTCCGTACCGAAACCGGGCTGGGCGGAGGTGGCGGCGATCCAGGAATCGACGTCCTGGTTCGGCTTGTCGGGCGATACGTCCTTCGGGCCGATCTGGTTGAAATCGCCGAGGACGAAAGCCGGCCGATCGAGACCGTTCGGCGAGCCGTTGCCGCCTGTCCGCTTTTTGTGCGCCCAATTCTTCAAGCCGCGCCACTGTTCCAGGCGGACGTTGGTCCACCAGGGATTCTCCGGCGGCCCGAAGGTACCCTTGGTGCAATCCTTGACGTTGGCCGCCGGGTTGCCGAACGCATCGAGGCAGAGTTGGTCGTTGGCGAACTCGCCGTCGGCGGCGTAGTCGGCTTGGCTATGGGTGCAGAAGACGTCGACGAACTGATCCGAGAAGAAGTTCTGGGACTTGCCTCCTTTCGGCGCGACGGTCGATTTCTTGACGCCGACGCGCGCCCAGACGATCCCCTTGTATCCTGCCCCGGCGCCCGTGCAGTCGCCGTTGCTGATCGGATCGCCATCCGTCTCGGCGGCACAGAAGGTCTTTACTTCGGGTAAGTCGCCGAAGAGCACGAAGTCGGAATCCATGATCGGTCCGGCCACCAGCAGCAGGTTGTTCGGCGGGTCCCCTTGACCGGGATAGACGGGGGTCAGCGGATCGAGTCCCTCGTTAGCGCGGAGGATGTTGATCGCCTTGACCGTGTCGTCGCGCTCGCCGTCGTTCATCTCCTCGGTCAAGCAGATGATGTCGTTGTGGAACGTCAGCTTGGCGAAGTCTTTCGCCTCCCCTTGACCGCCGTCGTCGGTGATCTGCAACTGGCCGACGTTATAAGCGGTCATCGAAAGGTCGATCCGCGACGGCTCGTTCAGGTCCATGGTCGCCCAGCTCTTGGTGTCGAGGTCGAGCACCGGCCGGTTGAATTGGCTCGGGAAGGAGCCGAACGAGACGACGGCGATCGGTGTGCCGAGCACGTGGCGCACGGCGAGGCCGAACAACCGGTCGTTCGCAATCTCGCTCTGGAGCGGCTGCCAGCCGCGCGGCTGAGCGGTCACCGCGAGTTCGAAGTGGAGGAAGTTGGGCTCCCCATGGAAGCCGATCGTTTCTTTCGCTTTGGCCTGAACGGTCCAGGCCTCTTGCATCGGGTCGAGAGCGGGTGGCGTGATTTCCACCCAGCCGCGGCAGTCGCCCTTGTACTCGCGTACGCCGACCGAAGGCGTCGCCTGGGCGCGGAGGGAAGAGTAGGCGAGGACGATCTTCCGGTCCTCGGGGGCGGGATTCGGGGTCGGTTGGCCGTTGAGAATACAGCTCTGGTTGTCGAGCGTCCGCTGGCGCTTGGCATCGAGGTACACGGTGACCGTGCCGCTCTCGTCGCCCAGCTGAGCCGACTGGGCATGGACCTCGAAACCGAGAAACAGTGTGCCGCCCGCGCAGCCGGTACCGTCGGACTTGCGACAGAGGTCGGCCGAGAAGCCGGCGTTTTGCGACAGACTGACGTACAGCCGGCCGTTGCCGTTCGGTGCGGAAGCCGAAAAGTCGTTGACGTCGATCTTGATTCCGTTGGCGTATTCCGGAATCCGAACGTCGCCATCGACCAGCGGCTGGAGCATCGGTCCGTGCATGCTGACGCTCTGGAGCGGCATCCAAAGACGTGGCGGCTCGGCGGCCAGCAGCGGCGAGGTGAACAGGGCGGTGATCCAAATAAGAGTACGAAGCGTGCGGCACAGCTTCATGAAGTTCTCCTGGAGAGGCTCGAACGTTCCCTCGTGGCCGACCGATTCGATCGCTCGGGGTTGAGCCGGGTTCAAGAGAGGTCTGACGCCGAATCGGTCGATCGGTATTAGGCCGGAAACAAACTTCATCCCTTGCCGTACAGCTCGCGGGAGGAGTTGGATCTCATGCTTGCAATTCGCGGTCTGGGCAAAACCGGTGTCAACGATCACCCTAAATTCCCCCCTCCCGATCACCTAAAAATCCCCCCTCCTCTGTTGTCTGTTGTTGTTGCTTCTGCTTTTCTAACTTCTACCGCTGCGCCTCCCACTTCGGCCGCAACCACTTGCGCACCGTCTTGATGTCCAAATCGAGCTGTCGACCGATCTCCTTCTTCTTCAGACCCCGCCGGCGCAGAGTCTGCACAGCTCCCCAAACGCTCTCTTCGATCAACGGCTCCTCCGTGGCGCCTTCAGGCACCACGGCAAGCATCTCCGCTTCTTGGCTCATGTCCATCCCTACACCTCCGTCTCGGGTCGGAGGAGGAGGGGATTTTTAGGTGATCCCACGGGGGGAATTTAGGGTGATCGGTGACAACCGGGTGCCGTATCTCGATTTTTGCGGCCTGTTCGGCGGCGATCTCGGGCTGCCGGTCCACGCCGCCTACCTCGCACCGGGCCGCCGTCTTCATCGCGCTCGCGGTAGAATCGCGTCGGTGGGTGGTGGGGGGCCGCTGAACGGCTGAGCTGAAGCCGGAGCCGGTGACACTCGCCGAGCGGGTGAAAGCGAAGCGTTAGACGATTACCGCCGGGGCACTTCGTGACAGCAGCGGACAAACCACGGGGATCTACGGATCTACGGCACCGGTGGCGCTAGATAGTGCGTAATGATCGGGTCATACAGGTCCGCCAAGCGCGGATTCGCGCCCGTGTCCTTGCGATGGTACCAACGGACGGCCCCGATGATCGCCAAGGTATCGGGTTGCCAGCCCGCGTCGATCCCATTGTGAATGCGCGTGCGGATGTTCGTTTCGTCCTCTCCGTACACGCTGAGGTAGGTACCCAGAAACGAGCCAGAACTATGTGGGCGAGAGGCCGCGTAGAGGTTCGCGGCGGCGTCGCTCACGGTCGTTGGGTTGAGTCTGGCCATCAGCAGCTTGACGATCAAATTGAGATCGTCCCCTGTGTCGTCCCAGTCTCGATCCGCAGCGGCCAGCCGAATGCCGACGTTCAAGGCGAGCTCGGCTTCACCCAGTGCGCCCCCACCTGAGTTGACTGTAGGCAACTGAAGTGTCGACAGCGGGATTTCGGGGTTCTCACCCATTGCCCGCCGGAACAGGTTCACCGTCATGGGGCCAACGATGTCACCCGAATGAACGTTGGTCAGAATGCACGTGGCGTGGTCGGTGGCCTTCTGGGCCTCGCATGCGGCCTTGCTCAAGGTCTTCGCCACGTCACAGGCATCGTGCTCGGCTTGATAGTCGAGATTCTGACCTGCTTTCGCAGCCTCGCAGGCGTCGTGCCCGAGCTTGAAGCCCGCGGTCGCACCGGCCTTCTCGCCCTCGCAAGCGTCGTGCTGGGCCTTGTAGAGGGTATTCTGGCCCGTCTTTCCCGCCTCGCAAGCTTCGTGCTCGGCTTTGTAGATGCCGTTCTGCCCACCCTTTTCTATCTCACACTGCGCGCGGTAGCGAGTCTTGTCGGCTTCGCAACCAAGCCTCTCGGCGTGGCACGCTGGGTTTGCCGCATCCCAGCCGTCGCAGCTCCTGCAACCCCACTGCGGATTGCAGTCGCGAGTGTCTTCGCGGAGCGAGCAGTCCCGGTCGTCAATTTGCAAGCTGCAGTCGCGCCGGTCCTCCTGCAGCGAGCAGTCTCGATTGTCAGACTTCAGGGTGCAATCCGCTTCGGGGCCGCACCCCCGCCGCTTGATTGCCGAGCAGTCCCGTCCATCCTGCCCGAGGAGATTGCGCCAGTTGCCATTGAAGGCGTGCTTCCCGAGAAGATCCTCGGGAAGTGCGTCCCAGAGCCGTTGGACTGCATCGCGCCTCCCCCACACTCCCATGGCGGCCACGATGGGCTCCATCTGGTCGCGAGAGTAGCCGTGTGCCTTGCCACGGGGATCATTCCAAGGTGGCAGCGTGGGGTGACGATAGAACACCCCATCGTGAGCGGGCTCCAGTCGATCCAAAACCTCATTGAAGGTGAGAGTTCGTGGCTCGGTCCAGGGCTGGAGACCAGGCGTGTTCTGCCGTAGCCAGACCCCAAGCCAGTACCAACCTTC
>JBBRUC010000254.1:0-8042 GCA_038248205.1 Thermoanaerobaculia bacterium
CAGCTGCGCCCGGTCGAGCACCGCGGGCAGGTGCTCCAGGCGCTCCTCCACCCCCCCTTCGAGCAACAGGCCGCGCTCGTCGGCACGCGGCGGGTAGCCGAGCGACAGAGACATCAAGAAGCGATCGAGCTGCGACTCAGGGAGCGGAAAGGTGCCGTGGTATTCGAGCGGGTTCTGGGTCGCGAGCACCAGGAACGGTTGCGGCAAGGCGTAGCGCTTGCGATCGACCGAGACCTTCCGTTCGCTCATCGCTTCGAGCAGCGCGCTCTGGGTTTTCGGCGTCGCGCGGTTGATCTCGTCGGCGAGCACGACATGGCCGAACAGGGGGCCGGGGACGAACTCGAAGCTCTGCGTCTGCTGGTTGAAGATCGACACCCCGACGATGTCGGAGGGGAGCAGGTCGCTGGTGAACTGAATCCGTTGAAAGCCCAGCCCCAGCGAGCGGGCGAGCGCCTGGGCGAGCGTCGTCTTGCCTACCCCGGGAACGTCTTGGACCAGCATGTGGCCGCGGGCGAGCAGGCAGACGGTGGCGAGGCGGATCACCTCGGCCTTGCCGCGCACGACCTGGCCGATGTTGTCTTCCAGGCGGCGGATCGCGGCGGCGATCTCCGGCGCAGAAAGGGTCGGTGCGGCAACCGGGGAGGGGCTGGGGGGGGGTATCAGGGTCGTTTCCATGCGCCCTCTGGGTACGAGCCCGCGAACCAAATCGTCTTGCTCGGGAGCTTCAAGGAGAGGTTAGTCGGAGAAATTGTAGCGGAGGATCGACCAGATCGCGGAGACCCCATCTTTCCACCCGATCTTTTTTCCCTCGGCGTAGGTCCGCCCATGGTAGTGGATCGGCACCTCGTAGACCCGGGCACCCCGTTTTGCCACTTTGGCGGTCAGCTCGGGCTCGATGCCGAAGCGGTTCGAGCGCAGCACGATGCCGTCGAGCACTTCGCGGCGGAACACTTTGTAGCAGGTCTCCATGTCCGACAGGTTCAGGTCGGTCATCATGTTCGACAGCATGGTGAGGAACTTGTTGCCCACCGAGTGCCAGTAAAACAGTACGCGGTGGGGTCCGCCCAGGAAGCGCGAGCCGAACACCACGTCCGCCTCGTCGTCGAGAATCGGCTGGAGCAGGACGGAATAGTCGCGCGGGTCGTACTCCAAATCGGCGTCCTGGATCAGCAGCACGTCGCCGGTCGCGGCGGCAAACCCGGTGCGGATGGCGGCGCCTTTGCCCCGGTTTTCCGGCTGCTCGATCAGCAGAATCTCCGGGTCGTGCTCCGCCGCGATCTCGCGCAGCAGCTCGCGGGTACCGTCTTTCGAGCCGTCGTCCACCACCACGATTTCGAGCGCCACCCCTTCCGGCCTCGGCGCCGACGCAACCCTCTGCAGCAGGTTGCGGATCGTGGCGCACTCGTTATACGCGGGGATGACGACCGAAAGGCGTTTCATGCGGCGGGTAGTTTCCCACGGATCGGCCCTCCTCCCTACCCCCCTCCCGCAGATCCCTCGGCTACACTATCGGCCGCATGACCGACCTCGCTTCCCAACCCGACGTTCCTCTCGACAAGTCCGGCCGCGCCGTGCGCGACATGTTCGCGGGCGTAGCGCCGCGCTACGATCTGCTGAACCACCTTCTGTCCGGCGCGCTCGACCTGGTCTGGCGCTGGAAGTCGGCCCGGGCGCTCGCCGACGTCTCCGGCTCCCCCGTGCTCGACCTCTGCTGCGGTACCGGCGACCAGGCGATCGCGGTGGCCAAGCGCGGCGCCCGGGTCACCGCGGGCGATTTCTGCGTTCCGATGCTCGCGCTGGCGCAAAAGAAGAAGACCCCGGACCAGGCAATCCGCCCCGCCTGGCTCGCGGCCGACGCGCTCGCGCTGCCGTTCCCTTCCGCTCATTTCGCCGCGGCGACTGTTTCGTTCGGGCTTCGGAACGTGGCCGATCTCGACCAGGCGCTCCGCGAGCTGGCGCGCGTGGTCCGCCCCGGCGGGCGGCTGGCGGTGCTCGAATTCGCGCTGCCCGAAAACCGGCTGCTCAAGAGCCTCTACCTGTTCTACTTCTTGAAGATTCTGCCGACCATCGGCAAGCTCGTTTCGCCGCGCGGTTCGGCCTACAACTATCTGCCCAACTCGGTTCTGCCATTCCCGCAGCGGCGCGAATTCACCGACCGGATGAACAACGCCGGCTTCGTCGATTCCGCCTGGAAGAACCTGACGTTCGGCACCGTCTGTCTCTATACCGGGAGGGTTCGATGAGCGCAAAAGTACTCGACGGCCGCGCGCTCGCGGCAAAAATTCGCGCGGAGGTTCAAGCGGGCGTGGCCGAGCTGGTCGCCCAAGGAGGCCGAAAACCCGGCCTCGCGGTGATCCTCGCGGGGGAAGACCCGGCCTCCGAGGTGTATGTCGCGAGCAAAGTGAAAGCCTGCGCGGAGGTCGGCATGGTGGGGAAGAAAATCACCCTGCCCGCCACTCTTTCCGCCGTCGAGCTGCACGCCGCGATCGAGCAGCTGAACCAAGATCCTGAGATCGACGGGTTTCTGGTTCAGCTGCCGCTGCCGAACGGACTCTCGGAGCGCGACGCACTGGTCGCAATCGATCCCGACAAAGACGTCGACGGCTTCCATCCGGTAAACGTCGGCCGCCTTTGGGTGGACGAGCCGGGGTTCACCCCCGCCACCCCCACCGGCATCATCCGCATGCTGCGGGAGCACTACGCGGAGACCGGCGGCACGTTGTCGGGCCAAGAGGTCGTCATCGTCGGCCGTAGCGCGATCGTCGGCAAGCCGATGGCCGGGCTGCTCTTGCGCGAGCATTGCACCGTGACGATCGCCCATTCGCGAACGAAGGATCTCGCCGCGGTCTGCCGCCGGGCCGACATCGTGATCGCCGCGGTCGGCCGCCCCGGGCTGATCGGCCCCGACCACATCCGCGAAGGGGCGGTGGTGGTGGACGTTGGCATCAACCGGGTCCGCGATGCCGAAACCGTCGCCCGGATGTTCCCGGGGGACGAGAAGAAGGCCGCGCAGCTCGCCGAGAAAGGGTCGATCTTGACCGGCGACGTCGATTTCGTCGCGGTCCTCGAAAAAGCCGGAGCGGTCTCTCCGGTCCCCGGAGGGGTGGGCCCGCTCACGGTCGCGATGCTGGTCGCGAGCACGTTGGCCTCCGCGCGGAGACGGCAGGGGTTCTGATCGATGAGCGCCGGAAGCTCGTTGAACGTCGGCCTCACCGGAGGTCTCGCAAGCGGCAAATCGACCGTCGCCCGCCAGCTCGCCGCAGGAGGATGCACGGTGGTCGACGCCGACGCGCTGGTCGCCGCGCTCTACCGGCCGGCCGAGCCGGGGGCGCAGGCGGTCGCCGAGCTGTTCGGCCCCTCAGCCCTCGACTCGCAAGGCGCAGTCGATCACCGCGCGGTGGCGGCCAAGATCTTCGCCGACCCGGCGGCTCGCAAGACGCTCGAAGCCGCGATCCACCCGCTCGTACGGCAGCGGTTCGAGCAGATCGCCGCGGAGCAACCTGCCGGCACGATCGTGGTGCTCGAAGCCACCCTGTTGGTCGAAGCGGGGTACGGCCCGACGTTCGATCTGATCGTCTTGGTCGAAGCGCCGTCGGAGATTCGGCTGGAACGGGCCATCGCCAGGGGCCTTATCGAAGAAGAAGCCCGCGCCCGCTTGGCGGCCCAGGGCGACGGCCTCCGCAGGCGCCAGGGCGCCCACCGCGAGATCGACAACAGCGCCGGCCCCGACCGGCTCGCCGCCCAAGCGGCAGTGCTGCTCGCTGACTTGCGCGCGTTGGCCGTTCGAAAGGCCACGCCAGGAAGCTCCTCTCCTAGATGACCGGTACGCTCCCTCCGTTCGTCCTGGTCACCGGCAACCCCGGCAAGTTGATCGAAGCGCGCCGCCTCGCCGGTCTCGACTTCGATTCGGTTGCGATCGATCTGCCCGAGATCCAGTCGCTCTCCTACGAGGAGATCGTGAGAGAGAAAGCCGCCGAAGCCTGGCGCCGTCTCAAGGTTCCTCTGGTGGTCGAAGAGGCAGGACTCGGGCTGTCCGCGCTCGGCGGCTTTCCCGGTCCGCTGGTCAAGTGGATGCTCGAAGCGGCAGGGGCCGAAGGCATCGCCCGCGCCGCAAACGCCCTCGGCGACCCCCGCGCGACCGCCACCTGCCTGCTGCTCTATACGGATGGCGACCGCGAGGTTCTCGCCCAAGGCGAAACCCACGGCACCCTGGTCACCCCCGGCCGCGGCGCCAGCGGCTTTGGATTCGATCCGGTGTTCCGCCCCGATCGCTCAGGACTCACCTACGGCGAGCTGGACGGCGCAGAGAAAGACGCAACCAGCCACCGCGGTAAGGCGTGGCGGGAGCTGTTGCACCGCCTCCGGTAGGAACACCTACCGCTCAGCGCCCGCGTCGGCCCGCCCGCCGGCCCAAGAACCAGCCGACCACCAGGCCGATCCCCACGGCGGCCAGGCTGCGGCGAGGGTCGGTCACCGGGACGAACCGGGTTCCTTCGCTGGAGACTTCGATCGCGCCGATCGGCCAGGCCGCAATCGCGCCACCCCCTCCCCCGCCGCTTCGCTCCCGCGAACGCCCCTCGGTCGCCCCTTCAAGCCCTCCCGCGCCGCCGCCGAAAAAGCAGGCGACCCGGGCGACCGGAATCACCGTGCGCTCGCCCTGGGTCACCGGCTCCCCGAAGGCGGCATGCGCTCCGCCGGTTGCGGTCAGCTGTTCGCCAAGGCTTTGGATCAGGGTTTCTGGTTTCATGGGCATCTTCTCCTTCAAGGGTAGAGCGGCCGCCCAGATGGGCGAACCGCCACCCCTCCACTCTACTCATTGTCAGGCCGAGCGGATCGGCCCCGGACTGAATCAGAGGATTCGGCACACGCCGTCGCTCGCACAGTAGCCCGAGCAACCGCCGGTGCATGCTTCAGCCAAAGCCGCGGGTTCCTCGCGTCCTCCGCTATTTCAGCCCCCTTTACGACGGTTCTTCTTCAATGACGCTACTGCTGATCCGGCAGATGCCATCGCTCGCACAGTAGCCGATGCAACCCCCTAGACAAGGAGTGCACTCGCTCGAACTTGAACAGGTTCTCGCCGGCAAACAGTAGTCGTTGGCATGGCAAACGGGTCCGCCCCCTCCTGAGCTTCCCGGATAGACGCAGACCGACGAGTCGCAGTACGCACTAGGATTGGTTGGGCAGGCCGATCGGCAATCGTTATCGTTGCCGCAGACGGACTGGGGACAAAGAATTCGCGGTTGCCATGACGGAACCGGCTGGATCGCAGGATTTCCAGAATCGGAGGCGGCACAGAGAATCGGTGCCCCTTCCCATGAATCTACAGGGTTCGCTGAGGCGACAACCGGGGTTGAGATCGCAAGAGCGACCGCCAGGAGGACATACGGCATGCAGAGAGGCCTAGGGTTCACCATCGAGCGGCTCCTTCGCGCGTTCGAGAAGCGGCGGCATGCCGCCCCCTAAAGTACCGTGCGCCCGGCCCTCTACCGCGCGCCTTCGGGCTGACGAAAAGGCGGGGAACCTCGGACCCGGCTTACCCGGCGCGTAGCTTGGCCGTCAGCTCGTCCGAAGCCTTTTTTCCGAGGCGCCGCCGCTCTTCGGCATTCAGCTCCGGGGTGGCGCCCCGTTCGACTAGGAGGCGGAGGATTTCGGGATGGGTGGCGAGGGTCAACGGGCGCCAACCGTGGTGGTCCGGCTGATCGACCGGAAGGCCCGCGTCGAGCAGGAGCCGCACCGTCTCGACCGCCCGGGTGACGTGACCGGCCGTGCTCGCCCGGTGGAGGGCGTTGCGGCCGCTGTCATCGGTGGCCTCTCGGTCTGCGCCTTCTGCGATCAAGAACGGAAGGAGAGGACTGCGCTGGTCCGCGGCGCGCAGGAGCGGCGTGTTCTCGGGTCGGCGAGATAAATCGCCGACGAAGCCGGACCAGGGCAGGTAGGATTTAGAGAGCCCGCGCTCGTCGTCCCACAGCGGCAGGCCGTTGCCGCCGCGCGGCAGGCGCAGGCCCACGTGTAGCCTTGCCGCAGCTTCCCCTGCGCGAGCGTTCAAGCCGGCCCCTGCCGCCAGCAGAGCGCGCAAGGCGCTTCGTTCGAAAGCCTCGTGCTCAGGGTTCCCCTCGAACCTGCCGCTCGCCAGAGCGAAGACCGCCGCGTCGAGCGCGGGCGCGCAGGCCCCCGCGGCCAGGTCGAGCAGAAACGGTACCGCCCCGCCTCCGACGAGGGCCGAGTAGACCAGGGCCACGGGCTCGTCTCCGGGCGGCGCGGACTGCACCTCACTCCGAGCCCAGGAGCGGCCCTCCACGGCCGCGGGGAAGGTTACGGGCAGCCCGGAGACCCGCAGGGCGTGCAGCGCAGACCAGGCGCCGCGCTCCGCGCAGTACGCGGATAGCTCGCGGGCCAGTTCGGTCCAGCGGTCGAGCGGCAGGGCGCCGCGTCCGCCGACCGAGGAGAAGTGGCCGGGTAGCAAGCTCGGATTCAACACGAACAGAATCCGCGTGTACTCCTCGCCATCGATCAACTCGCATAGGTACGGGGCCAACTGGTCGGGACCGTGCAACTGTGCATCCGCCGTCCACATTTCGCCGATCGCACCGGTTCCCAGCCCGGCGCTCAAGCGATCGAGCGGCGTTTCGCCAGAAAGGTCCGGGAACCGCGGGTCGGCGCCGCGCGCGAGAAGCGCTTGGATCGCCTCAATTTTCCCTAGGGCGACCGCATGGGCGAGCGGGGTGTGCCCCTGCTCCTCGGGAACATCCACCTCGGCCCCTCCCTCCACCAACGCGTCGATCATCGCGGCGTGGCTCACGCTCACCGCGTAGTGTAGGGGCCGGGCTCCGCTGCCGTCCCGAGCGTTCGGATCGGCTCCGGCTTCGAGCAGCTCGCGCACCTTGGCCAGATCAAATCTCCGCGCGGCTTGGTGGAGCGATGTTCCCACGGGGTGATGGGTGGACATGGCGGGAGCGTATCCGGTTGGCGGCGAGAAGTTCGGGGAAGTCGATCGCCCTGCGATGCTGCCGGTCGCGAGGCCCCTCCTCGGGCTCGCCTCTCGATCACGAAGCGTGGGAAATCGCTTCGCGCGCTCCGAAAAGTCCCTCCGCGACTCTCTGTTGTGCGAATTCGGCGTCGAGCCGCACAAACCGCGCCCTGTGTACCACTGCGCAGCTCGCGTGTTGTGCGGAACTGGAAGATTCTTGTGCGAAACGAGAGCGTGAAATCGCTGCTGTGATCCTCCGAGGTGAGTTTCGCAACCCGGTTCGCACAAAAATTAGGAGAACCCGCACAATCTCGACCGTTTGCAGCACGGCACGCGGCCTGTGCAGCGGTTTTCGGGAGCTGAAACGTCGTTTCCGCCCCCCTTGTCGCACAAAGTTTCGACAGTCCCGCACAGACAAGACGCTCTGCAGTGGTGCGCAGGACAAAACTCGCACAGAATTCTTCCAGTTCCGCACAACACCGACAGGGAGGAGTCGTTCTCGGCGGCAAAACAGGACCCTCGCGCGCCTTCGCCGCACAGAACGGACTCGGTCTCGCACAGGCCGAGCGCGATCCGGCCCTTCCGGGAACGAAAAAACCAGAGTCCGCGCGGGAAATCGCGTTGCGGGAGGCGATCCGGGTCTCGCGCCGGTTCGTGTCCTCGTTTGCCCGTGCAGGCAACTGCCGGCACCTCTGGGGTGTATGGCCTCCACCCGACTTTGACGAGGTCTGGGCGGGCCATGACTCTCACGCGGTCTCCCCGGGACACAAGACCTCGTCAAAGTCCGCGCCTACGGAGCTCGGCGGGGTGCAGGTGTAGGTAAGCTCGCCGCCTTTCCCTGCCAGGCTGTAGCGGGCGGTCGGTCCGGCCCACCGGGCCGGGAGAACCCAGCCCAGGGCTGAGGCCGAAGGCCGATGCCCTGGGTGGAAGACCCCACAGAAACGCGGCCTGAAAGGCCGCGAGAGCTTTCAGGCTCACACGTAGCGTTCGTCAAAATTCGATTTCCTAGGCCTCCAGGAACGCACGGAGTCTGCCGATCTGTCGACCTTAGGTTCCCGCGGCCTTTCAGGCCGCC
>JBBRUC010000255.1:0-7914 GCA_038248205.1 Thermoanaerobaculia bacterium
CCGCGCGCGAACTTCTCCAACGGCTGCCTCTCTTCGATCGAAAGAACAATCTCCGGCGCAACTCGCATCCTTGAATCCTCCCATAGGAAGATACGAGCGAAATCCGATTAAGGTTCATCAAATCGGGCGCCCTACACTAGATTACAAGGGAGCCTTGGTGAATTTTTCCGCCGCGAAGAACATCCGAGCTGATGAAGAGACTTTGTCACAGATCGTTCAGGCGAAAATGAATCTTGCGGATCTCGCGCAGATCCGTCTGGCAATCGAGGATGCGGAGACGCTCGCGAATGCCAAGGGAGTGAGCGAAGCTGGTGCATTGGCTTCGACGCTATCGGCTTGCAACCAATTCCCGAAAGCGCTCGATGCACTTACGGTATTTCGCGGGAAATTCCCGGACCAGATGTATGTCCAATGGGTGGCGGGAACGATCCTGACCGCTTCGGGGGACTTGCGGAAGGGAGAGAGCGAATTCCGGAAGATGGCTGAGCAGCCGGAAGAGATCGGAGATGCCAGCAATGGTCGGCTCCTCTTGGCACAGTCCCTCCTGTTCCAATCCAAATTTGAAGAAGCCATGCGGGTCTTGACCGTATCCTCGAAGATCAACTCACCACAGGCCATCACTCGCAACGATGCGATTCGATCCCTTCTGCTCGCCAAATGCTATCTGTTCACGGGTGAGCCTGAAGATGCTTTGCGAATGCTGCGAGCGGTCGAGAAACAAGACCAGGAGAACCCTTCAAACCTCAAGCTCTTTCGTAACGCGGCGCTCATCGCCCTGGACGCAGGAGACGTTGACCTTGCTACGCGCTTTGCCCGGATCGTGAGCCGGTTGGCGTCGAAAGAAGAATTCAAGAGCGATCTTGCGCAGAGCTTTGATCAGCAGCTTCGCGGTGAGCTTGCTCGGCGAAAGGGAGACGCTCAAGCCGTCGACCTCTTGGATGGAGCAGCAGATCTACGGGGAGACCCGCAGAATCTACTCTCGTTGGCTCGGTATTACCTTGAGAAAAGGAACTGCCAGCGGGCGAAGGTCTATCTCGACAAGGTCATCGAGCGCCGGGGGCTCATTATCGACGACTTCTTCACCCCCTGGACGATCTGGAACGAGGCGGTCGAACTCAAGAAGCGTTGCGCAGGGTAGACGCCTCGACCCGAAGCGAGCGCCGAGGCGGGGGACCGACTTCGATTTACTTTTCCCTGGTTCCCAGAAAAATCAATCGACCCCCGTCTCTCCAGATAGACCGAACGGCATTGGAGCCTGCCGGGATCTTCTGGAGGTCGTCATGAAAGGACTTTGGGGTGCGCTGGGATACCTGCTTTTGAATCAGAAGTACCATCAGGAGTGCTGGGAGCTGGCGGCGGGGCGGCGGAGCTTTGAGGAGCTGGGGGATCTGCGGGGCAAACTCATGGGCGACGGTTTGCCCTTGAGCCGCTACGAGATCATGGTGCTCCACGAAATGATCACACGGACGCGCTTCGACGATTTCTCGGGTCCGGTCCTCGAAGTGGACGATCCGACCTGCGACGAGAAATTCGCGGCCGTGCGCAGGCTCTGGCCCTCGGGCGGCATGCATGCGGTCACCGCCCACGATTTCCAGATGTGCTGCGCCGTGGGGCTCTCCGCCGTCGACACCCGCTTCCGCGACGTGCTGATCGAGGCGAGCGATCCGTACGACGAGCTGGCCGGCACCCGCCGGGTCCGCGACCTGCTCGAAAACCGGCCGACCGAGTGGCCCGTCTTCGGCCTCTCCAACGAAGGCCAGTTGCGCGAGTTGCACCGCTTCTTCGCCGCGATGAAAGACATGGTGTTGAACCCGCTCGAAGCGTTCCACGAAATGACCTGGGTGCAGCCGCGCTTCGAACCCTGCCCGCTCGGCGTCAGCTTCGACCCCAACGCACGCTACGGCCACCTGTCGCATTCCGCCTACGAGCGGCTGCGCTGGGATCCCGCCGGCCCGGGCGTCTGGGGCAACCTGCTCGGTGAGATGCGCCAGGTCGGGCTGCTGGTGCAGGGTTCGCCCACTTCGCTGCCCGGCGGCCTGCGCGCTCTGCCCCCGGCCCGCGAGTCGTTCGCCTTCCCGTTGCCCACCTCTCCCGTTCTCGAGCTGTTGCCGATGGCGGTTCACTGAAACGAATCTTTTATCAATCGAGTACCGCCCTTTTCCGGGTAGCGGGGAAGGGCGGTCGTTTCGTTTAACCCGTGAAGCCGTCGCTTTTCCCTGGGCTCGCCAGGCTCCAGCCTGGCTGCTTTTCGCAGCACGGAAGAGCCCGGCTCATCGAACCCAAAAGCGCCAGGCTGGAGCCTGGCGAGCCCAGGAAAAGCTGAGTTGCGATACGCTAACCTCGCTGGCTGCCCGAGCCGCGAGGGCTACCTTGCGAGCGCGTACTCGGCCAAGGGGAAGAGCGATCCTCTCGCGCCGACGGTCATCTCCCCTGGATAGCCGCTATAACTCTCGGATAGCCGCTATCCCCGGCCGATAGCCGCTATCCAGCGTGGATAGCCGCTATAACCTCCAGATAGCCGCTATCCAACGCAGATAGAGGTTATCCACTGCCAGATAGCCGCTATCTAAGCCCGAGAGTGGAGCCTGGCGAGCCCAGGAAAAGCTGAGCAGCGATACACTAGCCCGCGCTTTCGCGACAAAAACGAAGGAGGGCGCTGGTTGGTGGATCGCGCGGGGGAGAATCTCGAAACGGCCGGAGCGGCAGGAGGCGGATTCGATCCGGCCGCCTCGGCGGGGCTGTTCGTCGGGATCTCGACGTTCGAGGACGAGCGGATCGCGGACGTTCCCTTCGCGGTCGACGACGCGGTCGACCTCGCGCATCTGTTCGCCATCGAGCTGGGGCTGGTGGCTCCCGAGTGTGTCGCGTTGTTGCTCGCGGGGGAGCCGAAGAAGGAGGAGAGCGCCGAGCGCCTTGTGGAGTTGCTCGCCCAGGGTGCGCGCCGCGCGGGGGCTCGGCAGAGCGAGATCTATCGCTCGCTCGGTGTGCTGGCGTCGAGCGTTCGACCGGGAGGTCTGGCGCTGCTTTCGATCGCCAGCCACGGCGTTTCCGACCTCGGCGGAGATTTCCTGGTGGCGGCCGACTCGCTCACGGACCGGAAGCTCCGCACGGGCGTCGCGGTTGGCGAGCTGTTCGAAGAAGCGGCGCGCGCGGGTCGCGGGTTGGTTCTCCTCGACGCCTGCCGCGAGCAGGTGTTGCGCTCGCGCGGAGCGGGGGAGGGGATCGGCGGCGCGATGGGGAAAGGTTTCGCCGAGGCGATTCAGAGCGCTCGGGGGCTGGTCGTGCTCTCCGGCGCCACTCTCGGCGGTTTTGCCTACGACGACCCGAAGCGGCGCAACGGCGTGTTCACGGCCGCGGTGCTCGATGGGTTACACGGCGGCGCGGCGGCCGGCCCAGGCGGGTGGATCACGGTGCGGACGCTGGCGGATTACGTCCAAGCCCAAGTGGTCGCCTGGATCAGGAAGGAATGGCCGCGGGAAGAGCAGCGCTCGCGCGGGATCGGCCGGCGGATCGAAGCGTCGGCGGAAAATCTCCCGCTCGCCCCGCACCCGAGCGCGACCCAAGAGCGGCAGCGCTATCGCGAGCGGAGGTCGGTGGCGCTCACGCGGGTGCGGGAGCTGCAAGGTGATGTGCTCTCCGGAGGGCATTGGGATCAGGTGCGGAGGTTGCTGCCGGCGGAGGAGCCGACCGCGGAGGCCGCGGCGCTGCTCGAAGAGATCGAAGCGTTGGACGATAGCGTGCGTTCGCAGCGGGCCTTGCGGGACTATCTGCGGGAGGGGGCGGGGGAGGTGCCCCTTCCGGTGCGGCCGGCTTCCCCTGTGGTGCCGCCGCCCCCCGAGGTCTCTCGCCCCGCGGGTCGCCCGGTCGCTTCCCTGCCGCCGACTCCGATACGGGCCAAGCCTGCGGTGTCGAGAACCACGGTCCTTTGGGCACTGGGCGTGATTGCCGGAACCTTCGCGCTTTGGGGAATCTGGACCGTTGCTGCGAAGCTCGAAGAAGGAAGGTTGCTGGCCCGCGAATCAGCCCTGTTACCGGTCAGCCCAGAAGCGGGTGTTGGGTGGGACAGCCCGCTCGGCATGCGCTTCCACTACGTACCTTCGGGTACATATACGATCGGCAGTCCAGAGACCGAGACCGGCCGCGGCACCGACGAAACGCTCCGAAAGGCAACCCTCACCCGCGGCGTCTGGCTCGGCGAGACGGAAGTCACTCAAGCGCAATGGCTTCAGCTAATCTCGAACAAGAAGCCGTGGCGTTTCACAGGGTGCGGCTCGAGCTGCCCGGTCGAGAACCTATCGTGGTACGCGGTGGCGGAATTCGCGAACCGGCTCTCCGACAAAGAGGGCCTCGCCCGCTGCTACCAGCTCACCGAATGCGAGGGCGCGCTGGGTGGAAACTACACCTGCAAGGATCCACCGGCTCCAAGCGCGGATTGTCCCGGCTACCGTCTACCGACTGAGGCCGAATGGGAGGTGGCGGCGCGGGCGGGGGCGGAATCGTTCGGGGTGAACGATCTCGCGGCGGTCGCCTGGTTCGATCAAAACAGCGGTTCGACCCCACACCCGGTTGGCGAAAAGCTGGCGAACGCCTGGGGCTTTCACGACCTGCTGGGTAACGTCTATGAGTGGACGGGCGACTGGTACCTCAAGGGCCCGTACCGGGTGTTCCGCGGCGGCTCGTGGTACTCGCCCGCCCGGGACGTGCGCGCGGCCGCCCGGCTCTGGTATCTCCCCCTCGCCAGCAACAGCACCCTGGGCTTTCGCCTTGCCCGAGGTCAGGATCTGCACTCAGGCACAGGCCAGTGAGCGCGGAGCGCTCGGCAGCTCAGGGCCGCAGGGCTTCCCCTGGGCTCGCCAGGCTCCAGCCTGGCTGTTTTTCGCAGCAAGGCAGAGCCCGGCTCATCAAACCCAAAGCGCCAGCCTGGAGCCTGGCGAGCCCAGGAGAAACTGAGCAGCGATACACTAGCCGAGCCATGCTCCCCAACCCCAAGCCCTACCTGGCCCCCGAGGACTACCTCGCGATCGAGCGTTCCGCCGAGTGGAAGAGCGAGGATCTCGATGGCGAGATGTTTGCGATGGCGGGAGCGAGCGAGGCGCATAACCTGATCGTCTCGAATCTGATTCGCTCGTTGGGCAATCGATTCGCCGACCGGCCTTGCCGCGTCTATCCGAGCGATCTTCGGGTGTTGGTCGAGGCGACCGGGCTCTATACCTATCCGGACGTGTCGGTGGTTTGCGGCGAACCGCGGCTGGTCGAGGATCGGCACCAGGACGTCCTGACGCTGCCAACCCTGGGTATCGACCTACCGTTGGCCGAGGTCTAGGGTGACGTTTCCGGCTGAGCCGAGAAGAGCGGGATAGACTCTCGTCGCCATGGACCTTCACGCGGAGATCGAACGGATCGCTCGGGAGCACGGCCTGCTGGCCATTTACCTCTTTGGCTCGCGGGCCGACGACGGCTTGCGGTACCTGGTCGAGGGAGAGTTTGAGCCGAAGGCTTCGGACCTTGATGTCGGGGTGGTGTTTCGCCATTTGCCGCTGGACTTCAAGCTTTCGAGGGAGGTTGCGGGCGAACTGGAAGAACTGTTCGGACCTTTTCAGGTCGACTACGTTCGGCTACAAAAAACCGATCCTATCTTCCACGCCCGTGCCCTTTCCGGCCACCGTATCGCAGCTCCTGATTCGACCGCCGCTGACAGCTACGAACTCGATGTCTTACGTACGGCCGCCGAACTTTTGCCCTTTCAGCGCGCCCGCGAGTTCGAGATGCTGGGGTTCACGACCTCATGACGCCAACCAGAATCGATGCCAAGATCGTTGTCGATCGTCTCGACTTGCTGGCGGGATATCTACGCGGACTCCGGATGCTCCCGCAGAAGACGTTCGAGGAGTTCATTTCGGATGCGCGGAATCCGGCGGCGGCGGAATCGTTGCTCCGCCGCGGAATCGAATCCCTCCTCGACACAACCCGGCATATTTTGGCCAAAGGGCTTGGGATCGCCGCGCTGGAGTACGGACGTACAGCGGAACTCGCGGTAGAAAACGGGTTGATCGAGAATGCGCAGCTCGGAGCTGCGTTGGTCCAGATCGCTCGGTATCGCAACCGGATGACCCACTTCTACGATGAGATCAAAGAGAAAGAGCTTTTCCAGATTGTAACGGAGGAACTGGGCGACCTCGAGGGTATTGCCGCCGAACTCCGCCGAGCGGCCGGCCGCCTGGCCAAAGCCGTCTGAGGCGCAGCCTCCTACGGCATGCCCCCCACCCAGGTCCCCAAGATCGCACTGTTACCCGCGCCGAAGATCAAACTGTCGAGCAGCGTCTCGGGCTCCCAACCTTCCAGCTCGGGGCAGCCGAGGTCGATGATGGCAAAATCGGCCCAGGCGCCGGGACGGATTTCGCCGGCTTCGATGCCGAGCGAATGGGCTCCGGCGATCGTTGCGGCCTTGAGCAGCACCGGGGCGACCGCGCCGTTTCGGTCGCGCAACGCGCCGCGCGTCTCGGTCCGTACCCGTTGGCCGTATTCGAGCCAGCGCATCTCTTCGAGGAACGAGATCCGCGCGTTCGAATCCGTTCCTAGGGCCAGCCTCATGGGCTCTTCGCCTCGTGCCGCGACGAACCGCGCGAGATCCGGCAGGCCGTCGCCCAGGTTTCCCTCCGTGGTCGGGCAGATGCAGGCGGTGCCGCCGCCGTCGAGGAAGCGCGCGAGATCCTCCGGAGAGGTGTGGGTGCAGTGGACCGCCGTGATCCCCTCCGCACTCCCGCAGGCGTCGAGCAGCGCGGCCATCGGCGTTTTGCCGTAGGCGGCGAGGCAGTCTTCGATCTCCTTCTGCTGCTCTTCGACGTGAATGTGGAAGACGAGCCCCTGGCGGCGCGCCTCGCGGTAGATCTCGCCCAGCTCGCCGAGGTCCGCCGCGCGGACGCTGTGGACCACCGCGCCGAGCGACTGGTGGCGACCGAGGCGCCCGCCGAGCGCGAGCATCTGCAGCCAATAGTTGGCGAGGTCGCCGCCATCGAATCGCTTTTGCGCCGGGCTTAAGGGCTGACCGATCCCCCCGGTGCGGTAGTAGGTCTCTAAAAGGACCAGCCGGATACCCGCCGATTGGGCCGCCGCGAGGATCTCGTTGTCGAACGAGAAGTCGCCCCGCCCCTCATGGTGCAGGTAATGGAACTCGCCGACGGTGGTGATCCCCGCCGCGCGCATCTCGCGGAAGGCCTGGAACGACAGCTCCAAGATCCGATCCCGGGTCATCGTCTCGACCAGACCGTACATCGCCTCGCGCCAGGTCCAAAAGCTGCCGGCCGCTCCTTTGGGGAACGTCTCGCCCCGGCCGCGCAGACCGCGTTGGAATGCATGCGAATGGACGTTGACGAATCCGGGCAGCAGCGCCTGCCCCGCCAGCCGTTGGATCGGACCTTCGTTGGAAGTGAGGTGAGGGCCGACGCTCTCGATCCGGCCGTCGGCGGCGATCCCAATCCGCACCTTGGGCTCGAACCGCTCACCGGTCCAGGTGAGGTCGGCTTCGACCACGCGGGTCATGCGGGCTCCTCACAAAGCGCCGCGATCGCCTGCTCGACCAGCGCGCGCGCCCGGGCGTATTCGGCTTTCGGCAGCCACTCGTTCGGCTTGTGGGCGACCTCGATCGTGCCGGGGCCGAAGATCGCGCAGTCGAAACCGGCGCGGGTGAGCCAGCCGCCGTCGGTGGCGAAGCCGACGCTTCGGGTTCCCTGCTGGCCGGTGAGGCGAGAGAGCAGGCGATGGATTGGCGCCTCGGGCGCCAGGCTCATCGGCGGGCTGTCCGAGAGGATCTCCGTTCGGAGGGTGACGCCTTCGGGAAGCGCCGCCGAGCGAATCGCTTCCTCGACGCGCGGCGCGAGCCGATCCGATTCGAGCCCCGGCAGCGTGCGGACGCCG
>JBBRUC010000256.1:0-7909 GCA_038248205.1 Thermoanaerobaculia bacterium
ATCGGGATCATGAACATCCTGCTCGCCTCGGTGCTCGAACGGACGCGCGAAATCGGCCTGCGCCGGGCGGTGGGCGCCCGACGCCAAGACATCCGGACCCAGTTCCTCGCCGAGGCGTTCGCGATCAGCGGCCTCGGCGGCCTCGCGGGCGTGGTGCTCGGGGTCGCGATCGCCAAAGGAGTGTCGCTCGGCGCGGGTTGGGCGACCGTGGTCACCCTCCCTTCGATTCTGCTCGCGACCGGCGTCGCCCTCGCCGTCGGCCTCGCCTCCGGCTTCTACCCGGCCGCCCGCGCGGCCGACCTCGACCCGATCGACGCGCTGCGCTACGAGTAGTCCGTTCGTCGGAATGAACCGAAGGCTCGGCAGTCGATGGTAAAGTCCTGATCGTTCTTCCAGAGGAGGTATTCGATGCATCCCATCTCCGTTTTCCGTTCGTCCACGCGTCTCGGGCGCCTTGCGCGCCTCGGGGCCACCGCGGCGGTTTTCCTGCTTTCTTCCGTTGCGGCAGTTCGGGCGCAGGGGCAGGATTTCTCCAAAGTAGAGATCAAGGTGATACCGGTCGCCGGTAAGGTCTCGATGTTGACGGGCGCCGGGGGCAACATCGGCGTCTCGGTCGGCGCCGACGGCATTTTGATCGTCGATGATCAGTACGCCCCGCTCTCGGACAAGATCCACGCGGCGCTCAAGGGTCTCTCCGACGGCAAGCTGAAGTTCATCCTCAACACCCATTGGCATGGCGACCACACGGGCGGCAACGAGAAGTTCGGGGCCGAGGCGCCGATTTTCGCCCAGACCAACGTGAGAAAGCGGATGGCCGTCGACCAGACGGTGTTCGGTGAAACCGTCCCTGCTTCGCCCGGGGGTGCGCTACCGGTGGTCACGTTCGACGACTCTCTTTCGATCCACGTCAACGGCGAGGAAATTCAGGCGATCCACTTCCCCAGCGGCCATACCGACGGCGACTCGGTGATCTTCTTTACCGGCTCGAACGTCGTCCACATGGGGGATGAATTCTTCAACGGTATGTTCCCGTTCGTCGATCTCGGCAGCGGCGGCAGCGTCGAAGGGCTGACGCGCAACGTCGGCAAAATCCTCGATCGGCTGCCGGCCGACGTGAAAGTCATCCCCGGCCATGGGCCGCTCTCGGACAAGGAGGGGCTGGCGAAGTTCCACAAGATGCTGGTTGAAACCTCGCGCGTGGTCCACGAGCAGCTGGCCGCGGGCAAGACGGTCGAGGAGATCAAAGCCGCCGGATTGCCGGAGGAGTGGAAGCCGTGGGGTCAAGGATTCATCAAGACCGAGCAGTGGATCGAGACGATCGCGGCGAGTCATTGAAAACCAGCACCTTGCTTTGCTCCCCCCGGGGGTGAGGGCTGATCAAGCCGACGACTTTGACGAGGCCCTGGGTAGTGTTGTCTAGGGGGCTCGCGAAGAAGGCGCCAAAGGCTTATAATCAAGTCCAAATACATGTTCGCGACACGTTCGGGCCGGTCCTTCGGGTGCTTCTACGGACGGTCCGAGCGTACGCCTTGAGGTACCCGCGCCATGCGTAGACACCGCCGCCACATACCGTCGAGTCGTTCTCGGGGCTTCACGCTGCTCGAAATCCTGCTCGTCTTGGGGCTGATGTTGATCTTGGCGCTGTTCGCCTATCCGACGCTGATTCGGTATCTCCATAAGAGCAAACTGGTTTCCGTCGCCCGCCAGGCGACGAGCTTGATGAGCCTCTCGCGGTTCGAGGCGGTCAAGCGGAATCGGCCGGTGCGGGTCGAGGCGCTGTTTGCGAGCGACCAGATGATCGCCTTCGCCGACATGAACAGCAACGGCACGTTCGACGAGGGAACCGACTACCTGGTCAACCGTTTTACGCTGCCGGTGGACGTCCGATTCTGGGGGCCCGCGGATTCGGCTCCCGAGGGGACGGACGCGGGTTCGAACTTCTCCGCGGACGCCGACAAGGTCTGGGCGGTGTATCAGCCGAACGGCTCGATCGAGAAAACCGGTGCGTTCCGTTTCGGAGACAACGTCGGCAACTTCCTGGAAGCGCGGGTCCAAGACATCGCGGGCGCCCGCACCCGGTTGCTCAAATGGGACACGTCGGTGGCGCCCAACGCCTGGGTCGCCGAGGGAACCGCCGGCAAGACGTGGGTTTTCAATTAGCCCTATCCTCTGAGACCCTGCGCCGTCTCGACGAACGCCCGGGCGTGCTCGACGGGTGTGTTCGGGAAGATTCCGTGACCTAGATTGGCGATGTGCGGCCCGCCTGCTGCGTCGGCGAGCAGGTCGCGGGTGCGTCGTTCGATCTCGATCACCGGCGCCAGCAGCGCCGCCGGGTCGAGATTCCCCTGAAGGACCTTGTTCGGTCCGACGATTCGCCGTACCTCAGAGAGCGGCGTCCGCCAGTCGACCGACAGCACCTGCACCGGCAACTCGGCCATGCCGGGCAGCAGGTGGCTCCCTCCCTGCACGTAGTAGATCAGCGGCACCCTTCCGGAGAGCGCTTCGACGATCGCCAGGATCGAGGGGAGCGAGATTCGCCGCCAGCGCTCCAAATCGAGCAGGCCGCCCCAGGAATCGAACAGCTGAATCCCTTGCGCCCCGGCATCGATCTGGCCGAGCAGGTACTCGATCGACACTTCGGCCAGCCGGTCGAGCAGCAGGCGCAAACCGTCCGGATCTTCCCAGCTCCAACCGAGCAGGTGGGTAAACTGCTTGGACGTCCCCCCTTCCACCAGGTACGAGGCGAGAGTCCAGGGCGTACCGCCAAAGCCGAGCACCGGCACCCGGCCGGCCAGCTCGCGACGGACGACCCGGAGCGCCTCGAACACGTAACCGAGCGTACCCGCCACGTCGGGCCGGGCGAGATCGGCGATTCGGTCGCGGTGGCGGATGGGATCGGGAAAGACCGGTCCGTCCCCTTTCTCGAAACGCAGCTCCGCACCCATCGCTTCGAGCGGCAAGAGGATGTCGGCGAACAGGATCGCGGCATCGACCCCGAGGCGGTCGACCGGCTGGATCGTCACCTGGGCCGCCAGCTCCGGCGTCTTGCACAAGGTAAGGAAATCGACCTTCGACCGCACCTCGCGGTATTCGGGCAGGTAGCGGCCGGCCTGGCGCATCATCCAGACCGGTGGACGCTCGACGGTTTCGCCGCGGGCGGCGCGCAGGAAGAGGTCGTTCTTCAAGTTCTCGTTGGGCATAGGAGGCGGAGGATAGCAGGCGATGGCGTATGCTCTCGATTCCCATGCTGCGACTGGTCGCCTACGCTCCCGACGGTGTGCATCGCTATCCGTTGCACCGCTCCGAACTCCTGATCGGGAGCCACCCGGACTGCGACATCGCGCTCGATTACGTGGGGGTCGCCCAGCAGCACGCGCGGCTACGCTACGAGGCGGGAGTGCTCAAGATCGAGGATCTCGGCAGCCGCCGCGGCACGTTGGTTTTGGGTAAACGGGTTCGCGAATCGGAACTCGAAGTGCTCGACGAGATCCGCGTCGGAACGGTCACCCTGCTGGTCGAGGACGTCGCGGCGGAACTCCCGCGCCCGTCCGCTCCCGCCCCGGTCGAAGTGCTGGTGCCGCGAATCACCGCCGAAGGAATGCTCGGCCACCTCTCGCGCATGAGCGATTGGACGCTCGCCGACACCCAGAGCCGCGTCACTTCGGAGTCTCTGGTGCGCGAGCTGCTGCGCGACTTCGGCGGCGGCGTCCTGTTTCTCCTGGTGGGGGAGGGGGAGCGCTCGGCGATCCGCCTGGCGGTGGCGACTGAGCAGGCGTGGCTTTCAAGCGGCGAGGCGCTGCTCGATCAGGTGGAAGAGAACGGCACCAAAGGGGGAGGATTCGAGGGCACGCTCGAAGGCGGGCGGGCGTGGATCAGCCATCACTCGTTCGTCGCGGTCGATCGGTCGTACCGGGTGATCGCGGCACTGCCGCGCTTTGCGCCGAGCGAGTCGCCGTCGATCTCCGAGGCGCTGCGGGCGGTTGGGCACCTGATCGCCCTGGGGCTGATCCACCACGTCGGCGCGTTCGAGCCGATTCTGCCCGGCTCGCTCGGCCAGCAAGATCTGGTGCTCGACTCCGGGCTGGTGATCGGCGAGTCGCCGACGATGAAACGGATGCTCGAAGAGATGCGCGCGGCGGTCGATCCGTCGATCCCCGTTCTGCTGCGCGGCGAGGCGGGGCTTGGCAAGCAGATGCTCGCCCATTCCCTCCATCGCTCCGGGCCGCGGCGGCAGGGGCCGTTCGTCGTTGCGATCGCCGCGGGCGCGCGGCGGGCGGCGATCGACGCCGATCTGTTCGGTTCCGAGATCGTCGGCCGCGAAGGGACCATCCGGCGCGAAGGCAAGCTCCTGCTCGCCAATGGCGGTACGCTGTTTCTGGACGACATCGACCACCTGCCGCTCGACGTGCAGGCGCGGCTGGTGCGGTTCCTGCGGACGGGCGAAGTCGAGCCGGCCGATGGGATCGGCGCCTCCGCGGTCGACGTTCGGCTGATCGCCGGCAGCCGCGCGCCGCTCGAAGAGGCGGTGGCGCGCGATCAGTTCCGCGTCGACCTCGCCTATCGTCTGTCGAGGACGACCGTGGACGTGCCCCCGTTGCGCGAACGGAAGGAAGATCTGCCGCTGCTGATCCAAAGCTTCGTCAACCGGTTCTGCCACGACACCGGCACGAGACTTGCCGGCATTACAGTCAAGGCGATGACCGCGTTGCTCGCCTACGATTACCCGGGTAACCTCGACGAGCTGGAAGGGATCGCGCGGCAGATGGTCTATCTCTGTCCGGCCGGCCGGCCGGTCGAGCTGACTTCGCTGCCGGAAAAAGTGCGCAAAGGGCGTCTCCAGACCGCGCGCGTCGATGCCACGACCGACCTCGACCTCGACCGCCTAGTGGGGATCACCGAGCAGGCGGCGATCCGCGAAGCGCTCAAGCGGGCGCACGGCAACAAATCGCTCGCCGCCCGTATGCTCGGGCTCTCGCGCAACGGCCTGGCGATCAAGATCGACCGGTATGGCATCTAGTAACGGCATCAGCAGCGGTATCGAGGACACGGCCTCTCGGAACGAATGACGGATTCACCAATTCTTCTCGCGCTACTCGGGCTTTTGGTCGGCGCGCTCGCCGCCTGGGGTGTCGTCCACGTTTTGGCGCGCGCCGCGCGCGCCGGGCTGCTCGAACGGCTGGCCGCGCGCGAGCACGAGATCGCCGAGCTGCGCGCCGAGCAGGAAGAGGGAGAGCGTGCAGCGGAGCGCCTGCAGACGGCGCTACGCGACGAGTCGAGCCGGCGCGCAACCTTTGAAGAGAAAGCCCGGCGCATCCCCGAGGTCGAGGAGGAGGTGCACAACCTCGAACGGGAGACCGTCGAGCTGCGCCGGGTCGGGGCCGATCTGCGCACCCGCGTCGCCGAGGTCGAGACGGCGCTGGCCATGGAGCGCGAGGCGGCAGGCGAGAAGCTCCGCCTGCTCGATCATGCCCGCGAGCAGCTCGGCCAGGCGTTCCGCGCCGCCTCCTCCGAAGCGCTGGAGAAGAACAACGAGGCCTTCCTTCACCTGGCCAAGCAGAACCTGGAAGTCTTTCAGGAGCGCGCCCGCGGCGATCTCGAAGCGCGCGAAAAGGCGATCGGCGAGTTGGTCCGGCCGCTCGCCGATTCGCTCGGTAAAGTGGACGAGAAGATCCGCGAGCTGGAAGCCACCCGCGCGCAGGCGTACGGCAGTCTGTCCGATCAGCTGAAAAGTCTCGCGGTCACCCAGCAGGGGCTCCACCTCGAAACCTCGCGGCTGGTCCAGGCACTGCGCCAGCCGGCCGCCCGCGGCCGCTGGGGAGAGATCCAGCTCCGCCGCGTGGTCGAGATGGCCGGCATGGTCGAGTACTGCGATTTCGAGCAGCAGCCGGTCGGCGGCTCGGCCGAAGAGGGGCGGGTGCGCCCCGATCTGATCGTCAAGCTGCCGAACGAGAAGAACATTGTGGTCGACGCCAAGGCGCCGCTGGAGTCGTATCTCGCGGCGATCGAAACGGTCGATGAAGAGGCGCGCCGAGGCCATCTGGTGAGCCACGCGGCGCAGGTCCGCGCGCACCTCGGCAAGCTCTCGGCCAAGTCGTACTGGAGCCAGTTCGAGCCGGCACCCGAGTTCGTGGTGCTGTTCCTCCCCGGCGAAACGTTCTTTTCGGCCGCGCTGGAACAGGATCCGAGCTTGATCGAAGCGGGAGTCGAGCAGGGAGTGATCCTCGCGACTCCCACGACCTTGATCGCGCTTTTGCGCGCCGTCGCCTACGGCTGGCGGCAGGAACAGATCGCCAAGAACTCGCTCGCGATCAGCCAGCTCGGCCGCGCCCTCTACGAACGCCTACGCACGCTCGCCGGGCACTTCGGAGCGATCCGCGGCGGCCTTGAACGGGCGATCGAGTCCTACAACAAGGCGGTCGGCTCGTTCGAAGGGCGGGTTCTGCCGGCGGCGCGCAAATTCAAAGAACTGGGCGCCGCCTCGGGCGACGAGATCGAAGAGCTGGCGCCGGTCGAACGTACGCCGCGCGAGCTGCAGGCGCAGTTTCTCTTCTACGCCGAAGGAGAGGATGAGCCGGACGCTCGCAAGGAGGAACGAGATGAACCATGAAGCCCTGCTCCGCTCGTACCGCGAAGTTCGCGCGCTCTCTTTGGAACTCGTTGCCCCCTTGGCGCCGGAGGTCTGGCGCATCCAATCGATGCCGGACGTGAGCCCCCCGTGGTGGAACCTGGGCCATACGAGCTGGTTCTTCGCCCGCAACGTCCTCGCACCCTGGGGGCGCGAAACACCCGAGGATGGCCGGCTGGAATTCGTCCTCAACTCCTACTACGAGTCGCTCGGACCGCGGGTGGAGCGGCATCGCCGCGGCGCCCTCACGCGGCCGGGCAACGACGAGGTGCTCGCCTATCGCACCTCGGTGGATGAGCGCATGGGAGCGTTGATCAGTGAGATGCCGGACGACGATTGGACGCGCTTCGAGTTTCTGGTCACGACCGGGCTCCATCACGAGCAGCAGCACCAGGAGCTACTGCTCACGGAGGTCAAGCACATCCTCGCGACCGACCCCTACGAGCTGCGGGCGACCTACGCGCCGCTCGTGCCGGAGGCCGCCGGGAGCCGAACCGAGGCCTCCTGGATCTCCTTCGACGGCGGTCTGGTCGAGATCGGCAACGTCGAAGGGGGCTGGGCTTGGGACAACGAACTGCCGGTGCATAAAGCCTGGCTCGAACCGTTCGCTCTCGCGAGCCGCCTGGTAACGGCGGGGGAGTACATCGATTTCATCGAGGACGGCGGCTATGAAAAACCCCTGCTCTGGCTCGCGAACGGCTGGGCGCAGGTCAAAGAGCAAGGATGGAACGCGCCGCTCTATTGGCGGACCTGCTGGGACACCGGCGATGAGTGGGCGGCGTGGACGCTCTCCGGTGAGCGCCGGCTCGCCCGGGACGAGCCGGTCGCCCACGTGAGCTTCTATGAGGCCGACGCCTACGCCCGCTGGAAAGGGGAGACCTGCCCCGAATGGCGCGGAGCGCGCCTGCCGACCGAGCGCGAATGGGAGCACGGCGCGCGCCGCGGCGGGTTTGATCCCCGCGTCGGCAACCTGTTGGAAGACCGCAGGTTTCGGGCCCTGCCCGCCCCGGCCGGCGAGGGATTGACTCAGATGGCCGGCGACCTTTGGGAGTGGACGAGTAGCCACTACGAGCCCTACCCGGGCTACGCACCGTTCGATGGCAACCTGATGGAGTACAACGGGAAGTTCATGGACAATCAGCGCATCCTGCGCGGCGGCTCCTGCGCCACGCCGCGCTCGCACATCCGTCCCAGCTACCGTAACTTCTGGCCCGCCGGCACACGGTTCCAGCTCACCGGCATACGGCTCGCGCGGGGAGCATGATTCTCTAGAGGGGGGGGCTA
>JBBRUC010000257.1:0-7651 GCA_038248205.1 Thermoanaerobaculia bacterium
GTTCGTGATAGCGCGCAATTTCCTCCTTCACCGCTGCCTTTTCGCCGATGATGAACTTGTCGCGCTGTTCGACCGCGTCGAACACGCCAAGGCCGGAGTTGCCGGCGGCGGCAAAGATCACGTCCGCCCCTTTGCCGATCTGCGCCTCGGCCAGTTCCTTGCCTTTGCCCGGATTGTTCCAGGCCGACTCGGTGACGCCCACGTAGTTGGGGATCACCCGAATGTCCGGACGCACCGCGCGGGCGCCCTCTTCAAAGCCGGTGGCAAAGCGGTGGATCAGCGGGATGTCCATGCCGCCGACGAAGCCGAGCACGCCGGTCTTGCTCTTCTCCGCCGCGATCATCCCCACGAGGTAGGCGCCCTCGTGCTCCTTGAAGATCAGCGAGGCGACGTTCGGCAGGTCAACTACGCCATCGACGATCGCGAACTGGAGCTGCGGGTAGTCCTTGGCGACCGCTTCGACGATCGGCATCTGGGCAAAGCCGATGCCGATGATCAGGTCGTAGTTGCGCTCGGCAAACGCGCGCATTGCCGGTTCGAGCGAGGTCGGATCGCCCGGCTCGGCGTCGCGCAGGACGATCGGAAAATCCTTCGCCGCCCGCTGTACGCCCAGCCAGGCGGCGGCGTTGAACGAACGGTCGTCCTTGCCGCCGCTGTCGAACACGATGCCCACGTGAACTTTTCCCGCCTCGGCCGGAGGCGCCCCGGCCAAGCGGCAGCCCGCGAGCAGCAGGCCCGCAGCAACCATCGCCGTCCATACCGACAAGGTACGCATGATTCGGAGCGGCAGGCTAGCGCGAGCGGCCGGGCGAGAGCAAGCGCCAAGGCGATCTTGAACCTTCCAGGAGCGGCGTGGGTTTTCCCCAGCGCCGGCCGGCGTCACTCCCCCGGCCGCTCTGGCTTCGGTATCTTGAGACGCAGTGTTCCCCCGGCCACGAGGACTCCTGCCGCGCAGGCGGCCTCCGGAGACAGCGCTCCCGTCAGCTGGAACGCGATCAAATCGGTCATGGTGAGATTGCAGAACTGGTAGGCCGCCGGAGCGAGTTGGCCGATCTTGACCCTGCCCTCGCGACCCAGGGCGGCGCGGTCGCCGTTTTGCAGGTCCACCCACTGCCAGAGAACCGGCGCCGGCAAGAGGATTCCGTTCTGGACCGCAATCCAAGTTCCCCGCTCGCCGCCTTTGGCATCGGGCACCCAGGGAGCCTCGACCTCTACCTCGCCGGCCTCCGCGGAGAGGTTGAGCGTCGGCTCGGCATCGACCGGAACGACGAACGCCTGCAAAACTCGCCCGGGTGCCAGCACGATGATCCGGGCCTGGGCGGCGTCGGTCGGGATGTCGGCCGAAAACTCGCCGGAAAGATCCGTCCGGGCTCGGGACCGGCTCGGCAATCCGACTCCCGCGTCGATCTCCAGGCTCGCCGAGACGACCGCGCCGAGCGGCGACATCACCCGGCCCCGGAGTGTGCGGGTCGGCGCGAGCCGCAATTCGACCGGGCCGAACGAGGAATCGGCGACCAGCGGCAGCGCGTCGGTATGGGCTCTCAAGGTGGCGCCGGGCGAACCCAGCCGCTCCGCTTCGAGGAAGGCCGAACCCGGCGGGAGGCCGCGAAAGTTGAACCGCCCTTGGGCATCGGCTCGGATCGTCATTCCGACCTCGCCCGCCTGCACCATCACCCAGGTCTCCGCGGCGGGCGCTCCATCGGGCAAAGTGACGCGACCGAAAAGCCGGGTATCCGGCAAATCGATCGAGACGCTCGCCTTGCCATCCCGGTCGGCCTCGACTTCGGTCGCTATCTGGGATGTGAATTCGCCGTCAGAGCTTCTGATTTCGATGCTCCAAGGGCCGTCTTTCGGCAGGACTCCCTGGAATTTCCCTTCTTCGTCCGAATGGAACCGAGGAGAGTCGGAGAGCGACCAGCCGAAGAGGAGGTCCGCTTCGAGCGGCTCCCGGCCCAAACGAACCGTCCCTTCGAGATCGACCCAGCGAATGCCGAGCGTCGAGACGGCGGGAGGAGCTTCGAGGACGACCGATTCGTCCTCTAGAAACCGCGTGCCGCGCGAATCGAAGACCACGACATGGTACGGACCGGCGGCATGGTTCGGCAGCCGCGCGATTCCTTCCGCATCGGTTCCCCCCTCCCAAGCGTTCTCTCGGTCGCCGCGTACTCCTTTTTGAATCCATGGGGTCGCCCGCACCCGCCAGGACCGGCCCAACCAGTCCTGGGGCGGGTCGATCTCGAGCGCCAGCTCCGACTTGCGGGTCAATCGTAGAGGCTCCCGCAGCGTCGATTCGGCCCCTTCCACCACTTCCAGGGGAGAGCGGCGCGCGGGAGCGTAAGGCGGCAGTTCGGCCTGAATCTCGTAAACACCCGGGCGCACACCGAAGAGCTGGAAGAAACCGTCCGCGCCGACCTGTCCTTCGATCGCCGATCCCCCGATCTGGTCGACGACGCGAGAATCCAGCCGGCCCGCGGCTTCGAGAGGACGGAGGTAGACGCGGCAGCGGCGCGGATCGATCGGCAAACCGTCGTCGTTCGCCACCCATCCTGCGACCGACGCTCCCCGGCGCAGGGAGAGCGATCCGAGGTCGAGATCGCGGCCCGCGGGAACTTGGGCTTGCCAGCGATACACCGGGGCGTACGGCGAGAGCGAAAAGTTCAAGTCGTAGGTCGCGGCAGGCAGCTCGCAACGGAATCGGCCGCGCGAATCGACAGGACAGGAGAGCTGCCCCTTCGGGGGCTCTCGATCCCGCGGCACCCCTCGCGGCGTAAGCGTGGTGACGAGGATCTCCCGCGGTGCCGGAGCCTTTGAATCCGGACGCTTCAATTCGCCCACCAAATGGCCAAGCGGCCACAGGGTGAGCTTCGCTTCGCCGATAGAATTCGCCGGGCCGAAGGCTACGGTCTCGCGGCGAATCCAATACCCGGGCACGGAGGCAGACGCCTCGACCGCGGAGGCCGCCGGCCCGCAAGCTCGCGCCTTGCCGTCAGCGATCGCGACGGGCGCGAGATCTTCTTCCAAAGACGGCACTCGGAGCCGAAGCTCACCCGTCAATTGGTCCGGAGACTTGATCTCGAAGCCCGGCCGTGCCTCCAACTTGAAATCGATGCAGGCCGTGTCACCGACGGAGAGGAGAGCGGCGAGAACGAGGGGAAAGACCAGCATCGCGGCTCTCCGTCAGATGGCGGGCCGGCCGCCGGCGCAGCTAAAACATTCCGCGGGACAGCCTCCCGATCCGCCAAGGCAGGCCCCGCCACCGCCCGTGCCTCCACCTCCACCTCCTCCTCCATTGACCACGATGGTGGAGCAGAACGTACCAGCTTCGGTGCACCATACCGCGGGAGGCCAGGCGGCCGGGTCGTAATGGAGCTGGCATTGCGTCACCCCGACGTCGTTCACCGCAGGAAAGCAATTGGAGTTGCCGCTGAAGTTTCCGTAAAGCTTGCAGATTTCGCAACTAGCTTGGGCTACGGTGGGCCAAGCGATTGAACAGGCAAGTACGACAAGCCAGCGCAGCGTAATTTTTGCCATTGTCCCTACCTCCGAGCTTATCTTAGAGTTAGCTCGCGTCTATTGTCAAGAGTATCTTGGAGGGCGATCAACCTCTCGAAGCCGACCCGAAGCCGGCGATCGAGATCACTCCCGGTCCGCGACCGGCGACCGTCGCGCGAATCGCGGTGGCGGTGGGATCTCGGTCGCCGATGCCTTCCGGAGCGGCGGCTCGCCCATCGGAAATTGAAGGTTTAGAGGGTCGCCACTGCGCAGATAGGGGAAATCTCCCCTCGAAACGCACAGTTTCGAGGCGTTTCGCCTTTCCCTGCGCGCCCTCGCCGCGGCGATTGACCTACTGGCAGGCTTCGCTGAAGCGAACTTGATCGTCACCGCCCAGAACTCGCAGGTACTCAAGCTCAGTAGGCGGGTTCATTCCCAAGATGCCGCGAATCTCGTCGAGACCTCGGCGGTTCGCGATCGGCAGGACGAACGGCTTGCCGTCGGCTCGATGGCCGATCTGGGTGCCATAGATCTGTCGTTCCCCTTGGAGCAGGCGGGTGCGGTCGAGCAGCAGAGGGTAGGAGTCCACGAGTAGGCCCATGGGCCCTATCGACTTCTCGACTTCGGGGATTGCAGCGAGCATCAGCGGCAGGTCCAGGCTGTGCTGCACGATAAGAAATGCCGCGACGGCAGTCGGGTAGCCAAACCTCTCAACGTCGATCCAACCCACCTCCAGGACGAGCGACCGCAGATAGGCCGTGTTTTGCCCGCTTACCTGAATCTGATGGAGGGCCTCGGAATCCAAAGCTTTTCCCGGGATCTTTGTGCCCCTGCGCCGTATCGTGACCTGATCTTGCTTGAAGCGGCGAGAGAACTCGGTCTGGATTTCCACCACCCGGCTAAACGGCAAGGGCTTCGGCTCGGGAAGGCGAAGCGGTTTGAGGTCTAGCGCCGCCGGCCGGACGGGCAGGCGGTGAAATTCGGTTTCCGGCCCCTCAGGGGACTCCCGCCAGATCAGCCGATCTCCCACAACCTTCGCCTCAGGGTAGGCGTCCTCGCCGAATTCGCAGACGTGGAGGCGCTCTCCCTCAAGATGCAAGAGCTTGGTGACCCGGACGATTTTCCCCTCCTGGCTCCCAACGATTTGCGCTTGGTTGAAGCCGAGGAGGTGATCGGGCTGGGCAGAATCTTGCCAGGCGCCTTCCAAATGAGGGGCCGCCACCGGTGCCTGTTCAAAGGCTCTCGACGAGGGTGCAGCTAAGAATAGGCACCCAACGAAGAAACCGAGCCACCCGCGAACCGCGCTTTCGAAGGCGGAACTCTTGCAGTCTTCGCGCGGGGCATCCTTCACGCAGGGAGTGTACGTCAAACTCCAAGGATCTGTGGGAATGCCTCAATTCGCAGGCCGTCGCGCGGCGGCCCCGGGCAACTCCGGGGGTGGCGGGCCGAGCCGCCGGTCCAGTTCGGCGATTTTTCGTTCGAGGTCTTCCGCCAGCTCTTCGAGGGCCTGACAGAGCCGGTTCTCTTCCTCCGTCACGGCCGAGAGGCGGCGCGAGGCGGCGAAGCCGAGGAACGCCTGCTGGGTGTGCCAGAGGTCGGCGACTCCGGCGCGGGCTCCGGACTTGAGCCAGGTCTCGCCGGGGGCCGATCCGTCTTCTAGCTCCAGCGCCTCTTCGGCGATCTGTTCGCACGCGTCCTGGAGCCGCTCGCGCAGACCCGGCCGGGTGAAATGAACGAGGACCGATTCGCGAAAGGGTGCCATTTCCGCCCACCGGCGTTTCCAGGGGTTGTTCATCTCATGGCGGCCTCAACGAGTGCGGGCGAACCGGTGCCGGGCCAGCCTTCGTTCTTGCACCAAGCCGAGGAACGCATCCGGTTCCTCTTTGCCCTTGGCGATCAGCGCCGCGAAGACCCGAAGGTTCAGATGCGCGCCTTCGGGAAGCGGTTCGTTCGCGAGCAGCAACCCAAGCATTCGGGCGGCCAGCTCGGGAAGAATTCCTCCTCGCCCCTGGCGGAGGAGGACGGCTCCCAGCTCGACGTAGGCATCCGCCGCTTGCAAGGCGTCGCCCGTGGCGCGCCAGGTTCCGGCGGCCCGGCCGAACCATCTCGCGGCGGTTTCGAGGTTCCCTTGATCGCGCGCGGTTTCGGCGCGGGAGAACATCTCCGTAGCAGCTGGCCGAAGATCCATGGTCCCGAGCGTAGGGCACGCTTTTCATTCTTGGCGCAAACCTTCGCAAACGCCTTCGATTGTCGCGCCGGGTCCGTATAAACGGGAACTTTTGCTCGAAACCGGCGCGCAGGGCGCCTTCGTTTCTCGGTTGTCACGATCGAGCTATGCTGGACACCCTTGCTTAGAGAACCGTTCCAGGAGATGCCCCGATGCCGAAGTCGATCGTTGGGTTGACCAATGCCGCGCTGCGGCTGATTCGAGAAGCGCTCGGCTGGGAACAGCGGAAGCTCGCGGCGGCGGCGGGGGTTTCGCCGGACACGATCAGCGATTATGAGGTCGGCCGGCTCCGTGGACCTCTGGCGCGCGAACGGCTCGACGAGTTGGCGGCCCTGATGGGCGCCCCCCAAGCGGCGGTCGAGATCGCCCTCGGCGCGCTGGAGTTGATCCGGTCGCTCGCCGTTGCGGACGCGGCAGAAGACGTCCTGGAGTTGCCGTTGGAACTGCGCGAAGTGCTGGAGCTGGCGGCGGCCAAGATCTGGCGCCTGGTGCGGCAGGATTTCGCCGCGGGCGGCCGGGATCTCCTGCTCGAAGCGGCGCGCGCCCAGGCGGCGGTGGTCTGGGAGGGCCTGCGGCACCTGTCGCACGAAGGTCGTCGCGCTTTGCTCGATCGCTCGCCGGCCCTAGCGACCTGGGCCACGGTCGAGCTATTGGCGCACGAAAGCGAACGGGCGGCGGTCCGGGACGTTGGTGACGCCCTGGAACTGGGAGCGCTCGCCGTCCGAGCCGCCGATCTTTCCCCCGGCCCTTTGCCGCTCCAGGCGGCGGCGAAAGAGTACGCCTGGATCTATTGGGGTAACGCCCGCCGGGTAAAGGGTTGGCTCGCCGAGGCAGAGGCCGCCTTCGCCCGCGCGAAGCGGGAGGCCGAGAGCGCGCGCCCGCTCGCGATGTCGCCGTTCTCGCGGGCTCGGATGTTGGATTTGGAGGCGTCGTTGCGCCGCGATCAGCGCCGGTTCGAGGAAGCGTTGCGGCTGATTGACCGGGCGCTCGACATCGATCGACAAGGGGCAGACGCCGCCCGCCTTTGGCTTAAACGAAGCGCTATTCACGAACAATTGGGATCGCCAGAGGCTTCGGTAGAGGATCTGCGGCATGCCTTCGCCTGTCTCGACGAACGAAGTGAACCTCGGCATCGGATGGCGGCCCTGGGCAATTTGGCCGTATGCCTTCTCGATTTGGGGCGGGCGGAGGAAGCGGCGCCCCTGCTGCCCGAGGTGCGCGCGCTGGCCGAGGAGCGGCGGGACACCATCGACCTGATCCGCGTCAACTGGCTGGAGGGGCGTACCGCCTTCGCGTTGGGAGATACGCAGGTTGCCACGGCGGCTTTAGAGCAGGTCTGGCTGCAGTTCACGGCCCAGGGGATGACCTACGATTCCGCGCTCGCGGCGCTCAACCTCGCCGAGTTCTATTTGACGGCTGGCCGGCATGGGGAAACGCGCGTGTTGGCCCGCAAGGCCGCGAAAGTCTTCCGGGACCTCGGGATCGAGAAGGAGGCGCTGGCCGCGGTGCGCCTGTTCCTCGCCGCGGCCGAGCTGGAATGGGCGACCGCCGAGCAGGCGCGGCTGGCCTACCATGCCCTGGCCGCCTATCGGGCGCAGCGAGGATCCTTCCCCGCTGCGCCGGGTCTGGAGGCGGGTCAGTGAGCCTTTACGGTTCGCAGTTCCCGTGGGGGTCGAGACCGCACCCCGCATCCCATTGCGGAAGGACGCTATCGCGGCAACCGCCGCTTGGATCGAAGATGCATCCTGCCGGAGCCCAAATCGGTGCCGGCGAGCACTGGCCCCCGGGGTCGAGCCCACATCCCGCGTCGCGCGACGGAGGCGCCTGGCCGTCGCCAGGCCAGAGCCGAGTCCACGTTTCCAGCCAGTCCGAGAATCGGAAGGCTTCTCCCCACGAAGCCGCCCGCGCGGGCGGAGGTGCGGCAACCAGGAA
>JBBRUC010000258.1:0-7603 GCA_038248205.1 Thermoanaerobaculia bacterium
GCGGCGAGATCGCCTACCACCTGACGGAGGCGCTGCTCCCCCAAGGAAGGTTTGCGTTCGACGCCGCGCGCTCGGATTACATGGCGGGCCAGGGTGATCTGTCGGGGGCGCTCGCCGCGTTCACCACCTGGATCGACGCGCGCGCCGATCTGGCCCAAGCCCAGGCCGACCGCTATATCGCCACCGCGCAGCTCGCGGGGCTGCTCGGTCCGACTTCCGGGAAGATCCCGTTCGAAAACCCAAGCCCCTCGGCGCCTAGAGGAGGTTCGCGATGAACCGATTCCGCCCGCTCGCCCTGCTGCTCGCCCTCGCGGCGCCGGCCGCCTTGTGGCAGGCCTGCGCCAAGGCTCTCACCACCGACTCCGCTCAGGCCGGCGCCTATTACTGTCCGATGCACCCGACCTTTTCGTCGGACCATCCGGGCGATTGCCCGATCTGCAGCATGCGCCTGGTACCGCGGCAACGCGCCGCCGAAGCCACCAAGGCAGAGGCGGAACGCCGCCCGCTGTTTTATCGCCATCCGATGCAGCCCGAGATCACGTCGCCGGTGCCGGCGAAAGACGAGATGGGGATGGACTACGTGCCCGTCTACCCCGAACCGGAAGCGACCGATTCGGAAGGTGCGACTTCGGCCGGCGCCCCTACCCTCTCGGAAGCGAGCCTCGCTCTCGGCGGCATCGCGGTCGTGCCGGTCGTCCAGGAAGAGATTGCCCGCTCGGTCCGCCTGCCCGGTGTGGTGGTGGCCGACGAGGCACGGCGGGTGGAGGTGGTCGCCCGTTTCGGCGGTTGGCTGGAGGAGGTGCCGGTCGGGCGCACCGGTGACCGGGTGACCCGCGGCCAGACCCTCGCCCGGCTGTTTTCGCCCGAGCTGGTGGCCGGCGAAGAAGAGTACCTGCGCGCCCGGGCCGCGGCCGAGCGCTTTGCCGGATCGGCCGTTCCGGAAGTCGTACGCGGGGGCGCCGAGCTGGCCGAGGCAGCGCGGCGGCGGCTCGCCCTGCTCGGCCTGCCCGACGAGACGATTCGCCGCATCGAGCGCACCGGCCATTCGGAACGAACCCTGGCGATTGTCGCCCCCACCTCCGGCTGGGTGACCCGGCTCGGTGCGGTGCGCGGCGCCCGGGTCGAAGCCGGCGCGATGCTGTTCGAGATCAGCGATCTTTCGACCGTCTTCGTCGAGGCGAGCCTGCCCGAAAGCGACGCCGCGGTCGCGAGCGTCGGTCGCTCCGCCACCCTCGACCTCGCCGCGGCGCCGGGCAAGAGCCGCACCGGCCGGGTGACCGCGATTCTGCCGTTGCTCGATCCGACCAACCGGACGCTCACCGTTCGGGTCGCCTTCGCCAACGGCGACCTGGCGCTTAAACCCGGCATGTCGGCGTTCCTCGAAGTTTCAGAGCCCGCGCGCTCCAGCGTCACCGTACCGGATTCGGCTCTTCTCCCTACGGGGCAGCGGACGCTGGTCTTCGTCGAGGCGCCCCCCGGCCGGTTCGTCCCGCGCGAGGTCGCGGTCGGCGCGCGGGTCGGCGGCCGGGCGGAGATCCTCTCCGGCCTCAAAGTCGGTGAAAAGGTGGCGGCGCGGGCCGCCTTCCTACTCGATGCCGAGAGCCGCCTGCGCAGCGCGTTGCCCGCAACGAGGGCGGCGAGCCCGACGCCGGAGCAGGCGCCGGAACGGAAGGAGCCTTGATGATCGCCAAAATCATTCGAGCCTCGGCGACCCATCCCCTGTTCGTGCTTCTGGCGGTCGGCGCGCTCATCCTCCTCAGCCTCGCCGCCCTCGGCCGCATCCCGCTCGACGCGCTGCCCGATCTGTCGGATCCGCAAGTGATCGTCTTTTCGCGCTGGGACCGGCCGCCAGATCGAATCGAAGAACAGGTCACCTATCCGCTCGCCACCGCGCTGCTCGGCACCTCGGGGGTAAAAGCCGTGCGCGGCTTTTCCGACTTCGGTTTCTCCTACGTCTACGCGATCTTCGAGGAAGGAACCGACACCGGCGACGCCCGCTCCCGGGTGCTCGAAAAGCTCGCGGAGGTCGAGCTGCCGGAGGGGGTGCGGACAGAGCTGGGCCCCGACGCCTCGGGGGTCGGATGGGTGTACCAGTACGCCCTGGTCGACCGCTCGGGGAAGATGTCCTCCTCCGATCTGCGCCAGCTCCAGGACTGGACGCTCCGCTTCGCGGTCCAGGCGGTCCCGGGAGTCGCCGAGGTCGCCACCGTCGGCGGCCTGCCGCCGGAGATGCAGGTGACCGCCGATCCGAATCGGCTGCTCAGCTTCGGGCTCACGCTCGCCGATCTGGTGGCCGCCGTACGGGGCGCCAACGTCGAGACCGGCGGCCGGTTGATCGAAGCCGGCGGCGCCGAGATCATGGTCCGCGGACGCGGCCTCGCCCGCACCGCGGCGGATCTTGAAAGCGCGGTGGTCAAGGCCGAGACCGGCCGCGCGCCGGTGCTCCTCGGCGACGTGGCAAATGTCGCGCTCGGACCTGTGATTCGCCGCGGCGCCACCGATTGGAATGGCCAAGGGGACACCGTCGGCGCGATCGTCGTCATCCGCCATGGCGAAAACGCCCTCGCCACGATCGATCGGGTCAAGGCGAAGCTCGACGAATTACGCGCGAGCCTCCCCGCCGGAGTGGAGATCATGCCGACCTATGATCGATCGACTCTGATCCGCGCGACGATAGGAACCCTGCGCCACGAGCTGACGATCGAGATGATCGTGGTCGCTCTGGTGATCCTCTTCTTCCTCTGGCATTTCCCCTCCGCGATCGTGCCGATCGCGACGCTGCCGATCGCGGTGCTGCTGGCGTTCCTGCCGTTTTCGGCGCTCGGGTTGGAAATCAATTTGATGTCGATCGCCGGCATCGCGATCTCGATCGGCGTACTGGTAGACGGCGCGATCGTCGAGGTGGAAAACGCCTACCAACGGATCTACCTCTGGCAAGAGGGGGGAAAGAAGGAATCGTTCGCCGCGGTACGCTTGCGCGCCCTCGTGGAAGTCGGGCCGTCGGTGTTCTTTTCTCTGCTGGTGATCGCGGTGGCGTTTCTGCCGGTGTTCGCGCTCACCGGCCAGGAGGGGCGTCTGTTCCGGCCGCTCGCGGCGTCTAAAAACCTGACGATGGCGGTGGCCGCCCTCCTTGCCATCACGCTCGATCCCGCCTTGCGCATGCTGTTTGCGCGCGCCGAACCGTTCACGTTTCGGCCCCGCTGGATCGGGCGGATCGCCTCGACGTTTCTCGTCGGTACCTATCGTTCCGAGAGTCACCATCCGGTCCAACGTGGGGTGGCGAAACTCTACGAACCGGCCTGCCGCTTCGTGCTCCGGCACCCGTGGGCGACGATCGCCGCGGCGGTGTTGCTCGTTGCGGCGAGCGTGCCGGCCTACCTGTCGCTCGGAACCGAATTCATGCCCCCGCTCGACGAGGGGACGCTTCTCTACATGCCGATCACCCTGCCGGGATTGTCGATCGGCGAGGCGCAGCGACTGCTCACCGCGGAAGATCGCATCCTCAAGAGCTTCCCCGAGGTAGAAAGCGTCTTCGGCAAAGCCGGCCGCGCCGAGACCGCGACCGATCCGGCGCCGATCTCGATGGTTGAAACCACGATCGTTTTGAAACCCCACGCCGCCTGGCGCCACAAGGCGCGCTGGTGGTCGGCGCACGTTCCGCCGTGGGCGCAGGCGCCTTTTGGCGCGCTCTGGCCCGACCGGATCTCGCGCGAGGAGCTGGTGGACCTGATGGACGAGGCGCTCCACGCCCCCGGCGTCACGAACGCCTGGCTGCAACCGATCCAGACGCGCATTCTGATGCTCTCGACCGGCCTGCGCACCCCCGTCGGCGTGAAGGTCTACGGCGCCGATCTCGCCCAGATCGAGCGCGTCGGCGCGGAGGTGGAAAAAATCGTTTCCACAGTACCCGGGGCCGCCCGGGTGTTCGCGGAACGGACGGCCGGCGGCCTGTTTCTCGACGTCGTGCCGCGCCGCGCCGATCTCGCGCGCTACGGCCTTTCGGTCGGCGATGTGAACCGGCTGGTCGCGACGGCAGCCGGGGGCGAGACGGTCTCCACCCTGCTCGACGGCCGCGAGCGGATTCCCGTCACGGTGCGCCTGCCGCGCGAGCTGCGCGACACGCCCGAGGCGCTCGCCCGGCTGCCGATCGACACGCCCGTCGGCACTCGCGTCGTGCTCTCTCAGGTGGCGGATCTAAGCGTCGTCTCCGGCCCGGCGATGATCCGCGACGAGAACGGCTTCTTGACCGGCTACGTCTTCATCGAGGTCGCCGGCCGCGATCTCGGCGGCTTCGTCGAAGCGGCGCGCGCCGCGGTCGCCCGCGACCTCCGACTGCCGGTCGGGGTGAGCCTCGGCTGGAGCGGCCAGTACGAGCACCTGGTCGCGGCGCGGCAGCGGTTGCGCCTGTTGGTGCCGATCACCCTCGGCCTGATTTTCCTCCTGCTGCTCGCCAACACCGGCGCGGCGTGGAAGGCGACCCTCGTCATGCTCGCGGTGCCGTTCTCGTGCGTCGGCGCGATCTGGCTGTTCTGGCTTCTCGACTATCAGGTCTCGGTCGCCGCCTGGGTGGGGATGATCGCGCTGCTCGGCCTCGACGCCGAGACGGGGGTGTTCATGCTCTTGTTCCTCGACCTGTCGTGGAACGAGGCGCGCGCCGCCGGCCGGCTGCGGACGCCCGAAGAGATCGACGAGGCGATCGTCCATGGTGCGGTAAAGAGGGCGCGGCCCAAGCTGATGACCGTCGCCGCCGCGTTCTGCGGCCTGCTGCCGATCCTCTGGACCCGCTCGGCGGGGGCCGACGTGCTGCAACGGATCGCCGCGCCGATGATCGGCGGCCTCGCCACCTCGTTCGTGCTGGAACTGCTGGTCTACCCAGCTGTCTACAAGTTGAAGCGACGGCGGGAGTTGCGCACGGAGAACGCGCGCCTCCCGACCCTGAAATCCGAGGGAGGTACGGCCTTCAACCGACACGCAGAAGGGTAAAAGGGCCGCACTCGTTCCAGTCGATCGTGGGAAGTGGGTCTGAGAGGGGCGCCCCCGGCGGCGTGGAGCCCGGCCGGGGCCCGCTCGTGCGGGCGAGACGCCCGCGCACCCAGGAGAAAGCCGCAGCGGAGGGCGCACCTGGGTGTGCGCCCGGGCGTCCGAGCCCTCCGAGGGCGGAGGCAAGCTCCGCCGCTACACGGATGCTAGAGTCGCGCAGTATGAAAAATACTAGGCTGGCGATGATGGATCAATACGAGACAGCAGCCTCTCCGAGGGTTTGTTGGTTGGTACTCACGACCGTACTTCTATCCGCCGCTCCTAGCTTGGCGCAGCTTTAAGATCTCTCGCCGCCGCTCAGCCTGGCCGAAGTCGTGTGCGAACAAGCGCAGCTCGAACGGCTCCAATCCCGAATGGCGAGCACGCCGTTTCAAGGGAATCTGATCCTCTGGCACTCCGGAGGGAGTGGCGGAACCTATGCCGGCCTGGCTACGACGGCGAAGCTTTTTCCAGGTGACTCTAAGCCTCGAACGCGAAAGGAGAATCAGCTCTCGTTCGACCTTACGATCTCCCCAGCCGGCGATCAAGATTGCACCGACGCAGGGCCGGGACGAACGGCCTTGAACTATCCTGCCGAATAAGGTACAAGAGACAAACTCGTTCCAATCGATCGCGGTAAGGACTTTCCGCCGGTCCCGTACACCTCATCCTTGTTGGAGGTCTTTCGATGCGAAATCCGTTCCCCTTGACGCGACGGGTCTGTCTCGTCGCCTGGGTGGTGCTTCTGGCCGGCGCGGGCTTTGCCCCGCTCGCCGTCACCGCGCAGACCGAACCCACCGCCCCTTCGGCTCAGGAAGCCGTCCCAGCACCGGCGACAGAACTCGGTGAAGTCGCCCCTGGCCTGTGGATCTTCCTCGATCCGGAGACCGGCTTGATCACCGACCGGCCGTCGCCCGAGCAGGCCGCGGCGATCCGCGCGCAGGTTGCCTCCCTGGTCAACGAGTCGAGCGTCGGGCTGGTCGGCAAGACCTATCTGGACGGCAGCAAGAGCCTTGATCTGCGCGGACGGTTCCAGAGCTTGTCGATCCTCACCCTCACCCCCTCGGGCCAGCCGAGCGTGACCTGCGCCGAAACGGCGGATGAAGCCGTGGGCGCCCTCTTCCCCGGCGTCCGGCCGGTCCCGACGCTCAACGGTCTGGAAACGGAGTAGCCTTGATGCGCACGCTTCCGAACCGCACGCTTCCCTTCGCCCTCTCGCTCCTGCTGCTCGCTTCGCTCGTCGCCGCGGCTCCGGCCGGCGCCACCTCGTTCGTCATCGTCAACAACGACGGCGCGGGCGAGGGCTTCAACGATCCGACCCCGGCCGCTCCGGTCGGCGGCAACATGGGGGTCACCGTCGGCGAGCAGCGCCTAAACGCCTTCCAGTTCGCCGCCGACCTGTGGGGTAGTCTGATCGACAGCGACCAGACGATCCTCATCCAGGCGACGTTCGATCCGCTGACTTGCACCGCGACCGCCGCGGTGCTCGGCTCGGCCGGCGCGATCCAGATCTTCTCGGACTTCCCCGGCGCCGACTTCCCTGCCACCTGGTACGCGGTGTCGCTCGCCAACAAGCTCGCCGGCACCGACCTCGCGCCGGGACCGACCAATTCGAATGCCGATGACATTATCGCCCGCTTCAACAGCAGCTTGAACGGCGACCCGATGTGCCTCGGCGGTCTGGGTTGGTATTACGGATTCGACGCCATGCACGGCGCCAACACCGATCTGGTGACCGTATTGCTCCACGAGTTCGGCCACGGCCTGGGCTTCGCGAACTTCGTCACCGAGACCTCCGGCGCCAACGCCGGCCCGCCGTTCCAGACCGATGTCTACTCGCAGTTCACCCGCGATAACACGCTCGGCCAAACCTGGGCGCAGATCAATCCGACCAACGCCAACAACGCGGCGATCCAGGCTTCGGCGATCCGCTGCGGCCAGATCGTCTGGACCGGCCCCAACGTAAATACCGCGGTCGCGGGCGGTGCCCTGCAGGCGGGCGCGCCGTTCGTCCGCGTCAACGCCCCGGGTGGCATCGCCGGCCTCTACCAGCTCGGCGCCGCCGCGTTCGGCAACCCGCTCACCGCCGGTGGTGTCACCGGTAACGTGGTCCTCGCCGTCGATCCGGCCGACGCGATGGGCATGAGCGTCAACGACGCCTGCTCGCCGCTCACCAACGCGGCGGCGATCAACGGCAACGTCGCCCTGGTCGACCGCGGCACCTGCGGCTTCACGATCAAGGTGAAGAACGCGCAAGACGCCGGAGCGATCGCGGTCATCGCCGCCGACAACGTCGCCGGCTGCCCCCCGCCGGGTCTCGGCGGCGCCGATGCGACAATCACCATTCCCTCCGGGCGCGTCAGCCTGATGGACGGCAACACGCTCAAGGCCAACATCGCCACCTTGAACGTGACGCTGTTGGTCGATCTCACCCAGCGCGCCGGGGCCGACGCCTCGAACCGCGCGCTGCTCGCGGCGCTCAACCCGGTCGTCGCCGGCTCTTCGATCTCGCACTGGGACACAAGCCACATCCCGAACAGCCTGATGGAACCGGCGATCAGCGCCGATTTGAACCCGCCGGTCA
>JBBRUC010000259.1:0-7587 GCA_038248205.1 Thermoanaerobaculia bacterium
AGGTCGTTCTCGTACTCCGAATGTCCCTGATCAGTCAGGTGGGATTGCGACCATACTCACTCGAACTTGGTCCCATGTGGCGACCGCGTTCCTCCGAATGTCCCTGATCAGTCAGGTGGGATTGCGACGACGTCAGCACCGTTCCCACCGTTGAGTGTTCCGACGCTCCGAATGTCCCTGATCAGTCAGGTGGGATTGCGACGGTTTGTGGAGTGTCGAAGTGAGACCTTGCCGCGTTTTCCTCCGAATGTCCCTGATCAGTCAGGTGGGATTGCGACGTATACGCTCAACGGAGCCTGTGCGGAGAAGGCGAGCTCCGAATGTCCCTGATCAGTCAGGTGGGATTGCGACTTTTCTTCTTTCTCCTCAAACTGCAGCTCATCCTCCTCTCCGAATGTCCCTGATCAGTCAGGTGGGATTGCGACTAACTCGGGGTCTCTCCGATAGTTGTCCTGGTTTATCTCCGAATGTCCCTGATCAGTCAGGTGGGATTGCGACAACAAAGTTATTTCGGCCTGATTAGATGTCCATACATCTCTCCGAATGTCCCTGATCAGTCAGGTGGGATTGCGACCCTACTTCCCAGTACTCCTTTGTGGAACTCCGCCGAGCCCTCCGAATGTCCCTGATCAGTCAGGTGGGATTGCGACGTCACGGTTCACAGACAGTACCCGTCGGCTGCCGTACGCTCCGAATGTCCCTGATCAGTCAGGTGGGATTGCGACGTGAACGTTGACCACCACCGCCCCGCTGGCGATGTCCTCCGAATGTCCCTGATCAGTCAGGTGGGATTGCGACACCAAGTTGTACATCTGTATGGCAAGCTGGATTTCTGCGAGCCTCTCGAATGTCCCTGATCAGTCAGGTGGGATTGCGACTACGCGACTACCGCCTTAGGGAACGCCTGCTTCGTCGGTCAGTACGAAGCGCCAGGCTGGAGCCTGGCGAGCCCAGGGGGTGAACCGCTCGCGGACCCTTGTGCCCGCGATTTGTCGCGTTTCTATGATGTGACCTCCCCCTCTCCCGCCGTCAGTGACCAGGTCGAGGCGGTGCTCGATCGCGGCAACTTGCTGGCGGCGTTCTCGAAAGTCGAGGACAACCACGGCTGTCGCGGTGCGGATGGGGTGACGATCGGCGACTTTCGCGAGAGCCTTTTAGAGGAAATCGATTTTCTGGAGGCGAGCGTCCGGCGGCGGGTGTATATGCCGTTTCCTCTGTTGCGCTTCGAAGTGCCCAAGCGCTCCGGGGTGGGCACGCGGGCGCTGGCCATCCCTACCGTGCGGGATCGCGTGTTGCAGACCGCCGTCGATCGGGTGGTCCGGCCAATTTTCGAGGCGGAGTTTGAGACATCGAGCTTTGCGTTTCGCGAAGGGCGCTCGGTGGGCGATGCGATCCGCCGGGTCGCCGAGTTGCGCGATCAGGGATTCCGGTTCGTGGTCGACGCCGATGTCGATGCCTGTTTCGATTCAATTCCCCACGACCTGCTATTGGCGCGCCTCGCTCGACTGGGCCTGGCGCCGCTGGTCGAATGGTTTTTCAAACGTTGGATACGGGCGGAGATCTGGGACGGCTCGCGCCTGATTGACCTGGAATGCGGCATTCCGCAGGGATCGACTGTGTCGCCGCTGCTCGCCAATTTGTTTCCAGTCGTTGCTCGACGCCCTGGGTTTCGATCCTTACCTGGGCCTTCTCCACGCGGTGGATTACGGCCGGCCGTCGCTCGCGCTCGATCTGCTGGAAGAGTTCCGGGCGCCTTTCATCGACCGCCTGAGCCTCCACCTGGTTCGCCTCGGCACGCTCGGGACGACGGATTTCGAGCCTCGCGAGGGGGGCATTCTGCTCACGCGGCCGGCTCTCAAGCGTTACTTCGCGGCGTACGAAGCAGAGATCGATCGGCCTTTCCGGTTGGAGCCGGAAGGGAACCCGGGCGAAATTCCAGGAGGCCCCGAGACGACGTTCCGCGCGCTGTTCCGCCGCCAGGCCGAGCGGCTGGCGCGGACGCTGGTTCACGGTGACCCCTACCGGGCGTTTCGACTGCCATGCTGATCGTGGTCTCGTACGACGTGCCGGATGATCGGCGGCGGACGAAACTCGCCAACGCGCTCAAGGACTTCGGCGAGCGGGTGCAATACTCGGTGTTTGAATTCCTGTTGACCGAAGAGCAGGTCGCCACGATGCGGGGGCGCATCGAAGCTCTGGTCGACGCCGCGGAGGACAGCGTGCGGATCTACCGCTTCTGCGCCGACTGCGGAGCCAAGCTGGTCATTCTCGGCCTGGGGCAGGTGACAGAGGACCCGAACGTCTATATCGTATGAGCCAGGCAAAAGCCGTACCACTTTTCGGGACCTCTTCGCCAAATTGGCACCCAGGTTCCGGAAACGGCCGTAAGTTCCTTGACAATCAATGCTTTGCAAGCCGTCTCGGCGAGCAAAAACGAAGCGTCGGCTAGCGAAAGGCAAGCGTATGTCGCGAGGTTCCGGAAATCGCCCTTGTAACCCCCTGATTCAGAAGGGGTTGCGGAGGTGGCCCTCCGAATGTCCCTGATCAGTCAGGTGGGATTGCGACTTTTTTTGCGTGCTCCTTCCAGAGCGGCCTCGACCCGCCTCCGAATGTCCCTGATCAGTCAGGTGGGATTGCGACCTCCTTTCTGGACCACGGGTACCCTTCGCTAAACAGGGCTCCGAATGTCCCTGATCAGTCAGGTGGGATTGCGACGGCATGCCAGGATTTCGGCGATCTGCTCGGCGGGGGTCAAGCTCCGAATGTCCCTGATCAGTCAGGTGGGATTGCGACTCTCACGTAGTCGGTGAACAGGCGGGCAATCTTTTCCGCCTCCGAATGTCCCTGATCAGTCAGGTGGGATTGCGACGATCCGCCCAACCAGCGCTGTCAGTCGCTCCACCTCGGCTCCGAATGTCCCTGATCAGTCAGGTGGGATTGCGACGAGGAACACCGAACCCAAGCTTCAAGTCGTCCAAACCTCCGAATGTCCCTGATCAGTCAGGTGGGATTGCGACCGCAACCTCCGTCTTGGCCGCCTCGCGCGCGCGCAATGAACTCCGAATGTCCCTGATCAGTCAGGTGGGATTGCGACGCAAGCGTTGCCCAAATTACGGTTTTGCCGGAGCCGGTCTCCGAATGTCCCTGATCAGTCAGGTGGGATTGCGACGTCGGGTTTCCGCCGTGCGGCAGCACGGTCATGTTGGCTCCGAATGTCCCTGATCAGTCAGGTGGGATTGCGACGATCAGCACCGGCTTGGCGCGCGGGGATTCGGTCGCCTCCGAATGTCCCTGATCAGTCAGGTGGGATTGCGACCAGATAGCGTGCTGGATTCCAAGGTGAACCCCCCCTCGGGCTCCGAATGTCCCTGATCAGTCAGGTGGGATTGCGACGATGAAATATCACCCCGATCACTCCTCCGAAAATGAACCCTCCGAATGTCCCTGATCAGTCAGGTGGGATTGCGACCGGTGGCGGGCGTCGTGGTGACCGGAGACTTCAGCCGCCACGGCGAGGGGAAGCGGCCGTGCGGTTCGCGAAGTCTCTCCCGCTGGGAGTAAGATCTTCGCCGGGAGGTACCGGAGAATGAAGAACCTCGACGAGATCAAGGCTGATGCTTTTGAGCTGGACAGCGGACAACGAGCCGCCTTGGCCAAGGCATTGATCGAAAGCCTGGACGAACCCTCGGCGGAAGAGCATGAGCGGCTCTGGTTCGAGGAGGCGGAAAGGCGCAGGCAAGATGTCGCGGATGGGCGGGTAGCCCTGGTTCCCGGCGCCGAGGTGATGGCGCGTCTCGCGGCCATCGGTTGATTCCTTACTCCTTCCACCCCGCGGCAGAGGTCGAAGCCTTCAAGGCGGCAGGCTTCTACGAGGATCGGGTCCCCGGTCTCGCCGGGAGGTTTCGTTCGGAACTCGCCGCAGCCATTCAATTTCTACAGCGGTCGAGGCTGGCGAAATCCGGATCTACGCGGTCGCACACCACAAGCAACGACCGGGGTATTGGTGGTATCGGATTCTCTAGGCCTGACCCAGAACTCTGCGGTTCGCTCCGAAAAAGCGCCAGGCTGGAGCCTGGCGAGCCCAGGGAGGACGCATCGAAGCTCTGGTCGACGCCGCGGAGGACAGCGTGCGGATCTACCGCTTCTGCGCCGACTGCGGAGCCAAGCTGGTGATTCTCGGCCTGGGGCAGGTGACAGAAGACCCGAACGTCTATATCGTATGAGCCAGGCAAAAGCCGTACCACTTTTCGGGACCTCTTCGCCAAAATGGCACCCAGGTTCCGGAAACGGCCGTAAGTTCCTTGACAATCAATGCTTTACGAGTCGTCTCGGCGAGCAAAAACGAAGCGTCAGCTAGCGAAAGGCAAGCGTATGTCGCGAGGTTCCGGAAATCGCCCTTGTAACCCCCTGATTCAGAAGGGGTTGCAGAGGTGGCCCTCCGAATGTCCCTGATCAGTCAGGTGGGATTGCGACCTTTCTTCACCACGGTCTGAGCGTTGAACTGGTTCTTCCTCCGAATGTCCCTGATCAGTCAGGTGGGATTGCGACAAGAGGGCCGTCTTCGAGGAGGAGGGGCTAAACTGCCCTCCGAATGTCCCTGATCAGTCAGGTGGGATTGCGACGGCACTCCGGAATCTCGCGGTGCCGATACGTTTCCTCAGAGCCCATTGGGTTTGTGGTGACGGCGAGGGAGACGCCCCGACGAGGGTGGAAACGGAGGGTCTGGGGTTGAGGACTGGGGCGTCTCTACAGAATGCCGCCTATCGGTTGGCGACCCTTCCCGCCGCGGGTGTGTAGAGACGTCCCCAGTCCTCAACCACAATCCTTTCCGGTGGCTGGCTGTCGGGGCGTCTCCGGTCAGGCAGCCGCCCGAGCCTCTGCCTGGACCTCCTCGCTTCGATTACACTCACCCCCTGTAAGTTTCCCGAACCACCCGGTGGAGACTCCCGCATGAAGCACACCCTCGCCGCCCTCTGCCTCTTGCTGTCCTCCACCCTCGTCGCCGCCCAGGCCTCCGAGGTGGCGGGTGCCGAGGTGGTGCTCACCCGTGCCGATTTCCCCGCCTGGTCGCTCGCCATCCATGGCGGGGCCGGGGTGATCGACAAGGAGATGCCGGAGGAGAAGAAGAAGGAGTACTCGGCCGCGCTCGAACGGGCGTTGAATTTGGGCAAGGGGATGCTCGAGAAAGGCGCTTCGGCGGTCGATACGGTCGAGGCGGTGGTGCGGGATCTGGAGAACGATCCGAAATTCAACGCCGGCAAGGGGGCGGTCTTCACCCACGACGGCGAACATGAGATGGATGCGGCGATCATGAACGGCGAGACGCTCGCCTGCGGGTCGGTGGCGGGTCTAAAGACGATCAAGAACCCGATCTCGCTCGCGCGGCAGGTGATGGAGAAGTCCAAGCATGTCTTCTTCGCCGGTCCGGGAGCCGAGACGTTCGCCGACGAGGTGAAGGCCGAACGTGCTACGCCCGAGTATTTCTTCGTCCAAGAGCGCTACGACCAGCTCCAAGCGGCGCTCAAGGACGAAGCGGCGGGCAACGTGCCGAAGAAGTTCGGCACCGTGGGGGCGGTGGCGATGGATACCCATGGCCACCTGGCCGCCGCGACCTCGACCGGCGGCCTCACCAACAAGCGCTTCGGCCGGATCGGCGACGTACCGGTGATCGGCGCGGGCACCTATGCCGACGATCGTGCCTGCGCGGTTTCGGCCACCGGCGTGGGGGAGCAGTTCATCCGCCATACCGTCGCGCGGACGATCGCGGCGCGGGTGCAGTTCGCCGGTCTGCCGCTCGACGAGGCGGCCCGGCAGACGATCGCCGAGCTATCTCCCGGTGACGGCGGGATCATCGCCGTGGGCAAAGACGGCTCGATCGCCCTGGTCTTCAACTCAGCCGGGATGTTCCGCGGCGCCGCCAACTCCGCCGGCCGTTTCGAAGTCGCCATCTGGGAGTAGGGGCAGACCGGCGGGTCTGCGCTTCAACCACGCCAAATCTCGACTCATGCTGACCGTCCGGCCCGCAAGGGCGCGCGCCCGATCGTCGCGCCCCGCCCGTCCGCCTCGGTAGGTTGAGGCGAGCAGTGCCTCGATCCCCGCTTCGTCGAGCGTCGCGGTCCAGTCGACGCGCTCGGTCCCCTCGACTTCGAAGAACGGCGCCAGCTCTTCGAGCGCCGCCGCCAACCGCTCGCGCCGGTCGCCGCGACCCAGGGCGGCCTCGCGGAGCTCGATCAGGTCGTCAGGACCGGGGAGTGCGATCACCAACCGGCCGTCGGGGGCGAGCAAGCGGTCGAACTCCTCCGGGTTCCTGCGGGCGGTAAGCGACGTGATGCGATCAAACGAGCCTTCGGCAAACGGCAGCCGCCGATCGGCGTTGGCAATCACCCAGGTGGCCCCCGGCAGCCGGCGGGCGGCCAGCTCGATCGCCGGGCTCGAAAGGTCCGTGCCCCAGGCGTCGATCGTCCGACCTTCTTGGAGGAAGGCGAGGAACGCCCCCTCGCCGCATCCGACATCTAACACCGCGGGGGGACGGGCGGTGTCCAAGGTGCCGAGAATTGGCACCAGCGCGGCAAAGAGTGGCGTATCGAGCCCCAGGTCGGCGAGCAGCCGGCGGGCCTGGGCCGCCTCCTTCGAGTCGCCCGGGGCGTTCGAGCGCCGATCCTGGGGCTGGAGCAGATTCCAATACCCCGACCGGGCGCGATCATAGGAATGCCCCGCGGGGCAGACTGCGCGGCGGCCGTCGGGGTCGATCGCGAGCGGCGCCCGGCAGGCTGGAACGGAGCAAAGGAGCATCGGGTTCGGTTCGGTCGAGGACTTTCGTTCGGTATTTGCGCGGCGCTTTGGGCATGGAGCTTGAAGGGTGCTGCGCGGCCGGATATCCTGACACGTTCCGATCAGACCCGGCGCCGCAGGAAGCGGATGCCTTTCGAGGAGGTTCGTTGCGCATGGAAAAGCATCTCGACGGTTGGCACAGCCCGATTCTTGGTCAGGACATGCCGATCGTCTCATACGGTACCGGGGGGCATCCTCTTTTGCTGTTTCCGACCGCCGCCGCCGACTACCTCGAAAACGAGCGCTTCTGGCTGATCAAAGCCGTCGAGCCGCTGATCGAGGCCGGCAAAGTACGGGTCTTCTCGATCAACAGCATCAACAGCCAGGCCTGGATGGACGACAAGCTGCCCGTGCCCGAGCAGGTGCGGCGCCAAGGGCTCTACGTCCGGTACGTCGAGGAAGAGGTCGTGCCGTACATCCGCCAGGCCTGCCAGGCGCCGGACCTCCGGATCGCCACCTCGGGCGCGAGCTTTGGCGCGTTTCATGCTGCCAACTGCTTCTTCCGCCGGCCCGACCTGTTCGATTCGGTGATCGCGATGAGCGGCTTTTACGATCTCGCCCCCGATTATTTCAAGGGATACTCGGACGAGACCGCCTATTTCAACAATCCGGCCTGGTACCTGCCGAAGCTCGAGGGGCCGGTCCTCGATCGGCTCCGAAACGACACCAAGATTCACGTCCTCACCGGCCAAGGGGCCTACGAGGCACCCGACTCCTCCCGCCGCCTGGCCGAAATCCTTTCGGCCAAGGAGATCC
>JBBRUC010000260.1:0-7541 GCA_038248205.1 Thermoanaerobaculia bacterium
GACAGGTCGCCCAGGTTGCCGATCGGCGTGGCCACCAGCAGGAGCCGGCCGGTGCAGGTTGGAAGTTCGGGTTCTTCGGGGGTTGCCGCGGAGGGTGGAGGCATCGCGCCGAATGCTAGCATCCCGCTCGATGGCGCCCATGGCTTCGACGGCTCGAAAAATCCTGCTCACACTCGCCGGCTTGCTGCTCGCCGCGCTGCCGAGGGTCGGGCTCGCCGCGACGCCGACCGCCCGGCTGCTCGATCGGGTGGTGGCCGTCGTGGATGAAGACCCGATCCTCGCCTCCGACATCGATCGGGTGATCGGTCTCGGCCTGGTGGAGCCGAAAGCGGGCGAGAGCGGGGATCTGCTGCGCCGCCGGGTGCTCGATCAACTGATCGAGCAGCGGCTCCGCTCGCACGAGATCGACCGCACCGGGTTCATTCAGGTTCCGGTCGAAGAAATCCAGCTGCAGATCGGCGAAATCCGTGCCCGCTTTCCCGACGAGGCGTCGTTCGCCCACCAGCTCTCCGAGCTGGGCATGACCCGTGCGGCTCTCGAGCAGCTGGTCGCGCGCCAGATCGCCGTGCTGGTCTATATCGATGAGCGACTGGGACCGCGGGTCTTCGTCAGCCTCGACGACATCCGCAACTATTATGCGAGCACTCTCAAGGTGGTAGCCGAGAAGCGGGGCGAGAAGGCACCGCCGCTCGAAGACGTGCGGGAGGAGATTCGCGCCGTCCTGCACGAACAGCGGCTGAACGACGAGCTGGATCGCTGGTCCGAAGAACTGCGCAGGAACGCTGACGTCGAAAGCTTCTACGACGAAGAGGTCGGCCGTCTGCCTCCCGTTCTCCAAACGATCGAGAAGCCGCCCGGCTAGTGGCTGGGCCAGCCTACGGCTGGCCGTAGATCTCGCGATAGTGCGCCCAGGAAGAGATCACCGACGCCAGATAGGCTCGGGTGCCGGGATCGGTCACTTTGGTCCAATACTCCTCCGGTTCGGCGGTCCAGCAGTAGCTCTGCCAGATCCGGGCGGCTTCGGCCCCGGCGTCGAACCCGGCGATCGCCCGGGGGACAAACCCGCGGGCGGCCCGCAGCTCGACCCCTAAATGCGCGGCGGCGAGGGGAATCGCCACATCCGGCCGCTCTTGATCCTCCGCGTTCGGCTCGGGCAAACCGGCCAATGCGGCGACGCGCGCCTGCTCTCCCAGGCTCGCACCGGCCAGGCCGTGCCCGGCGCCTCGCACCTGGGTGGGATCGAACCGGCTTTCCTCGCGCACGATCGCCGCGAGCAGCAGCGGGTCGGCGTTGCGGCGCGGCCCTTCCTTGCGCAGCAGGTCGGCATAGGGAAAGGGGTAGATCAACTGGCGTAGGGCGAGCGGCAAGAGCGGTTCGGGCACCTGCGCGGGAACCCGCGCGCGGACCGCTTCAGCGAGCGCGATCGAGCGCCGCGTCTGGCCGACCCTGGCAAGTTCCAAACTTGCGGTGAATGCGAGATCCGGCTCCTTCGGCGGGAAGATTTCCGGCGCCGCGGCGGCGCCGTCGGTCCAGATTCCGAGGCTCAAGAGCATCCCCTCGGCTCCGAACCGATCCTTGTCCGAAATCCGATTCCACAGCGGCCACCGCACGATCGGCACCAGGCTCAGGCGAAGGAACCGTCCGGCCTGCCGGTCGGACAGCAGAAGCTTGGCCAGTCGCGCCTTGGCCGTACGACCGAGCGGACTGACATCACCAAGGATCAGCCAGGCGCTCAGCAGGTCGGCGGCCTTCCCCGTTTCGGTCAGCCGCTGGCCGATGATCGTCGCGGTCGGCGCCAGGCTCGGCCCCGCCAACCGGCGGCGGGCGGCGAGCGCGAGCAGGTGGTAAGGGTCCATCCGAAGCACCCCGAGGTAGGCGCTCACCGCGGCCTGGGGCGTACCGGAGAGTTCGATCGATCGCGCGCGCCAGAAGGCAACCTCGATCGGCTCGCCCGCGGCGCCGGGTCCGTTGAGCCAAATGCGCGCCCGATCCGCACGGCCCCGTACGAGGTCCGACGCGGCTAGAAAGATCGCCGCGCGAGCCGCTTCGGCCCGCCACGCCGGGCGCGCAGCCAGCCTGCCGAGAAGGGCGTTCGCCGTGTCGAAGTTCTCGGCGCGGGCCGCCAGGCGTAGCGCCGCGGCGTAGGCGGCGGCGGCGAGCGCTCCGTCCGGATCGGCGGACGCCGCGTCGAGGTAGCGTCCGACCGCCATAGAGGTTTGGCCGCGCGCCTCGAAGCCCCGCCCCTGATCGAAGCGGGCCTGGGCGCGAGACGACGGCCCGGGCGCCTGCTGCGCGGCCAGCTCCAGCTGGGCGATCGCCGGATCGTAGCGCCCGGCCTGAAGCTGCACACGGCCGAGCGAGGCCGCCGCCTCCGACCGATCGCGCCGCGTCGCCGAGATCGAGGCGCGCCCCAACGACAGGATCGCCCGGTCGAATTCGCCGCCGAGCGCGAGCACCAACCCCGTGAGCAGAGCGGCCCGCCCGCGGACCGCCGAGCGCGCCTCGCCGAGATCGGCGAGCCGCTCGGCGGCGGCGAAGGCCGATTCGTCGATTCGCGATTCGTCGAGCAGATCGACCAACAGACTCCGGCCCAGCTCGCCGTCCCCGGTGCGCAGAGCGCACTCGGCGCGGGCCAGTTGCAGCGCCCGGCGTTCGGGCGGCGCGAAGGCGAATAGGGTGATCGCCTTGAGCAGCCGGCAGTCGCCGCCGTCGAGCAGGCTTCTTTGAAACAGGCGGACCGCCTTGGGGGCGAGAGGCGATCGGGAATCCTGGGCGACCACCGCGGCGAGCAGGCCCGCGGCCACTTCCGGATGTCCCGCGCGCATCTGCCCGAGAGCCAGCCGATAGCGGCCGTAGGCGGCCAGCGGCGGAGTCTCGATCATCGCCGCCGCGAAAGCCTCCGCGGCGCGCCGCTCGTCTCCCAGCCCTTCGAGTAGATGTCCGCGAAGATAGGAGAGCCCGAGTTCGTGGGCCAGGTCCGGCCGGCTCGCGATCTCGCGATCGAGGCGGGCGAGGGCATCGCGATCGCGGCCGACCCGTTGCAGCTCCACCAAAGGTGGCCGGGGATCGGGCTCTGCCCCCCCGGGGAGGACCAGGGCGAGGGTCGCAAGGAAGATCGGGGCGCTCAGCATGAGGTTGGCCGGAGGTGGCCCGGAGAGGGTTGCGGCACGGGCCGGACCGGCTCTCAGGCGGTCTGCGGTCCGGCGATTCGCTCCACCCGGGCGCCGAGGGCGCGGAGTTTTTCTTCCATCGCCTCGTAGCCTCGGTCCAAGTGATAAATCCGTTCGACGATCGTCTCGCCCTCGGCGATCAGGCCGGCGAGCACCAGGCAAGCCGAGGCGCGCAGATCGGTCGCCATGACGTTGGCCCCGGCCAGCGGCGTCGGTCCCTGAACGCGGACGTCGCGCCCCTCGACCTCAAGGTCGGCGCCCATCCGCATCAACTCGGGGACGTGCTGAAATCGATTCTCAAAAACGCTCTCGCGCACCGTCGACGACCCTTCGGCCTGGGTCATCAGCGCCAGGTACTGGGCCTGAAGATCGGTGGGGAACCCGGGGTGCGGCGCGGTCTCGATGTCGACGGCCTTGAGTTCGCCGTCGGCTCGTACGCGAATTCCGTCGGGACCTTCCGCCACCGCGACGCCGACTTGGTCGAGCTGTTCGAGCAGCGGCGCGAGGGCGGCCGGGTCGCCCTCTTCCAGCGTTACGTCGCCGCCGGTGAGAGCCGCGCCGATCAGGTAGGTGCCCCCTTCGATCCGATCCGGAATCACCGCGTGCTCTGCCTCGTGCAGCTCGTCGACCCCTTCGATCTCGATCGTCTCGGTCCCTTCGCCTTCGATTTTGGCACCCATCGCGCGCAGCAGGTGTGCCAGATCGACCACTTCCGGCTCGCGCGCGCAATTGTCCAGGACCGTCGTGCCGCGCGCGAAGCAGGCGGCCATCAGAAGATTTTCGGTGCCCGTGACGGTCGGCATGTCGAACCGGAATCGGGCTCCTCGCAGATGGGCACAACTCGCCTCGACATAACCGTGTTCGAGGTGGACCCGGGCGCCGAGCGCCTCTAACCCTTTCAGGTGTTGGTCGATCGGGCGGACTCCGATCGCGCAACCGCCGGGGAGGGAAACCCGCGCCCTGCCGAATCGGGCGAGCAGAGGACCGAGCACCAGCACGCCCGCCCGCATGGTTTTCATCAGATCGTAGGGGGCTTCGATCGGCGGCGCACCGGAGACCGCGGTCCGGTTGAGGACCAGCTCGCCGTTCGCGCCGATCTCGCTCGCCTCCACCCCTAGGTGCTCCAGCAGTTTCAGCATGGTGCGAATATCGCGCACACCGGGTACGCGGGTCAGGCGGAGCGGCCGGTCGGAGAGCAGCGCGGCGGCGAGCGCCGGCAGCGCCGCGTTCTTGGCGCCGCTCGCGCGCACCCGGCCCACGAGCCGCGTCGGTCCGATGATTCGGAATCTGTCCATGTTCGAGCCGCTCTCCGCCCTCTACCCTGGATTCAACTGGGAATTGCTGGATTCGACCTGTTGCACCGCGACCCCTCCGGCATCCTGCAAGGTCGGCGCCCGGCCGTAGCGCCCCGATCGCTACCGGCGGGAGAGAACGGCGACGCGCGCAATCCCCGCGTAGTCGGGAATCGCCGCCAGGAGGTCGAAACCGGCAAAACGGGCCACCGCTTCGACCGCATGGAGCTGACCGTGCCCTATCTCCAAAAGAACTCTGACTCCGGGGCGCAGTGCAGCCGCCGAATCGAGCAGACGGGAGATCGTTTCCGCGCCTCCGCCACCGGGCGGGAAGAGTGCCAGGTGAGGCTCGAAATTGCAAACTTCGGGTGACATTTCGGCAGCTTCCCTGCGATCCACGTAGGGCGGATTGCTGACCAATAGGTCGAAGTCGCCGATCGCGATTCCGGCGAACAGATCGGTGCGAACGAGCCCGAGACGTCCTTGAACCCCAAGGCGCATCGCATTGCCCTGGGCGACTGCGAGCGCACCGGCCGACAGGTCGGTCGCGATGATTCGGGCGGCCGGAATCTCGCAAGCCAGCGTTACGGCGATGCACCCGGAGCCGACCCCTACCTCCAGGATGCGCGGGCGCGGTGGAAGCGGCAGGCCGAGCGCCGTTTCGATCAGGTGCTCGGTCTCGGGGCGCGGAATCAAAACTCGGGAATCGACGTGGAAGACCCGACCGTAGAACTCCCGTTCGCCGAGTAGGTAGGCGACCGGTTCGCCGGCCGCCCGGCGGTCGATCCAATCCTCAAAGCGCTCCTGCGTCACCGGGTCGGTCGACGAATCGTCGCGCGCCAGAACCTGCGCTTCCGAGAGTCCGAGCGCCCGGCCGAGCAGGAGCACGGCCTCGCGCGGCGGGGGAGAGAACGGTGCCGCCGCCAGTCGCGCCCGACCTTTTTTGAGAAGCTCCGCGATCGTCGCCACGGATTCCAGTCTACGACCGGTCGGCCGTTCCTGGGCGTTACTCTGAGCCGCCCTTTGAACCCGGATCGTCGCCGGAGGATCCGAACACCTTCTTCCAGTGCGCTTGATCGCTGCCGGTCGGGTGCGGCTTGTCCGCTCCTTCGAACGCCTTCGGCAAGCGGCTCGGCGGCCTTCGCCCCCCGGGGAGGGAGAGAACGCGCCGGGCAAGAGTGGAGGCGGCCTGGGTTTTTGCCCCGAGGTCACGGCAGGCGAGCGCGAGCGCTGCATCGTTGGTCACCACGATCCAGGTTTTCGGGCTGGCGCGAACGCGGGCGAGAATCGCGTCGTCGGCCGACCGCGGCGCTGCGAACTCGACCTCCATCAAGCCGTAACGAATCGCGACATCGGGTCGCTCGGCACCGTCGAACACGACGACCAACCGGCCGCGGTCCGACCGCTCCCGCACCCAGGGGAGAAGCCAGGCGATCACCGCGCGGGCGTTGCGCGCCCCGGCGCGGCCTGCCGCCACTCCGCCGAGATTGCTGCCGTCGATCAAGTAGGACACGTTTAGGAACTCCCCGGGCTCAAAGGTCCGAGACACCTCTCATGCTAACGTCGTGCCGATCGCAATCCCGCCCGCTTCATGGAGGTTTCTACCGATGAAGACCGCTCTCGTCGCACTGGGGTGCTGCGCGGCACTCTCCGTACCCGCCTTGGCCGCCGGCGCCGCAGCACCTCGGACCCTGCGCGTCGACTACTTTCATACCGGTAACGCGACCGCCGAGATGTTCGCGGTCGACCGGGTGACGATCGAGCCGCTCCCTTGGCCGGGCAATCCGCGCCGACGCCAAGACGACACGAACCTTGGTCTCTACTTTTTTGAGGTGGTCGACCGCGCGACGAACCAGGCGATCTATTCGCGCGGCTTCGCCTCGATCTTCGGCGAGTGGCAGACGACGGACGAGGCGAAAGAGCGCTGGGGGACCTTTTCGGAGTCGTTCCGTTTCCCGGCGCCCGAGCGGCCGGTCCGGATCAGCTTGAAGAAGCGCGATGCCAAAAACGACTTTCAGGAGATCTGGAACGTCGTGATCGATCCGGCAGACATGTTCGTCGACAGCTCGGTTCCGAGCCCGCCCGGACCTCTCCTGGCTCTCGAACAGCACGGCGATCCGGCCGACAAGGTGGATCTCTTGATCCTGGGGGACGGCTATACCGCCGCCGAGCGGCCGAAGTTCGAGAGCGACGCGCGGCGGATGATCGAGATGCTGTTCGGCCAAGAGCCGTTCAAACGGCACCGCGGCGACTTCAACGTCTGGGGTTTGAGCCCGGCTGCGGCCGAAAGCGGAATTTCGCGTCCTTCCACCGGCATCCACAAGAGGAATCCGGTCGGCGCCACCTATGACGCGTTCGGCTCGGAGCGCTACGTCCTGACGTTCGACAATCGGGCGTTCCGCGAGGCGGCCCAATTTGCGCCGTACGACTTCGTGGAGATTTTGGTCAACGCGGAAACCTATGGCGGCGGCGGCATCTTCGGCCTCTACGGCACGGTGGCGGCGGACAGCGCGTGGGCGCCGTACATTTTCGTCCACGAATTCGGCCATCACTTCGCCGGGCTCGCCGACGAGTACTACACCTCGGACGTCGCGACCGACAACGGCGCGGTCGTAGAACCGTGGGAAAAGAACGTCACCGCCAACGCCGATCCGGCGACGCTCAAATGGAAGAGCCTCCTGTCACCCAGTATCGAGATTCCCACGCCGTGGAAGAAGGTCGAGTTCGAGGCGTTCCAGAAGGACATCCAGGCCCGGCGCCGAAAGATCCGCGCCGAACGGCGCCCGGAATCCGTGATGGATGCTCTGTTCCGGGAGGAGCAAGCCCACGAAACGGTTCTGCTGGGCAAAGATCAAAACTCCGGCAAGGTGGGAGCCTTCGAAGGCGCCAACTACCAGGCGACGGGCATGTTCCGGCCCCAGGAAGATTGCATCATGTTCACCCGCGACGAGGTCGGCTTCTGCGCCGTCTGCCGCGCGGCGATCGAACAGGTGATCGGGCTGTACTCGAAGTAGGAGCTACGGAGGAAGTATGGCGTTCAACGAATCCATAGCGAGCCGGATCCGCGCTCAGCTCGACC
>JBBRUC010000261.1:0-7506 GCA_038248205.1 Thermoanaerobaculia bacterium
GAGGGTCAGCTCCAGCAGATCGGTTCCGGCGCCGCTGCCCATCAGCTCTTCCACCACCGGCCGCGCAAGCAGCACCCAGCTCTGGTCGAACTCGGCAAACCCGGTGGCAAAAGTTCCGGTCACCCGCAGGCTCCGATAGCGAAACCGCGGCCGACCTTCCGTGAGGCCGAGCGAGACCAGGCGGACCACGTCCCCCGGGGCGGCCCCTAGATGTTCCGCGAGATCCCGGCCCAGCACCACGCCGGCCAGACCGTCTGGTCCGATCTCGATCTGCTCCGCGCGGGCCGCGAGCTGACCGCCGCCGGGGTCGATCCCCCGCAGAATCACCTCGTTGTCCGCGGAGCCCGCCGCGCCCGAAGCCGGGGAGGTCGCCCCGTCGAACGACAGCGAACCCTGGCCGTAGACCACTCGACCGACCCGGCGAACCCCCGGAATCTTGAGCAGCCGCGACCCGGTGTCCGCGCGTACGTGACCGGTCCCTTCGCCCCCCAGTGGGTAGATGACCACCGCGGCGTTGCCGCGGACCAATTTTCGTTGCAAATCTTCGCGGTAGCCGGTCATCAGAGCCATCGCGACGACCATCGCGGTGACTCCGAGCGCGGTGGCCAGAAGCGCCGAGCGGGCCGTGCCGTCGAGCAGGCGACTGCGCTGGCTGTGGTCCCCGCGGAGAAACCGCCAGGCGAGCAGAGCCGGGAGCGAGCCGGACAGCGGCGGCTTCGAGGTCGATCGCGAAGTGACGGTCGGATCAGGCGCCATGCGCTACGTCGGCGACGAAGCGCTCGAACAGCTCCGCCGCGTCGTGCGGCCCGGGCGCTGCCTCCGGGTGATACTGCACCGAGAGGATCGGCTTGCCGGCGACGGCAAGACCCTCGACCGTGCCGTCGTTCAAATTCACCTTGCTCACCTCGCAACCGGCGGGGAGCGAATCGGGATCGACCGCGAAGCCGTGGTTCTGGCTGGTGATCTCGACCTTGCCAGTCGCCACGTCGCGCACGGGCTGGTTGCCCCCGTGGTGACCGAACTTGAGCTTGAAGGTCCGGCCCCCAAGCGCAAGACCCAACAGCTGGTGGCCGAGGCAGATGCCGAGCACCGGCTTTTCCGCCGCCAAAATCTCGCGTACCGCTTCGATGATGCCGGAAAGCGGCTCCGGGTCGCCCGGACCGTTGGAGAGCACCACGCCGTCTACACCCAAGCCCAGCGCTACGCTCGCCGGAGTCGAGGCGGGCAGGACGGTGAGGCGCGCGCCGAGCAGGTTGAGCGACCGGAGGATGTTCTGCTTGGTGCCGAAGTCGTAGACCGCGAGGTGGCAGCGCGGCTGCTCCCAGGGACCTTCGGCGGCCAGCTCGTAAGGCTCTTCGCAGGTCACCTCTTCGACCAGCGCCCGGCCGGTCATGGAGGGAAAATCGCGCACCTCGGCAAGCAGGGCGTCCACGTCGCTGCGTTCCGAGGTGACCACCCCGCGCAGCGCGCCGCGCTCGCGCAGGCGGCGGACGATCGCGCGGGTATCGACCCCATGGAGCGACGGCACCTCCGCCCGATCGAGATAGGGAAGCAGCCCCTCCCCCTCTCCCGTACCGGACGGCTCGCGGGTGAACTGGCGGGCGATGAAGCCCTCCACCCAGGGGCGCCGCGATTCTGCGGCCTCGCGGCTCGTGCCGTAGTTGCCGATATGGGGCTGGGTCATGACCACGATCTGGCCGCGGTAGGAGGGGTCGGTCAGTACCTCCTGATAACCGGTCATCGAGGTATTGAACACCACTTCGCCGAAGCGGGTGCCGATGGTGGCCGCTTCGCCCTCGAACACCGAACCGTCTTCGAGCACCAGAAGTCCGGACAGAGGCTGCATGATCGTAGAAGCTCCCTAAAGCACGGCGGCCGAAGCCGTAGAAACCGTTGCGGGCGGAGAAATCGACATCTGGCGCCCCACCGCGGGAGCGAGGGCGCGCAGATCGGCCATCAGACGATCGAGTTCGTCCGGCAGCAGCGCCTGTTCGGCGTCCGAGAGCGATTCCTCGGGGTGGTCGTGCACCTCGACCATCAGGCCGTCCGCCCCCGCCGCCACACCCGAGCGGGCGAGCGACAAAACCATGTCCCGGCGCCCCGCGGCGTGACTCGGATCGACCAGGATCGGCAGATGGCTGATCTTCTGCACCGCCGGGATGGCCGCGATGTCCAGCGTGTTCCGGGTGTGATCGGTAAACGTCCGGATGCCGCGCTCGCAGAGGATCACCTGTTCGTTGCCCTGATCGAGAATGTACTCGGCAGCGAGCAGCAGCTCGGTCACCGTGGCGGTCATCCCGCGCTTGAGCAGCACCGGTTTGCCGCAGCGCCCGGCTTTCTTGAGCAGGGTGTAGTTCTGCATATTGCGAGCGCCAATCTGGACCACGTCGGCATACTCGGCGACGGGGTCGAGCACGTCGATGTCGAGCGCCTCGGTGACGATCGCCAGACCGGTCGCCTCGCGCACCCGGGCGAGGATCTTCAAGCCCTCCACCCCGAGTCCCTGAAAACTGTAGGGAGACGTCCGCGGCTTGTACGCGCCGCCGCGCAGCAGTTGCACCCCCGCGGCCTTGACCCGCTCCGCGATCCGCAGCATCTGGTCGTAGCTTTCGACCGAACAGGGTCCGGCGATCACCACCAGCTCGGGACCGCCGATCGCCGCGCCGCCGACTTGGACCACCGTGTTCTCCGGGCGGAACTCGCGCGAAACCAGCTTGAACGGGTGGCTCACCCGGATCACTTCGAGCACCCCGGCGGTCGATTCGAACGTTCCGCGCTCGACCGCGCCCAGGTTCCCGGTGATTCCGATCGCGGTCCGCTGCGCCCCCGGAATCGGATGGGCGCGCAAGCCCTTGCGCTCGACCTTCTCGACCACCGCACGGATCTCGTCCGGGGTGGCGTCCATCTTCATTACGATCAACATGTCGGTTTGGGCCGCCTCGTCATTCGTCCAGCGGGGACGCTATCATAGGGGCAGCGCCGGTCGGATCGCGCCGCCATCGAGCTTTCTCGAGCGCACCGGCCCGACTTTTAAGGAGTCCGCCATGAATCGCCGATCGCGCATCGCCCTGCTGGTCCTGACGCTCCTCCTGCTCGCCCTGCCGAGCCTCGCCTATACCGTGTACTTGAAGGACGGTTCGACGGTGCAGGCCCGGAAGAAATACCGGATCGACGGCGACAACGCGGTGATCACCCTGGTGAACGGGTCGGAGAGCTTCTTGCCGCTCGCGCGGATCGACATCCCGAAAACCGATCGCCAGAACAAGAGCGATTACGGCGGCACGGCGATCGTGCTCGAGGACAACAAAAAGGCGCCCGCCCCGCAGCCGGCCCCGACCGCCCCCAAGGGCAGCCTGGCCGAGCTGATCAACAGCCGCAGCGTCGGCACCCGGCTGCCGGAGCCTACGGTGCGCCCGAAGGGCTCGCCGCTCTCGACCGACACGCCCGCCGCGAGCGCGCTGCCGCGCCCGAAGAGCTTCTATGAGACCCCGGCCGGCCAGACCTCCCGGCGGCCGTACCCAAACACCGAAGTGACCGATGCCGTCGCCTCCTACCTGCGCGGGCAGGGAATCGAGGAGTTCCGGCTCTACGCGGGTGCCGCGACCGGGCAGATCCTGATCGAGGCGACCACCGCCTCCGAGGCCTCCGCGTTCAAGGCGATCACCGTCGCGGCCAACGCCCTGCTCAAGGTCCGGTCCAAGTCGGTCTCGGCGCTGGAGCTGGCGATGGAAACCCCCGCCGGAGATCGCGCCGGCACATTCCTGATCACCCCGGAGCAAGCGACCGAGCTGGCGGGCAACAAAGTCGAGGTCTCGGAGTTCTACGTCCAAAACGTCCGGTTCTGAGGCCGGCCGCGCGGCGAAGACTAAGCGAAACGGCGGGGGCGCGGCATCCTGGGCCCTCGTGCCGACTCTCCCTTCAACCACCCTTAGGAGAAGATTCCCATGTCCGATTGGATCGAAGAGGGCGCAACCGCGCCCGACTTTTCCCTCGCCGCCGACGACGGCCGCGAGGTTCGGCTCTCCGCGCTGCGCGGCAAGCCGGTCGTCCTCTATTTCTACCCGAAGGACGACACCCCCGGCTGCACCAAAGAGGCGTGCGCGTTCCGCGATCGCCGTAGCGAGATCGAGGAGCGCGGTGCCGTGGTACTGGGCGTTTCTCCAGACACCGTGGCGAGTCACGGGAAGTTTCGCGACAAGTACTCGTTGAACTTCCCGCTGCTCGCGGACCCCGATCACGCGGTCGCCGAGTCCTATGGCGCCTGGCGCGAGAAGAACATGTACGGCAAGGTGTCGATGGGAATTCAGCGCTCGACCTTCCTGATCGACGCCTCCGGCACGGTGCGCAAGATCTGGAAGAAGGTCTCGGTCGACGGCCACGACGAGCAGGTCCTCTCGACGCTCGCCGGTCTCTAGGTCCCTTACGGCACGAACCGGTAGCCCACCCCGCGTACGCTCTTGATGTGGCGGGGTTTGGACGAGTCCGCCTCGAAGTGTTGGCGCAGGGCGACGATCACGTTGTCCACCACCCGCTCGTTCGGGTGGTGCGGCAGGTGCCAGACCTCGGCGAGCAGCTCGCGCCGGGTCACCACCTGCTTCGGCCGGGCGAGGAACACCCGCATCACCGAGATCTCCTTCTGCGACAGCTGCACCGGGCCGCTCACGGTCTGCGCCTCGAATCGATCGAAATCGACCCAGAACTCGCCGAACGTCTTTCGCCCTTCTCCCGCGGGAGAGGGGTCGCCGCCGTTGCCCCCCTGGCGCGCCCATTCCTGGCGGCGCAGCAGACCCTCGACCCGGGCGAGCAGCTCGGCGAGATCGAACGGCTTGATCACGTAGTCGTCGGCGCCCATCTTGAGGCCGAAGATCACGTCGTCCGGTTGGCCGCGCGCGGTGAGCATCAGGATCGGCGTGAAGTTGCCGCCCCGGCGCAGGCTTTGGCAAACTTCGAAGCCGTCGACCTCGGGCAGGCGGACGTCGAGGAGGATCAGATCGAACCGGCCCGGCGCCGCCCGGTCGAGCGCCGCGGCGCCGTCGGTCACGACTTCGACCTGATACCCCTTGCGCTCCAAGTTGAACGCCAGGCCTGAGGCGATCGCTTCGTCGTCCTCGACCACCAACACCCGCGCGGGGGTATCCGCCTCGGCCACGCTCAAACCCCTTCCGCCGCGACCGGCAGCTCGACCACCAGGCGGGTACCCGGCCGGTCCTCTTGCGAGTAGGCGCGGACGGCGCCGCGCATCTCGCGCACCAGGCCGGCGACGATCGACAGGCCGAGGCCGGTGCCGCTGCCGTGCGGCCCCCCCTGGCGCCCGGCCTGATGGAAGCGCTCGAAGATCTTCGGCAGTTCCTTTTTCGAGATGCCGACGCCGTCGTCCTCCACCTCGATGCGCACCTGCTGCTCCTCCTCGTCGGTCGCCACACGGACCCGGACTTCGCCTCCAGGCTTGGAGAAGCGGACGGCGTTGTCGATCAGGTTGTCCATCACCCGCCGCAACGCCTCTTCCGAGCCGAGGATGCGTTCCGCGCAGACCAGGTCGGTCCGCAGATGGACGCCGCGGCTCTCCGCGTGAGGGGCCGCCACGGCGAAGTAGTCGGCAAAAAACGCGGCGACGTCGACCGGTTCGAGGGGGAGATTCGCCTTGCCCGCGAGCAATCGACCGCTCTCCAAAACCGCATCGACGAGCGAGGCCATCCGATCGGCCTGCTGCTCGATGATCGAAAGAAACCGGCGGCGGATCTCGGGCGGCAGGTCCGCTTCCCGCTCCAGGGTCTGAGCGTGCAGCTTGATCGCGGCGAGCGGCGACTTCATCTCGTGGGTGATGTTGGCCACGAATTCGTCCTGCTTCTGGGCGTAGCGCCGGGCGGCGAGCGCCTGGCCGAGCTGGTAGGAGAGGCCGATGATGACGAAGAACAAGATCACGCAGCCGAGCCCCAGGAGCAGCCAATGAACCCCACGGGCCGGATCGTCCGGCGCCAGGCGCGAGCCGGAACGGACGACGTAGACGACCCAGCCGACCAGCATCGTGATCGTCGCCACGAGGGAGAGAACGAACATGGTCACCAACTGGGCCGAGCGGCGGGAAGGCACCTCCGCATGCTATCGCCAGACCCCGGCCGCCGTCTGCCCTGACATTTCCGTGACAGAGAGCTGACCGCACCAAGGCGCCTCGCCTGGCATACTGGTTTCATGACGAACCAAGCGCCCGCTAGACCTACCGACGAAAACGATTGGCGCCGTCTCCTGGCTCCCTATAAGAAGGCGAGCTGGGGCCGTGCGCTGTTTCAGTTGGCCAATACGCTGATTCCGTTCCTCCTGCTCTGGACCGCCATGGCGATCGGCGTCTCTCGCTCGCAGCCGCTGGTGCTGCTGCTGGTGATCCCCACCGCCTTTTTCTTCATCCGCCTGTTCATCCTCCAGCACGACTGCGGACACGGGGCGTTTTTCCCCTCGCGCGCCGCCAACAACGCGCTCGGCGCGGTGCTCGGGATGATCACGCTGTTTCCCTACGGCTACTGGCGGCGGACCCACTCGATCCATCACGCCACCACCGGCAACCTGGACGAGCGTGAATTCGGCGACGTCCGGACCCTCACGGTGCGCGAGTACCAGGCGCGCACGAAGACCGGCCGCTTCCTCTATCGCCTCTACCGCAACCCGTTCGTCCTGTTCGGCGTCGGTCCGACCTACCAGTTCTTGCTCAAGCACCGGCTGCCAATCGACATCCCCTGGTCGTGGAAGCGCGAATGGAAGAGCGTCCTCACCACGAATGTGGCGATCGGCGCGCTCGTCTACGGCCTCGCCTCGGTGTTCGGCTGGGCGACGGTCGCGGTGGTCTACCTGCCGGTGGTGGTGGTCGCCGGTGCGATCGGGGTCTGGCTGTTCTACGTCCAGCACCAGTTCGAGGACACCTACTGGCAGCCGACCCAGGATTGGAACTTCTACCAGGCCAGCGCCCAGGGGAGCTCGTTTTACGACCTGCACCCGGTGCTCCACTGGTTGACCGGCAACATCGGGTATCACCACATCCACCACCTGTCGAGCCAGATCCCCAACTACCGGCTCGCCGAGTGCTTCAACGAGAACCCGTCGCTGCAAAACGTCACCCGGCTCACCCTGCGCGAGAGCCTGCGTTGCGCCGGGCTCAAGCTGTGGGATGAGGAGAAGCGGACGATGATCCGCTTCCGCGATTTGGTCCAGGGTCAGGTTTCGGTCCCGGTCACGGACATCGGCGAGCCCGCGATCGGGTAGGGCTTTACACGGGCCGCCGGACCCGCGTTAAACTCCGGCCGCCATGCTCCGAAAGGATCGCGATCCGCGGCAGATGCCGCTGTTCGACGCCTCGACGCCCACCCTGGTGTCGAGGGCAAAATCCCGTGCCGAGGCCGCCGTGCAAGGCGCCGGAGCGAAGCTCGCCGACCTGCGCGAGCGCGATCTGTTCCGCCACCTCTCCCGCCTGCTCGACCGCCGCCTCTCGACCCTCAAGCTGACCGACAACCAGCGGAC
>JBBRUC010000262.1:0-7433 GCA_038248205.1 Thermoanaerobaculia bacterium
ACCGTCGGCGTTGTAGAAGTGCCAGGCGCCGCCTTGGAACGCCGACAGATCCGCGATTCCATCGCCGTTGTAGTCCATCGGCAAGGGAACCGTTCCGGGACCGGGCGCGCCGGTCCAGACCGACGAGGAGACAGCGCCGGTCGCGTAGTTGTACTTGAACCAGGCGCCGCCGTTGAAAATCGCCGGCTCGTCGGCGCCGTTGCCGTCGTAATCGGCCGGAACCGGGATGTTGCCGGGCGTGTTGCCGACCCAGATGCCCTTCAAGTAGGAGCCGTCGGGATTATAGAAATGCCAAGCTCCATCGCAGAGCTGGGCATAGTCGGTATCGCCGTCGCCGTCGTAATCGGCCGCGGCCGGGATGCAGTTGCCTCCCGGGTTGCCGGTTACCACCTGGGCGGCGGCGGGCAGAGCGACGACGAGCGCGAAAGCGCCGGCCACCGCGAAGAGTCGAAGCGAAGTACAGCCGTTGCGAGCCATGGTGGGGTTCTCCTGCATCTTCATCGTCGTTTGCATGACAGATTCCGTTCGCGGACGTTCGGTCAGGGAACCGGGTAGGAGAACCAGGTGCCGTTTACGTAGAGCTTGACGTCGGAAGTGCCGTTGCCGTTGAAGTCCGCGGGGGTCGGCCGGGTCCGCACCTTGAGCCACGGACCGAACATGAAGCACTGGGCCGAGACCCCGCCTGGCTCGCCGGTGTGATCGACCATCGAGTGAACCCAGAGGACCGAATCGGCGTTGTTGACGTTCTGCGAGTTGGTGTAGGGCGCCAAGTCGATTTCGCAGCCGCCCGAGGCGTCGTTCAGCTCCGTCGCGCTGTAGGCGAGGACCGCGCCGTCGATCTTGCCGAAGGTATCGCCATCGGCGTAGCCGTCTTCCGGATTGCGGCTGACGTAGACGCGCGTCGAAGAGCCGGTCCGGCCGACCCGCCACACGGAGCGTTCCGCCACCTTGTCCGTCCAACTGCGCTCGGTGGCGACCCGGGTGCTGGTCTCGGCGCCGACCGACTCGACGAAGTTGTTGGCGACGGCGTCGAGATCGAAGTCGAACCGCCAGTACGCGTGATGGCGATGGGTCGAGGCGACGCAGGAGTTGTTGACCGCGGTGATGTCCATGCCCGGGTGGATGCGGCCGTCGGGGAAAAACTCCCAGGTGGCGATGTAGCGGTACCAACCAGCCTGGGTTTGCGAGGTGAGCTTCAAGCTCGATCCCTTGTCGTCCACGGCGACGCCGGAAAACGTTCCGGCGTCCGAACCCGGATGGTTGCAGACGGTCGAGACCGAAGTGGTCGTGCCGGTACAGTAGCCGGCGGAAGGACTCGGCGCGCACGCGAAGGAACGCTCCTGGTCGAACCAGTCGCGGAAGCAGCCGCAGCCTCCCGGGCTGTACTTGACGTTGAGCACCGGGACGCCGCCGTCCTTGAAGATCTTGCGCCCTTTGTAGAAGACGTCCGTGATCCGGATGCCTTCGCCATTGGGCTGCAAAGTCGCAGACGGCCGGACCCAGCAGAAATCCCAGACCGGATTGACCACCGGCCAGGTAACGTGATTGGCGCCGGTGCATTGGGCCGAGAGCTCGGAGGCGCCGAAGGCCGCGACACCGGCCGCGACGAAAAATGCGAGAGCGAGTTGGCGACGCATGGCTCTAGTGGGCTCCCAGGTCGGTCATCGGGACGATCTGGCCTTCTACGGTCGGGCTCACGTAGTTTCGATTGGCGATCACCCCTTGACTCAAGTTGACGATGACGCGGCCGGCCCAACCGTTGCCGGAGCCCGCGTTCATCAGGTGGATTTGCAGGCAGACATCCTTGGAGCAAGGGTCGCGCTCGATCTGGGAGCGCAGGTAAAAGCCGCCGTCCACGTAGATCGAGGGATCTTTGACCAGCGGTCCGAACTGCGGGTCGCGGGCGACGATGGCGATCGCCGCCTCGACCTCCTCGCGGTTCGGCTGCACCAGGTCGCGGCGGTCGCGGACCGTGATCAGCCCCGAATCGAGAGCGACCTCGACCTCGTTGACCAGCCCGCTGTCATAATTGCGGTAATAGAGCACGGCGCGACGATATTGGGCACCGTTTTCATCTTTGGCGATCTCCGCGCCACCGCGCAGGAAGCGCATGCGGCTCTCGCCGACGTGACTTCGGACCTCGGGTTGGGTGAGCGCCCAAGCGGCCAGTGTCGACCGATCGGACGTGGACAACGATTCGCCACCTCGACTCTCCAGAGCAGGAACCGACGCGGCGTAGACCGCCGATCCGGTCAAACCCAGGAGAAGGAGGAGTGCCGTGAAACCCTTCGACCTCATGGATATTCCTTTCGCATGATCTAGTTCTCGGGTTTCCGAGATAGATCGATAATCATTTCGGCGTGGGCCGAATGTAACCGGATTCAGTCGATCCCGCCAGGCGTTTTCTGCCGGCGGCGCGCCATCCAGAGCGTACCGAGCGCGGCGAACAGCAACGCCATGAGCAGCAGGCCGCGAGGCGACAGCGCCGGCACGTCGAGCACCGTACCCGTGCCGTTCGAGGTCACCGAGAGTGCCTGCCGGGCGACCTCGATCTCGATCGGTCCGCCGTGGGCGCTCTGGGTCCAGCCCTTGGCGATCTGGATGGCTCGGAAGGTGCGGCGGTAGACGAGCCGTGCCTCGACATCCACCACCGCGCCCGGCGGAACGTTCGGCGGTAGCTGGAACTCGAGCTGGGTATTGTCGGTGGCACCCGAAGGGATCAGAGTGTCGGAAAACGCCCCACCCTCGGCGTCGATGAACAGAACCGGCCGCAGGACCGGTCCCTGGCCATCGATCCGCCCTTCGAGGATTTTGGCGAATCCCTTCCCCGGCAGGCCGGCGAGATCGCCCGGCTGGTCGCCGGCCACGTCGTCGCTGCCCCAAAACGGCACCACCGGACCGGCGACCTGGGCAACCGGCTGGCCGTTCCAGAGGGCGCTCACGACCAGGATGGCGTTACGGATCGACACCCCGGTTGGAAACGAGTGGCCGGCACCGAAGTTCGCCACGTCGGCGACGACGCGGATGCGGCCGGGGCCGGTCTCCTGGGCGGCGAGCGCGAGCGACACGTTGTTTTGGAGCATCTCGGGGGTCGAGCCGATGAAGATGTGCTGGCGGCGCTGATTGCCGGGCCGGTCGGTGGGCGAGAAGATGCACAGCGTCCCCTCGTCCGTCGATTCCGGCATGTGGCAGTCCTGGCAGTCGCGATGCCCGAGGCCGGGGGCGGCGAACGACGAGGCCGCCCACTCGCGATAGGTGTTCTGGCCCGGCGCTCCCGTCGCCGGATTCTTGTACTGATGGCACGAGGCGCAGACCAGCGACGTGTCGTGCAGCGTCGACAGCGAGGTCTTCATCGGGAAGAACGTGACGTCGCCGAGCGGCCCCCAAACGTAATCTTGGGTCGGAAAGGCCGCGCCGTCGGGAAAGCGGTAGGTCGACTTGCCGAGCAGGTGGAGCGCGTCGAGGTTCGACTCGTCGACCGAATCCATTTGATGGCAGGAGACGCAGTTGACCCCTTCGAGCGCGTTGGCGTCGGACACCTCGTCGAGATAGGTCTCGCCGGGGGCGAAGACGTCCGCCATCGGCGCGTGGCAGGTGGCGCAGAATCCTGTCTCGCCCGCGGCGTGGGAGTCGCGATAGACGTAGCCCGCGCCCCCTCCCGCCGTGCCGGAGCCCGAGTAGAGGTCGAGCACCCATTCGTTGGTCGCCGAGTTGGCGTGGTTCGATCCCTCCCACTGGGGATAGACCGATTCATGGCAGTTCTGGCAGTAGGTCGCCGACGGCGGCGCGTAGCTCGGGTTGCCCGCGGCGGGCAGGATCGGCAGGCGGATGTCGAGCCCCGTGTCGCCGTTGTTCGCGGTGACCCCGGCGATCAGATAGTTCGTCGCCGCTTTTCGGTCGTAAGGGAGCGCCGCCGCGAGATCGACCGGGCCGACCGGGTTGGCGGCGAGCGTGAAGCTGCCGTCGAACGCGGTGATCGCCACCACCGAGGGATCGGCGCGGACCTGGACTCGGGCGCCCGCGACCGGCGTACCGGGCATGCCGCTGCCGGCCTCCCGGACGAACCCAGAGATGTCGGCCCGCGCGGCAACCGCGGCAGACGCCAAAAGGAGCGCCGCGGCAGCGACCCGGCCAAACCTCGGTCCAACAACGATCCGCGCAAAGCTCATCGTTTGTGCTCCCTTGGAAAATCCCGGTGAGGGCTGTCGGATTATCCACCCCGGGCCGGGCCTCGTCTATAGAGCCGGACACTTTGGTGCCTTAGGGAAATCTTAGGCGCCCACGGGTGGCGGCATCGCGCCGTTCTTTGGTACGTTAGGGCGCCTCTGATCCTGCCAAACAAAGGACTTCTGATGACTCGCGTCAATGCGTGCACCATTGTGTCGAACAACTACCTGGCGCTCGCCCAGGTATTTGCCGAATCGTACAAACGCCTCCACCCGGGTGCCGAGGTCTATGTTTGCATCGCTGACCGACCGGATCCGGCGGTCCACTATGGGCAGCTGCCGTTCGTCTCGGTCTTCGCCGCCGAGCTGGGCATTCCGGCGTTCGAAAACTTCGCGTTCCGTTACGACATCCTGGAAATCAACACCGCGGTCAAACCGTTTCTGCTCGACCACCTGCGCGAACGCTTCGGCCTCGACCGGATCTTCTATTTCGATCCGGACATCCTCATGCTCGAGCCGGTGACGGCGCTCGAAGAACTGCTCGCTGACCACCCGGCGGTTTTGATCCCGCACATCACGCGCGGGCTCGATGACGGTTTGATCCCGCCGGAGCGGATGATCCTGATGGCCGGGGTCTACAACCTCGGCTTCCTCGGCCTGCGTCTCGACGACACGACCGCGGAGTTCCTCTCGTGGTGGAAGGAGAGGCTCTACCGCTTCTGCGTCAACGACATCCACAACGGCGTGTTCGTCGATCAGTCGTGGATGGATCTCGCCCCGGCATTTTTAGACGACGTCGCGATCACCCGAGATCCCGCGTACAACGTCGCCTATTGGAACCTGCCGCAGCGCCAAACGGCGGTCGAAGCAGGCCGCTTGACGGTCGACGGCCGGCCGGTCGCGTTCTTCCACTTCAGCGGCATCGACTTCAACAACCTCGAAGCGATCAGCAAGCATCAGAATCGGATCACCCTACGCTCCCGGCCCGAGCTGCGGCAGACGTTCGAGCAGTACCGTCGCCTGGTTCTCGAAGCCGGTCATCTCCACCTCGTCGGCATCCCCTACGGCTTCGGCACCTTTGCCGGCACCGACGTCAAAATCCCCTGGTTCGCCCGCCGCCTGCTGCAACGGATGGACCCCAAAGGGCGGCGCTTCGAGAACCCGTTCGATCTCTACCAGGACGATAGTTTCTTCGCCTGGCTGGTCGAACCGATCTCCCTGCCCGGCGGCGTACTCAACCGGATGACGCTCGCGCTCTGGGAGCTGCGAGACGACCTGGTGCGCGCTTTTCCCGACGTCTGCGGCCAGGATCTGCCGGGCTATGCCAATTGGCTCAAGCTCCACGGCGAGGGGGTGCGCGCGGGGATGCATCCGATCTTCCTCGAACCGATCGGCACCCGCGACGAGGTGGCGCGCGATTGGCCTCGCCGCTCCGCCTTCGGGCCGAAACTCCACCCGTACGACTCGATCGTCTTGGAGCGCCCGTCCGACCTGCTCGCGCACATCGACCTGTCGCGACCGGGCGCGATGACCGCCTGGCTCAACGAGCCGATCCCCGGCACGGCCCATCGCACCCCGCTGATCACGCGCCTGGCGCTGCTTTTGTTCAAGGTCCGCAGCGACGTCCAGCGAAGCTTCCCTGATCCGCTCGAAAGCCATCAGGCGCAACTGGCCGACTGGTTCTGCCGCCACGCCGCGATCGAGTTCCATCTGCACCCCGATCTGGTGGCCCCGATCCTGCGCACGCTGCCAAGGAAGACGCGCCTGGCCCTCTCGATCATCCCTCGTCGCGACTCCGACCCGACGGCCAAGAAACCCGCGCGGGACGCCGCGCGCGAACAGGCCCCTCCCGACGAGGCTCCGAGCGAGCTGTTGACCACCGTGCTCTCGCGCTCGGCCCCCCTGGCGAACCTCGCGGAGACCTCGCCCGCCGGCCGCCGCGTGCTCGGGGTCAACCTGGCCGGGTACTTAGGCATGGACACCGGCGTCGGCCAGGTGGCGCGGGGCAGCCTGCTCGCGCTCCAAGAGGCCGGATTCAACGCGACCTCGGTGCCGCTCGATCAGGACATGCCGAGCCGAACGCTCGACGGCCGCATTCAGTTCGACGAGGGGGTCCCGCACCCGGTGACCATCCTCCACGCCAACGCGGACGAAACGCCGCGCGCGCTCTCCATGCTGCCGCTCGCCGGTACGGCCGGCGGCGTGAAGATCGGCTATTGGTTCTGGGAGCTGTCGCACTTTCCGCTCGCGCTTTCCGACCGCTTCGGCTACCTCGACGAGATCTGGGCACCGAGCCGCTTCTGCCAACGGAGCTTCGAGACGATATCGACCGTTCCGGTTCGCTACGTTCCCCCCTGCGTTCCCGCGCCCCGCATATCCGCTGCCGCCACCGACGCGATGCGTGCCCAGCTCGGGCTGGAACCGGAGTGCTTCTCGTTCTTTTTCGCGTTCGACGTCTTGAGCGTGCCGGAGCGGAAGAACCCGTTCGGTGCGATCGAGGCGGTGCGCCGCTTGGTCCGCATGACCAAACGGCCGTTCTCGCTCCTGCTCAAGGTGTCGCGCGCCCGGCACGACCCCAACCTCCTCGGCCGGCTGCGAGAGGCCGCCCGCGACTTGCCGATCTCGATCCATACGGCGCCCGCGAGCCGCGACGAGATGGACCGGCTGGTCGCCGCCTGCGATGCCAACCTGTCGCTCCATCGCTCCGAAGGGCTCGGCCTGCTGCCGATCGAGGCGCTCTACCTCGGCAAACCAGTAGTCGCCACCGGCTACGGCGGCGTGACCGATTTTCTCGACGAGACGACCGGCTTCCCGGTGCGCCACTCCCTCCTCCGCTTGGAGCGTGACCATCCGCCCTATCAGGCCGGGGCGATCTGGGCCGACCCGGACATCGAACACGCCGCGGTCCAGATGCTCCGCGTCCTGGAAGACCCGGACGAAGCTGCCGCGCGCGGCGCCGCCGGGCAAGCCCGCGTGATGGCGCTGTACGGCATTTCCTCTGCGGCCGAGCGCTTCGCCTCGGAAATCGAGCGGGTCTATGCCTCGCTGCGTTCTGGCCGCGACCCGCAGGGCTGACCGGCGATGACGGTCGCCGAGGCGCTGCTGCTCGGTGGCGCCGCGTTCGGCGCCGGCGCGATGAACGCGATCGCCGGCGGCGGCACGATCCTCACCTTCCCCGCCCTGATCGCTCTCGGCCTGCCGGCCATCTCCGCCAACGCCACTTCGACAATGGCCTTGCTGCCCGGCGCCGCGAGCAGCATGGCCGGC
>JBBRUC010000263.1:0-7346 GCA_038248205.1 Thermoanaerobaculia bacterium
GGCGAGCCCGGGCACACCCGCGATCGCCGCGGTGCCGAGGGCGAAGGTCCAGAACGTGATGGGCATGTGCTTGCGCAGATTGCCCATCTTCCGCATGTCCTGCTCGCCGCCCATCGCGTGGATCACCGAGCCGGAGCCCAAGAAGAGGAGTGCCTTGAAGAACGCGTGGGTGCCGAGGTGGAACACCGCCGCCGTGTAGGCGCCCAAGCCCGCCGCGAGGAACATGTAGCCGAGCTGCGAGACGGTCGAGTAGGCGAGCACCTTCTTGATGTCGTTCTGCACCAGGCCGATCGAGGCGGCGAGGATCGCGGTGAACGCGCCGATCACCGCCACGAACGTGCCGATCTCGGGCGCCAACTGGTAGATCGCGTTCGAGCGGACCACCATGTAGACGCCGGCCGTTACCATGGTCGCCGCGTGGATCAGGGCGGAGACCGGCGTCGGGCCGGCCATCGCGTCCGGCAGCCAGACGTAGAGCGGAATTTGGGCGCTCTTGCCCATCGCGCCGATGAAGAAGCAAAGAGCCACGAAGCCGGCGAAGGTAAGCCCCAGCGCGTAGTGCTCGTGAAGCGCCTCAGGTGCGGCAACCACTTCCGGGAAGATGTTCGAATAGGTGAGCGAGCCGAACTTCGAGGCGAGCGCGAACATGCCGACCAGGAACGCGAAGTCGCCGATCCGGTTGACGATGAACGCCTTCCGCCCGGCTTGCGGCGGGAAACTCTGGTCGAAGTAGAACCCGATCAACAGGTAGGAGCAGAGCCCCACCCCTTCCCAGCCGACGAACATGACCAGGAAGTTGTTGCCCAGGATCAACAGCAGCATGGCGCCCATGAACAGGTTCAAGTAGGCGAAGTAGCGCCGGTAGCCTGGCTCGTGGCTCATGTAGCCGGCCGAGTAGACGTGAATCCAGAAACCGACGAAGGTCACGATGAACAGCATGATGACCGACAGCGGATCGAGCAGGAACGCGATCGGGATCGAGAACGTCCCTGCGGTCCAGCTCCAGAGCGTCTGTTCAAACGGCGCGGGATTGACGCCGTGCAGGTACTCCCAGATCGCGGCGAGGGCGACCAGCATCGAGACGCCGGGGAAACCGACGCCGATCAGGGTAGCGGTCGCCTTGGGCGCCTTCGGCCAGAATAGACAGATCAGGCCGTTGAGCGCGGCACCCGCGATCGGTAGGGCGGGAACGAGCCAGAGAAGGTCGAGAGGTCGCATCGGTTGTTGGGGCCTACCAGCGCATCAAGTTCAGACGGTTGACGTCGATCGTCCGGCGCTGCCGGTAGACCGCGATGAACAGACCGAGGCCGACGGCGGCTTCCGCCGCGGCGACCGCCATGACGAACAGCACCATGATCTGCCCGGTGCGCTCGCCGAGCAGACGCGAATAGCCGACCAAGGCGACGTTGACGGCATTGAGCATCAGCTCGATCGAGAGAAAGATGCCGATGCCGTTCCGGCGCGTGAGCGCACCCGCGATACCGATCGCGAACAGGAGCGCGGCAAGCACCAGGAACCAGGAGACCGGGACGGACGTAGGCAAGCTCACGGCTCTATCTCCAGAGAGGGCGAAACAGGTGAATCGGCGCCGGGAACTCCGGACGGCGCCGGGGGAGGTTTCCGCGCGACCACGGTGGCGGCGACCACTGCCACCAGCAGCAGCAGGCCGACGATCTCGAACTGCAACAGGTAGCGGGTGAACAGGTCCCGCGCAAAGCCGCGGATCGAAACGAATTCCTCGGTGAGTACACCGGCGTTGCGCAGTTGCGTCGCCCGATAGATCAGCGGCACCACGAGCCCCACGAACGCGCCCGCGCCTAAAAGGGCCACCCAGCGGTGGACCGTCTGTCCCTCGTGCTGGTGCTCTTCCTTCGAGATGTTGAGCAGCATCAGGACGAACAGGAACAGGACCACGATCGCGCCGGCATAGACCAGCACCTGAAGCGCGCCGATGAACGGTGCGCCGAGCAGCACGAACATCACGGCGAGCGAAAACAGCGTGACCACCAAGCTCATGGTCGCGTAGACCGGGCTCTTGTGGGTCACGACCATCAGCGCCGAGCCGAGCGCGAGCGCGGCGAATAGCAGGAAGATCGCGGTTTCCATTTACCCTACCCCCGGAAACCAGCCGGCGAGCGTCGCCACCGCCACCAGCAGCAGGTTCAAGATCGCGAGCGGCAAGAGCACCTTCCACCCGAGCCGCATCAGCTGGTCGTAGCGAAAGCGCGGGAAGGTCCAGCGGACCCAGACGTAGAACAGCATGAACAGGGAGACCTTGCCGAGCAGCACGGCAAGGCCCACGATCGCGCCCAGCCAGCCGGTCAAGTGGACGAAGGGCAGCGTCCAGCCGCCGAAGTAGAGCGTCACCGCGAGCATCGAGAGCGCGGTCATCGAGATGTACTCGCCCATGAAGAAGGTGGCGAAGCGCATCGCGCCGTACTCGGTGTGGAAGCCGGCGATCAGCTCGGACTCCGCCTCCGGCAGGTCGAACGGCAGCCGGTTCGTCTCGGCGAACATGGCGACCAGAAAGACGAGAAAGCCGATCGCCTGCGGAATCACCATCCAGAGGTGTTTCTGCTGGTAGGCGACCACGTCCGGCAGGTAGAACGAACCGGCGGGGATGAGCGCCGCGAGCACCGCCACCGTGAGCGCCAGCTCGTAGCTGATCAGCTGCGCCGACGCGCGGATGCCGCCGAGCAGCGAAAACTTGTTATTCGAGGCGTAGCCCGCGGTGATCAAGCTGTAGACGCCGAGGGAAGAGAGCGCCAGGAAGATCAACACGCCCGCGCTTCCGGTCGAGACGATCAGCGGCACGGTCTTGCCCGACACGGTGAGATCCGGGCCGAACGGAATCACCACGTAGGTCGAAAGCGCGGGGATCAGCGCGAGGGCGGGCGCCATCAGGTAGAGCGGCTTGTCGGCGCCGGCCGGTGTCACGTCCTCTTTGAACATGAACTTGACCGCGTCGGCGACACCCTGGACCAGTCCGAGCGGCCCGAGCCGGTTCGGTCCCGGGCGGTCCTGCATGAAGGCGCTCATCCGGCGCTCGACCCAGAGCATGATCGGGGCGACGCCGAGGATGAAGATCCCCAGCATCAAGGCCATCTTGGCCGCGGTGGCGAGCAGGTCGAATTGCATCGCGCGCCCCTAGCCTTCCGCCCCGGCGGCGGCGAAGACCTGAGGTAGTTCCAACCCCGTCGGCGGCAGCGCGCCGAACGTAAGACCGATCAGCTCCGGCACTTCGCCTGCCATCCGATCGAACACCGCGGCGGGGGAGAGACCGGCCCATTCCGAATCGAATCGCGCGAGCAGGTCGGAGAGCACCTCAACGCCACCGCGTACCTGCCCCGGAGCGGGGAAGGCGGCGCGGAACCGCTGCGCACGGTGCTGCGAGTTGACGAACGAACCGTCCTTTTCCGCATGGGTGGCGATCGGCAAAGCGATATCCGCCGCCCGCGTCAGGGGTGAGTCGGCCCAAGAGAAAACGATCAGGAAGCTTGCTTCGCGCAGCCGGGCGACGGCGGCTTCGTCCCACGCCGCGGCGCCGAAGTCGCCATCGGTGACCACCAGCGTCGCGCAGCGCGAAGCGGCGTCGCCATTCAATAATTCGTCCGCGGTAAACGCCCCGGCCCGCTCGGCCAGACCGGCCAGCTCCGCTCCGCGCCGGTTCGGCGCCGCTTCGCGACCGATCACCCCGCCTTGCGGGTTCGGAATCCGCCGCTCCGGGAACGGATCGACCGCCACCGACCGGTGGGGAGTGCCGATCTGGTTGGCGAGCTGGCCGAACAGGTACGCCTCTTCGGTCGTCAACTGCCCGGAACCGAGGATCGCCGTCGCCCCCTCGGCGCTCCGGCTGCGTACTCGGGAGTAGACCGCGTCGAGCGCCTCTTTCCAGGTGGTGGCTCGGTCCTTCACCCGCGGGGAGGTGAGGCGCGGCCGGTCGCGGTACTTTTCCCAGCTCGCCCGGCCGTCGTCGCACATCCAGAAGTCGTTGACCTCCGGGTTCGTCCGCGGCTTGTAACGGCGGATCTTGCCGCGCCGGTGTTCGATCGTGATGTTGCAGCCGGCGTCGCAGCCGGTGCAGATCGACGGCTTTTTGTCCAGGTTGAAGACGCGCTCGGCGAAGCGGAACCGGGTGGAGGTGAGGGCGCCCACCGGGCAGACGTCCACCACGCAGGTGGCGAGCGGATTGTTCAGCTCACGCCCTGGGAAGACGCCGATCTCGGCGTGCGAGCCGCGATTGAAGAAGCCGATCTCGCTCGTCCCCGCGATCTCCTGGGTGAAGCGGACACAGCGGGTGCACTGGATGCACCGGTTCATGTTGAGCAGGACGTTGGCCCCGAGCGGAATCCGCTCGCGCCCCGGATAGGTCCGCTTGTCTTCGAACTCGAACCGCGAGTAGGCGACGCCGTGCTTGAACGAGTAGTCCTGCAAGCCGCACTCGCCGGCCTGATCGCAGATCGGGCAGTCGAGCGGGTGGTTGATCAGCAGGAACTCCATCATCCCCTTCTGTGCTTCGTGGACTTCCGGGGTGTCGGTCCGGACCACCATGCCGTCGGCCACGGGGGTGGAGCAGCCGGCCTGCAGCTTTGGCATCTTCCGCCCGTTCATCTCGACTTCGACCATGCACATGCGGCACTGGCCGACGATCGACAGACGGGGGTGGTAGCAGTAGTGGGGGACCTGAACGCCGACCTTCGCGGCGGCCTCGACCAGGTTGGTGCCCGGCTCGACCTCGACGGTGCGATCGTTGATCGTGACTTTCGGCATGCGGTTCTTTCTCGATCGGTCCGGAATCTTAGGTATCCGCAATCAAGCGGCCGCGGCGAAATACCGGCGATGCGGCACCGGGCAGGCCCGCTCGCGGATGTGCTGTTCGATCTCGTCGCGGAACTTTTCGACCAGCGAGCGCACCGGGCCGATCGCGGCGTCGCCGAGCGCGCAGAGCGAATTGCCGCCGACGTTTTTGGAGACGGAGTAGAGAAGGTCGGCGTCGTTCGGGTGGCCGTGCCCGGCTTCGATCCGGTGGAGGATGAGTTCCATCCAGTTCGTCCCCTCGCGGCAGGGCGTACACTGGCCGCACGACTCATGGGCGAAGAACTTCGCGAGGCGCGCCGCCGCCCGCACCATGCAGGTGGTCTCATCCATCACGATCACCGCGGCCGAGCCGAGCATCGAGCCCGCTTTCGCCAGGGTGTCGAAGTCCATTTTCAAGTGCGATTCGGACGCCTTGAGGATTGGCGCCGAGGCGCCGCCCGGAATGAACGCCTTGAGCGTTCCGCCCTGGTACATGCCGCCGCACACTTCGAGCAGCTCGTCGAACGAGACGCCGATCGGCAGCTCGTAGGTGCCGGGCCGCTCGACGTGGCCGGAGACGGCGTAGAGCTTCGGGCCGGTGTTGCGCTCGTCGGTGCCGATCGCTTTAAACCAGGCGGCTCCGCGGTTCAAGATGTGCGGCACGTTGCACAGCGTCTCGACGTTGTTGATCACGGTGGGGCAGCCGAACGCGCCGACCACGGCGGGGAACGGGGGCTTGACGCGCGGTTGGCCGCGCTTGCCTTCGAGCGACTCGAGCATCCCCGTCTCTTCGCCGCAAATGTAGGCGCCCGCGCCCATGTGGACGTACATGTCGAGCTTCCAGCCGGAGCCCATCACGCTGTCGCCCAGAATCCCCGCCTGGTACGCCTCGCGGATCGCGTCTTCCAGAATCCGCGCCGCCTTCGTGTACTCGCCGCGAATGTAGATATAGGTGGTGTTGGCACCCACCGCCCGGCAGCAGATCGCGCACCCCTCGATCAACTGGTGCGGGTCGTACTCCATCAGCAGCCGGTCTTTAAACGTCCCGGGTTCGGACTCGTCAGCGTTGCACACCAGGTACTTCGGTTTGTCGATCTTCGGGATGAAGCTCCACTTCAAGCCCGCCGGGAAACCCGCGCCGCCGCGCCCGCGGAGGCCGGAATCTTTGACCGCCTGGGTGATCGCCTCGGGCTCCATCTTCAAAGCCGCTTCGAGCGCCGTATAGCCGCCGTTCTTCTTATAGCCGGCGACGGTGAGTGCGTCGGGGTTGCCGACGTTTTGGGTCAGCGTCTTCTCGAAGGCCATTACTTCAACCCCCGCACGATCTCGCGAGCGCTCGTAGGCGTCAGGTTCTCGTGATAGTCATCGTCCACCATCATCATCGGTGCCGTGTCGCACGAGCCAAGGCACTCGAAATGAATGTAAGAGCAGCGGCCGTCGTCCGTCACCTCGTCCTCGCCTACGCCCAGCTCCTCACGCATCGCTTCGAGGATCTCTTCGGCGCCGCGTAGCTGGCACGACAGGTTGTTGCACACCCGGATGCGGTGCCGGCCGACCGGCTTCAAGTGATAGAGGTCGTAGAAGGTGACGACGCCGTAGACGGTCGAGACCGGCAGGTCGAGTTCGGCGGCGACTGCGGCGATCACCGGCTCGGCGAGCCAGCCGTCGAAATTGCGCTGGGCGATGTGGAGCGCGGGAAGGAGCGCCGCCTGCGCGGTCGGATAGCGCTTGCGGATCTCGGCGATCTCGGCCTTGGCGGAGTCGGGAAGCGTCGCCACCGCAAGCTCCGCGGGCGAGGCGGTCTGTTCGGCGGTGGCGCTCACGCGCGCGTCTCCAGAAGATCTTCGCCGTGCTGTTTCGGGCTCAACATGACGTTCAAGCCGCCCTTGGCCCAGACGTAGGCATAGCCCACGAGGATCAGGCCGACGAACACCATCACGGCGCCGAACAGCGGCCAGCCCCCCTCGCGCAGATGGAGCACCCAGGGGAAGAGGAACGCGGCTTCGAGATCGAAGACGATGAAATCGATCGCGACCAGGAAGAAGACGATCGACAGGCGTTTGTGCGAGCGGTCGAGGAGCGGCAGACCGGATTCGATCGCGGAGAGATGCACCGTGCCGCCGCGGATCTGGCTCTTGCCGAGCAGGTAGGAGAGCATCAGGATCGCGAATCCGACGAACATCGCGATGCCCAGCGTCAAGAGGATTGGATAGTACTGCGAGGGCACTTAGGTCTTCCTCCCTAGGATCTCCCTTTCCGGAGATCCGCAGCTCTTAAAAACTCTCCCGGAGGCGCCCGAGCCCGCCCACCTCATCCGCGCCCTTCCCTCAGGTGCCAAGCACCCGTTCGAGGGCCGAGAGACTAGGGGCTCGATCGCTAGTGAAGGATGTCACAAGCTCCCGGGCGGGGGCAAGCGGGGGGAGGGCGAACGCAAGGCCTCGTCAAAGTCGGTGGCCTCTCAATTCGGATCCCACCGGGCTCGGGAGTGCGCGCCGGCATCAACCGCGAGGAGCCACGGGAAATTGCCTCGCTCTGGCACCCGAATTCGA
>JBBRUC010000264.1:0-7324 GCA_038248205.1 Thermoanaerobaculia bacterium
CCCAGGAAATATGGCTGAGACGGTGGAGCTTGGATCAAATAGGCTTCCGGCGGACCTTCGTCTGCAAGGAGACGGCGGCGTAGCCGGATCCCGTCGCCCCCTGGGATCCTGGGACCATAGGGCTTGATTCGGCGGAAGGAAAAAGCCGGCGAGGACGCCGGCGGTCCCAGGAAATATGGCTGAGACGGTGGAGCTTGGTTCAAATAGGCTTCCTGCGGACCTTCTTCTGCAAGGAGACGGCGGCGTAGCTGGATCCCCTCGCCCCCTGGGATCCTGGGACCATAGGGCTTGATTCGGCGGAAGGAAAAAGCCGGCGTCCTCGCCGGCTTTTGGTTTGGTCAAGTTCGCCGTCCCGCGCTGCTCCACCGCCATGTCTCAGCATTGGGCGCCAGGCCGGCGACTACGGGGTTGTTCTCGATGTAGCGCACGGCCGCCTTCCAATGATCGTCGTCCCGTATGAACCGGTCGTGGTACTCCCGAGCCCAGAAGGCTCCGGTGCGCCCAAGGAGACGGTTGGCTTCGTGCGCGGTGTACGACTTCCAGCCCTGGACAATCCGGTCTAGCGTCGCGCCGAGGCCGACCTCGATCAGCGCGTGGACGTGGTTCGGCATGATGCACCAGGCGAGCAGGCGATAGCGTTCGCCATCGAACCGCAGCAACGCTCCCTCGACCAGCTCCGCGATCGGCGATTGGCGAAGCCAGCTGGCTCCGTGCCCCTCATCCTCGTACCGCGCGAGACGCTGGCGAAGCTTGGCCGCCTGCTCGGGCGTTTGGCCGATTCGGGCCAGATCCTTCCTCCAGGATTCGAGGACGTGCGCCGGCACGGAATCATGGAGCCGGAACGTCAACGCCTGGACCCCACCGGCGCGCTCGAAGTGCGGCAGATAGCCGCGCGAACGCCAAGGGCTCTTTTCGTCGGCGGAGGATGGCGCCGGCGAGGACGCCAGCGGTCCCGGGGAATCTGATTCGAGCGGTGGAGCTTCGTTCGCCATGGGAGGCTCTCCAGGGGGGCGGCGCGGGAGGATAAGGGCGGAAGCAGAGTACCCGTCCGGTCGCTGTTCATCAAGGAGGCGGTGGCGGTGCCGGTCGCCCCCGGGGATCCTGGGACCATAGGGCTTGATTCGGCGGAAGGAAAGAGCCGGCGAGGACGCCGGCGGTCCCAGGATCCCGGGGGATGAACGGATACGACTAGGCCGCCGTCTCCTTGCAGAAGAAGGTCCGGGAGAGCCCCCGAAAGCCTCTCAACATCGATCCAAGCTCCACCGCCCAAGCCATATTTCCTGGGACCGCCGGCGTCCTCGCCGGCTTTGGCTACTTGGCGGCCGCTGCGGCCCAAGCAGAGTGCATGCTACGATTCATCAGTTTCAGCGTCGTGAAAAGAAGCATGCGAATTTCTATATAAGTGAAGCCGGTTCTCATAGATGTTTCACAGCGGGGTTCCTCGGAGCCCCCGGTTCTACCCAGGAGGTGTTTCGCGCCATGACTGAACCCCAGAACGTTCACGCTTCCCCTTCTCCCGCGGCGGAGACTCCGGACCCGTCCATTCCCAGCACCAATCTGACGAAGTCGTTCGGCCAATGGTTCAGGGACTTTTTCACCGTCAAAAATTTTCTCGAACGCAGGACGACGTGGGTGGTGCTCGGCGTCGGGTCCTTGGCCCTGTTGGGCCTCAAGGTCGCCATTCTTCCGATCGTCGCTTCGCACGCGGTCGACGTGATCGCGGAAGGCTACGGCATCGACATGAAGGTAGAGGACTGGAGCGCCGGCCTGCTGGACTTGAGCGCGAGCGCCAAGGACGTCGTGGTGACGGTGCCGGGTTCGTTCGCCAAAAGTGAGCTGCTTACAATCGACAAGATGGAACTTGATCTCTCTTTGATTCGGGCGCTGCGCGGCAAGGGTTGGATTCACGAGGTGCGAATCATCCGGCCGAAGCTCTACTTGGAGCGGCAACTGAACGGTGCGTGGAACTGGCAAGAGTTGGGATCTCTCGATCGGGTGGTGAACGCGAACTTTGAGCAAGACGCCAAGCCGGCCGCCAGAGAGGACTCCAAGGAGGACTCGAAAGAATCGGGCGCGATGGCCGCCTCGGGCAAGGCGCTGTTCGAGCTGTTCGGGGGCAAACAGGCTTTCAATTTGAATCGCCTACGCATTGACGGAATGCGCTTGGAATGGGTGGAGAACCTTCCGGGCAATTCCGGCGGCGGCCTGATCAACGAGCAGAAGGCGACTCTGTTCTTCGACGACATGGAGATCGCCGCGCAGGATTTCGTGGGTTTGCTGGATCTTCGGCCCAAGCCCACACGCTTGAAGATCTCCGCCCGGACCGCCGATGGAAAAATTTCCATGAGTGGCCAGGCGAACTTTTTCCACTGGGCTCAAGGCTCGGGCACGAGCGAAGAGAAAGGGGTGCAAAGGACCGCGTCGAAAGTCGCGTGGTCGCCCACCTTCGACATTCAGCTCTATTTGGAAAACGTCGGAGCCGGGGGATTTGCCCGTCTGACGCCGGAGGTGGCCATTCGCCCGGAACGGGGCTCGATGAGCGGCACCGTGGACCTTGCCTTGCACGATTATCAGTTCGATTGCAACGCCAACCTGGATCTTCGGGAGGTCACCTTCACCGTCAATCGCAAGTCACCCCTCTTGGCGCGCCGTGGCGCGCAGATCGAACGAGAGGTCGAACGCCTTCGGCCGGTGAGCGGGCAATATCAATTCGCCTGTGGCGGGTTGGGGACCAACGTCGCCTTTCGCCCCGTACACGCCTTCCAAGCGCGGGTGACGCAAGAGGCCCTGCACGAGGCTCCTTTGCCGGTGCGCGCGGTCGCCGCGGCGGATCGCTCGCGCTACACCCCGGAGCCTCTGGAGCCCGAGTACCGGACCACGATGGCCAGCATGACGGAGGGAGTCGATCCCAAGCTTGTGGGTTGGATGAAAGTGGTCCGGCAGGTGCGCCAGGGACTGGACACGAGCGGTGGGATTCGCAGCAGACTTCCCTTCACGCCCAGCTTTGGAGGGTTTCGCTAAGGCGGTCCCAGGAAATAGGGCTGGGACGGTGGAGCTTTGTTCGGCGAGGAAGGCTTTCCGGCGGGCTCTTCCGAACCCTCCTGTGCAAAGAGGCGGTGCCGTAGCCGCTTGGCCGGTCAGGTCCCGGGATCCTGGGACCGCCGGCGTCCTCGCCGGCCTTGGCTAGGATCCGCGCCCCCGCTCTGCGATGCCCCGGTCCAAGCGGATAGACTGGCCGCCCGATGCCGCTTTCGTCCCCCCCGAACCGTCTCGCGCTGGACTACATTTCGCCGCTGCCGCCGGTGCGTTCGGGCATCGCCGATTACTCGATGGACCTGTTGCCGCACCTCGCCCGGCGGGCCGACGTTCGGGTGATCGCCCTGCCCGGTCCGCCGCCGACGCCCGAGGTGGAGGCCGCCTGGCATCCGGTGCCGGCCGAGGCGGCCGAAGCGGCCGAAGCGGTCGACGGCGCGCGGCTGCCGCTGTACCACATGGGCAACAACCGGTATCACGAAGGGGTGCTGCGCCTCGCCCTCGCGCGGCCCGGCGTGGTGGTTCTGCACGACCTCGTGCTCCATCACCTGCGGCTCGACACGACGCTCGGCCGGGAGCGCGGGCGGGAGGATTTCGATCTCTACTGCCGTTTGCTTGCCGAGGACGAAGGGTGGATCGGCGAGGCGACCGCCCGGGTCAAACGCTGGAGCGCCTACGGCGATGCGCCGATCTTCGCCCTGCCGGCGCGGCGAATTCTGCTTCGGCGCCAGCGCGGCGTTTTGGTCCATGGCGCCTGGGCCGCCCGCGAACTGTTGGAGGAAGATCCCTCCTTGCGGGTGCGGGCGGTGCCGATGGGCATTCCGCTGCCGCCTCGGGCGGAAGCGGAGGCCGGCCGCCGGTTTCGCGTCCGGCACGGTCTGCCGGTCGATGCGCCGCTGCTCGGCTCGTTCGGTTTTCAGACTCCGATCAAGCGGACCGGCGCGGTGATCGAAGCACTCGCCGCCCCCGGGCTCGAACGGGTGCATCTGTTGATCGTCGGCGAGACCTCGGGCCTCGATTTCGAGCACCTCGCGCGGGCCGCGGGGGTGGCCGATCGGGTCACCCACCTCGGCTTCCTGCCGTTCGATCAGTTCGGCGAGGCGATCGCCGCCTCCGACCTTTGCTTGAATCTTCGCTATCCCACGGCGGGCGAGACCTCCGCCTCGCTGCTCCGCGTGCTCGCGGTCGGCCGGCCGGCGATCGTCTCGGACTTCGCGCAGTTCGCCGACCTGCCGGGCGCGATCGCGCTCAAGGTTCCTCCCGGTCCCGGAGAGGCCGCGGCGCTGGCCGCGGCGCTGCGCGATCTGCTCGCCCACCCCGACCGGCTGCGGGCGATGGGGGAGGCGGCGCGCGCCCACGTCGAGACCCATCACGCGCCCGAAGCGGCGGCCGAGGCGGTGGTCGCCGCGTGCGCGGAGTGGCGGGACCTGCCGCCGCCCGCCGAGATCGACCCCCGGGCCGCGGTGAACGTGCCGCCGCCCACGAGCCTCACCTGGCATGAACTCTCGGGCGAGCTGGCGGTCGAAGGGGCGGATCTCCCGTGGGCTCCGGGCGAACGGCGGCGGCTACGGATTCGCCTCGCCAACCGAGGGTTTGCCCGCTGGCTCGGCGGCGAGCGCGGGCCGGGGGGGATGGCGCTGGTGATCAAGCTGTTCGACGGGGGCGAAGGGGGCCGGGACCTGCTTTCCGATCGCCACTGGCTGCCGCTGCCGCGCGATCTCGATCCGGGGGAGGAGGCGTGGTTTACCACCGAGATCCGCCGCCCGCCGGGGGCCGCGCGCCTGCGGGTCGAGCCGCACCTATTCGGCGGTCTCGGCCTGTCGCGATTGGCCGGTCCGTGGTGGGAGCGCGACCTATGAGCGATCCCGGGCGAAGCGATCCGGCGGGCGATCAGGACGATAGTGACTCCCTTGGGTTCGCGAGCGGTCTCGAGCGGTTCGGCTGGGCGGTGCTGTTCGCGCTGCTCGCCGCGGTGCTGGTCGCCACCGCCACCTTTTCGCGCGCCGGGCGCCCCTCGCTGGTGGGGGATGAGGCAACCTACGCGATGCAGGCCGCCTCGCTGGCGTTCGATTTCGACCTGCGCTACGAGCGGGGCGATTACGACCGCTTCGTCCACGATTGGGGCGGTGCGCCGGACGGTTTGATCCTCCAGAGCCGCGAGGGCGTTGCCGCCGCCGCGCCCCGGGCGCTCACCTATGGCAAACCGATCGCCTACGCGTTGTTCGCCGCGCCGTTCGTCCGGGCTGCCCCGGTGCGCGGCCCGCTGATCGCCAACGCCCTCGCCCTCGCCCTCGCCGCGTTCCTCGCGGCGTGGACCCTGCGGCAGACGGTGGGCGAGGCGGCGCCGCTCTGGGTCGCCGTCTTCGTCTTCGCCTCGGTTTCGTTCGGCTACGCGTTTTGGGCGCACGCGGACATCTTCCTCTTCGCCTCGGTCGCCGCGGGGTTCGCGGTCGCCTACGGGGGAGAGGATCGGCGGCGCGACCGGCGGCTGCCGGAAATCTATGAAGACCAGACGGCGGTGCCCGCGCGCCGCACGTTCTGGCGTTTCTTTCTCGCCGGGCTGCTGCTGGCGATCCCGGGCTCGTTCCGGCCGTTTTACCTCGCACTGCTCCTGCCCGCGGCGCTCGCGGTGCCGAAATCGCGCCGCGCGGCGGGTTGGGGCGGGTTGGCGCTCGGCGCCCTCTTACTGCTCGGCGGCACGGGCGCGCTGCAATGGTCGGCCGGCGGCAGTTTTTCGGGCTACGGTGGCGAGCGGCAGGGTTTCTATCCGCGGACCGGCTATCCGGAGGTCGATTTTCCGGCGGCCGATTGGGAACGCTCGATCCACAAGTGGGGCAACACCTCGTGGACGCAAGACGGGGCGATCGCCCCCAGCCGAGATCTCAAGCTCTGGGGGTGGAACGCGGTGTACTTTTTCGCCGGCCAAAATATCGGAGTGGTCCCGTACTTCCTGCCGCTGCTGCTCGGCCTCTTCGCCTTCTCGGGCGACCGGGGCCGCTGGGCGATTCCGCTCGCCGTGGCGGTTGCCGTGGTCTGCTTTCTGGCGATCCGGCCGTTCAATTTCTACGGCGGCGGCGGCGCGCTCGGCAACCGTTACTTTCTGCCGCTCTACCCGGCGCTCTGGTTCCTCGCCGGGCGCCCGTTAGCCCGGCGCCGGGCGGTGGGCGCGGCGGTATTCATCACGGCGGCCGCCGCCCTGTTCATCACTCCGCTCTGGAGCCAGCCGCGAGCGTTTCCCATCGGCGCCGACGGCCGCTACGCCTACGTCTCGAAAATCGCCCGGACGTTTCTGCCCTACGAGACCAGCCAAAGCCACATCCCCGGCGGCCAGGATCTCTCCGCCCACGGCCTATGGCTCAAGTTTCTGAACGGCCCGGCGGGCCAAACCGACGGGCACGCCTATGTCACGGGAGACGGCACCGCGGAGTTGCTCCTCGGCAGCCCGAAAGAGATCCGGACGATCCTCCTCGACCTCGCCCCCAAGGCCCCGAGCACCCTCGAAATCCAAGGCGGCACCGCGGGAGAAAAAATCCTCCGCCCGAACGGCGGCATCGCCTACTTCGTCAACCTGAACAACCCCCGAGCCGTCCACCCCATGTGGTGGACTCCCGACCCCTGGCACCTCTACCGCCTAAGCCTCCGCCTACCCGGAGGCAAAGGCAAAATCGGCTTCGAAATCCAACCCGCCGAAGAAGCCGCCCCGAAAGAAGAAGACGGCCCGATCATCATCCACCGGCACACGCCCGGGCCGGGGTAGGGCGTTCTACGATCCCTCAGTACAAATCAAAAATCAAAATCCGCCCTTCGAGCGGACCGTTCCAGATCGGGATGCGACGCTTGGGTTTCAGGCCGATTCCTTTGCCGTGGGTTTCTCCGGCCAGGACGACGGCGCGGTAGCCGCGGAAGCGTTGTTTGAGGAGGTCTCCGAGCTGGCGCCAGAGGTCTCCGGTCTCTCCCGGTTCGGCGAGGCGGTGGCCGTGGGGTGGGTTGACCAGCAGCAGGCCGGGCGGGGGCGCGGGGGTTTCGAGGGCGAAGGCGTCGCCGCGGGTGAGGTGGGTTCGGTCGAGCAGGTCGGCGCGTTCGAGGTTCGCTTTGGCGGCGGCGAGCGCGGAGCCTGAAAGGTCGTTGCCGAAAAGGTCGAGATCTACGGGCGAGCGGAGCGCCGGGATCGCTTCGGCGCGGACCCGGGCGAAGCGGCGCGGATCGAATCCGGGCAGGCGCTCGAAGGCGAAACCCTTGCGCAACCGGCCGGGCGCGCGGCCGAGGGCGATGTCGGCGGCTTCGATCAGCA
>JBBRUC010000265.1:0-7290 GCA_038248205.1 Thermoanaerobaculia bacterium
ATGCAGTAGATCCCCTGGTATTGCAGCCCCTGACACGCGCGTTCGACTTCCGTAGGCAGGTTCGCGATGAAGCGCGGCAGAAAGCAGAGCGGCAGCGAGAAGATCAGGTTGTCGAACGGGACAATCTCGCCATCGGCGAACACCACCTGCTTTTCCGGCAGCTCGATCCGCTCCATCGTCCGGCCGAGCTGGACGTTCTTGACCCGGGCGCCGAGCGCTTTGGGCAACGGCTCGATCGCGCCGCTCTTGGTGTACCAGAAGCTCGACGTCGCCCCGACTTGGCCCACGTCATCGGTGAGCGCCCCGGCGATGATCCGCTCGTAGTCGGGGGTCGGCACCCGACGGCCGATCCAGCTGAAATCCATCGTGCTCGGCTCGACGGTCCAGATCTTCTTGGCGTACGGGATCATCAGCCGGTCGGCGATCCCGTTGCCGAAGAAGCCGCGCATCCATTCCTCATAGTTGGCGGGGTGGAACTCCCCCTTCGCCTGAGAACGCGCCGCGTCGACCAGGCCGACCAGGCACTCTTTGACCAGCGGAACAGGCAACCCGTAAAGATGCGCCTGGAACGGGAACCGGGTGTAGAGATCCGAGGCCAGGTGATAGATGAACGCCTGCCGCTCTTGGGCGTGAAAGTTGTCGCCCAGCAGATCGCGGATCAGCGCCTCCATCTCGGCGTCGATGGTGAACAGGATGTGCGGGCCGAAATCGAACAGGTAGCCGTCGATCGCGGTCGAACGCGCGAGCCCCCCCACCCGATCCTCGCGCTCGTAGATCTGCCACCCTTCCTCCCCCGCCTGCTGCAAAGTGTAGGCGGCGGTGAGGCCCGCGAGACCGGCTCCTAGAATTACGTCTTTTCGTTCGCCCATCCGATGGTTGGCTCCGTAACGGGGTTTGTCCTACTCCCCCGCGTCACCGGGGCACGTCATTGTGGTCCGAGATCTTGGCCGGGGTCAAAACCGCCCCGCGATTTTCTCACTGGAGCGCTTCGGCAGGTTACGCGAGGACCGAGCGCAACAGTTTGAGCCCGAAGGGCGAGTTTGAGCACCGCCCGCAGCGGAACCAGCCCCAACGCTGCTCCTGAAGACCTACGCCATCATCTGGTGGAACTCGCGGGTGGTCTCATCGAGCGGTTCGAGGTCCAGCTCGCCGAGCAGAAGGCCGCAGAGCCGATCGTATTGACGCCGCACCAGGTCTCGCCTTCCTTCGCTGGCGTAGAGGCGCATGACGGCCAGATGGACCTTCTCTTCGAGCGGATCTTCCGCCAGGAGGGCGCGATAGGCATCGAGCGCCGCGGCCGGTTGACCCCGTTCGAGTTCCAGATCGCCGAGCGATTTAAGCAGCTCCAGATAGGTGCGGTGCGCTTGCTCACGGCGCGGGCTCGCCCATTCGCTATCGACCCGAGGAAGAAACGAGCCGCGATAGAGCGACCAGGCGCGACGCAACAGGTCGATCGCCGTCTCGGCCCGGGCCGCGGCTTCGAAGCGGGCGCGTTCGACGAGAATGCCTAGCTCGACCCAGTCGATGCGCCAATCGACCTCCGGGCTCAAGCGGTAGATCCCGTCGGAGAGCAGCAGCGGCACGATCTTCGGCGTGATCCCGGCCGCGAGCGAGCGGCGCAGGTGCGAGAGGGTCGGATGGAAGTTGCGTTCGACCTCGGCGGCGCTTGCGCCGGTCCAAATCCCGTCGATCAACTCATCGCGCGAAGCGGCGAAGTCGGGCGCCGAGGCGAGGTAGGCGAGCGTTTGAAACGCCCGCCGCAACGGGAAGCGGATCGTGACCGCAGCGCCCTCCGTGCCCGCGGCGCCCGGCGGCAGCCGCTCCACCTGGGGGCGGCCGAACAGCGCGACCCGATAGACCGGGCGCGACGTGGCCACGGAGGCTCCAGGGGCACCCTGGGGCTGGGAGGCGGTTCCGGAGGGAGCGCGCTGCACTCCGGGCACCGACCCGCCCAACGACGGTGAGCCCCGGCGGTCGGCGATCCGGCCCCGCCGCTTGAGCCAGGCCGAGAGCAGATGCGGCAGACGGGGATGCTCTTCGTTTCCCAAGGCGAGGCCCGAAGCGAGCAGCGCCGCCTCGTCTTCGACACCCGTGGGGACGAAATCGAAGAGGGGCAGGGCGACCAAGACCTCCGTCGCGAAGAAACCGCCGAGGCCTTCGGTGTCCAGCAGATCCTCGGCGGCTAGGTCCCTCCCGAGGGCGCGGCCCGTCTCGGCGATCCGGCGCACGGGGTCGAGCCAGCCGTCGGTCGCGGCGCGCAGCGCCGCGGCGATCTCAAGGCGAAGCTCCCCGCCCCCGCCGGCACACCAGGCGTCTTGCACTTCGACGGGATCGAGAAACAGCTCGGGCGGGTAGACATAGGCCGTGCGTACCGGAAGGACCGCACGCTCCACCCCGGCAAACGCCAGCCGCAGCCCAGGAGGCAGCCACCGCGCCGCGCTGTGCAAGGCCGCGGCGGAAGGGGGTGCCGCGAGCACCGCCCAGGCGGCACCCTGCTCGCGCGCCCGCCCCAACGCAACGCGCCAACGTCCGGCGCTCTCGGTATCATTCAAGGCTAGGCCGACGCTTCCGGGCTCGGCCGCGAGCGCCGCCAAAATGCCGCTCTTGCCCGTCCCCGGCCAGCTCCACAGCTGGACCACGGGCGCGTCGAGCAGCGCCATGCGGCGCAGGATTCGCGCGGCGTGCGGCGGCGCGAGGGAAGGCACTCTGTTCATCTGCGGCAACTGTACCCGACTGGACCTGATGGCCGCGATCCGGCCCGCCTCTATCAATCGGTAAGGTGCCAGGCGACGTTGCCCATCGCCGCGGCCAGTTCTTTCCGGGCGCGATGGATGTTGGTCTTCACCGTCCCGAGCGGCTGGCCGGTGACCTCGGCGATCTCCTGATACGAGAGCCCTTCCCGGAAGCGGAGCAGCAGGACCTCGCGATACTCCTCCCGCAGGCTGCGCAGGCCCCGATCGAGTGCACGCGCCAAGTCGTAGCGGCCGATACCCTCCTCAGGGCTCGGCGCCTTGTCATCGGCCAAAACGGAGACCAGATCCGCCTCGCCCTCGCCCTGCGCTTCGAGCGGCCGGGTGTCGAGACTCGGACGGCGCAAGTGGTCGAGCGTCGCGTTGTGGGCAATCTTGAACAACCAGCTGGAAAATTTGCGGGTCGGATCGTACGTGTCGAGCCGACGAAAGGCTTTCAGGAAAGATTCCTGGGCGATGTCTTCGGCGACGGCGTGATCGTGGACCATGCGGACGATCAAACTGAAGATCGGCCGTTCATAGCGCCGCACCAGGTCGTAAAACGCCCGCTCCGATCCGGCCAGAGCGCGGCCGACCAGCTCCGTATCGGCGATTTCCGCGCCGAGCGTAGCAGCTCCCGCCGGGCCGACAGCCGTCGACGGATTAGGTAGGGTGGGCATTCGCCGGTTCTCTCCTCACGCCAGGTGGTACGGCAAGGCGCGGGGGAGGTTGCGTCGGCGGCCAAGCCCCCGGCCTGCTAGGATGCGAACGAATCGGTGGGTAGACGCCGAATTTATCCCCTTGAAACGAGTGGAGGTCGACGATGCGGAAGTTCCCCGTAGCCTGTCTTGCGCTAACTCTTTCCCTCGCGGCCTTGCCCGGCTCCCCGGCGCACGCCGCAACCGTAGCCGGCGTCAACGTGCCGGACAAAGCCGATGCGGACGGCACGGCCCTGGTGCTGAACGGTGTTGGCCTACGAACCAAGTTGTTCATCAAAGTATACGTCGGCGCGCTCTACCTCCCCGCCAAGGAGGGCAACGCGGCCAAGGTGCTCGCCGCCGACACTGCGCGGGAGACCCTGTTCCACTTCCTCTACAGCGTCTCGAAAAAGCAGATGTGCGACGCCTGGGAAGAAGGCCTGGAGCAGAACACCCCCAACGCCGGTCCCCAGGTGAACAAAGACTTCAAGACCCTCTGCGACTGGATGGAAGACATCCCGAAGGGAAACAAGATGTCGCTCGTCTACGTCCCGGGCAAAGGAACGACCCTCACCGTCAACGGAAAAGTGAAGGGCACGCTCCCCGGCAAGGCGACGTCGGACGCGATCGTCGCGACCTGGATCGGCAGCGATCCGGGCCCCGGAGCGGACTTCAAGAAGGCGGTCCTCGGCGGCAAGTAAGAATCGCAGGCGCCCTTGCGTTTGCATATTGACAACTAGCTATTAGTTCTGCCAAGCTTCACCTGCGGGGAGGCAAGATCCTCCTCTCATCCCTCCCAAGAGGAGCGCCACAGCGCTCCTCCTTTTTTTGGTCGGGGCCTTTAGTGCCAGAACATCCCGACGATCAGGATCGCCAGGAGCAGGCGGTACATCCCGAAGATCAGGAGGCTTCTCTGGCGCAGCCAGGCGAGGAGCCAGCCGATCACCATGTAGCCCGCGATCGCGGAGACGATGATGCCGACCGCGGTGGCGGGCCAGCCGACCTCCGGAGCGGTACCGTGGAGCACCGTTCCGAGAGCTGAATGCCCGGCGGCGAGGATGCCGATCGGGATCGCGAGCAGGAACGAGAAGCGCGCCGCCGCCGGTCGGGCGAGGCCGAGAAAGAGCGCGGCGGTGATGGTGATGCCGGAGCGCGAGGTCCCCGGGTTGAGCGCCAGCGCCTGGGCGAAGCCGATGAGGGCGACATCCCCCCAGGTGAGATCCGCGATCCCCCGCTCGCGCCGGCCGAACCGATCCGCGGCAATCAGCAACACGCCGAAGAAGGCGGCGTTCACCGCGATCAGTAGAGGGCTGCGCGCCACGGTCGCGATGCGGTCGTGAAAGAGCAGACCCGCGATCGCCGCCGGGATCGTCCCGACCGCCAGCTGGAGCGCCAGGCGGCGCGGTTGGAATACTTCCCCTTCGAGTTCCGCGCCGGAGAATAAGCCGACGATCAGATCGCGCAACTCGCGGCGATAGAACGCGATGACCGCGAGCAGCGTCCCGGTGTTGGTCGCGATGTCGAATTCGAGCCCCTGATCGACCCAGCCGAGCAGACGGGGCATCACGATCAGATGTCCGGAGGAGCTGATCGGCAGAAACTCGGTGATCGCTTGGACGAGGGCGAGAATCGCGGCGTGGTCGAGGCGCAAGGGTGAATCTCCTAGGGGGGATGAGAGGAACTACCGCGGTCGGCCGATTCTACGGCATCCGCATCGCCGCCTGGCGTAGTCGCTTCGCCGCCCGGGTAGGGTCCTAGTTTGAATCGCGCAGGCGACTGGCAGCGCCAAAGGCGCGCACACGAAAGAGCCGAGCAGATTCAAGCTAGGACACTACCCGGGCGGCGGACGCTAAAGGCCATTGCGGCTATACTTTGCCCTCCGTCCGCCCCGTTTCGCTCCCGAGGCTTTCGAGGACTCCCTAATGCATACTCTCTTCGTTACCGGCGGAGCCGGATTCATCGGCTCCAATTTCGTGCGGCTCGCGCTCGACCCGGCGACCGTTCCCGGACTCGACCGCCTGATCGTGTTCGACAAACTGACCTACGCGGGGCGCCCGGAGAACCTGGCCGACTTCGCCGCCGATTCGCGCTACGCCTTCGTCCAAGGGGACATCGCCGATCGCGACGCCGTGCGGCGCGCATTCGCCGAGCACCGCCCCACCGCCGTCCTCAACTTCGCGGCCGAAAGCCACGTCGATCGCTCGATCGAAGACCCGGGCGCCTTCGTGCGCACCAACGTCACGGGCTGTTTCGAGCTGCTCGCCGCGGCGCGGCACCTGCACCGCGAGCTGTCCCCCGCCGAGCGCGAGGCGTTCCGGTTTCTCCACGTCTCCACCGACGAGGTCTACGGCAGCCTGGGACCGAAAGGCGCGTTCACCGAGACCACCGCCTACGCGCCCAACTCCCCTTACGCCGCCTCGAAGGCAGGGGCCGACCACCTGGTGCGTGCCTACCATGAGACGTTCGGCCTGCCGACGCTGCTGACCAACTGCTCGAACAACTACGGCCCCTATCAGTTTCCCGAAAAGCTGATCCCGCTGATGATCTTGAACGCGCTCGAAGGAAAGCCCCTGCCGATCTACGGCGACGGTGGCAACGTGCGCGATTGGCTCTACGTCGAGGATCACTGCCGCGGCCTGCTCACCGTGCTCCTGACCGGCGTGCCGGGCGAAAAATACAACCTCGGCGGCCGCAGCGAGCGGACCAACCTGGAGATCGTCGACGCCCTGTGCGCCGCCCTCGAAGCCGAGCGGCCGGCGGCGGACAATCCGGCACTTCGCGAGCGAGGGATTTCGGCTTACGCCGACCTCAAGACGTTCGTCGCCGACCGCCCCGGTCACGACCGGCGCTATGCGATCGACGAGACCAAGATCCGCACCGAGCTGGGCTGGCAGCCAAGCCACGATTTCGAAGCCGGCCTCGCCGAAACCGTCCGCTGGTATCTCGGCCACCGCGACTGGTGCGCCGCCATTCAATCGAGCTACGGCCGCGAGCGCCTGGGCTTAGCGCAATAGGATCTCGCCCATGAAATTCATCCCGACGCAGATTCCCGACGTCCTGATCGTCGAGCCGGACGTCTTCCGCGACGACCGCGGCCACTTCTTCGAGGCCTACCACGCCGAGAAATACGCCGAAGGCGGCATCGACCAGCCGTTCGTCCAGGACAATCAATCGCACTCGATCCACGGCACGCTGCGCGGCCTGCACGCACAGCGGCTCCATCCGCAAGGCAAGCTCGTCCGCGCGCTCGCCGGGGAGATTTTCGACGTCGCGGTGGACATTCGCCCCTCCTCCGCCACGTTCGGCCGCTGGGTGGGGGCGATTCTTTCGGCCCAGAACCGCCATCAGCTATGGGTGCCCACCGGGTTCGCCCACGGGTTCGCGGTTTTGTCCGAGACCGCCGACGTTCTCTACAAATGCACCACCCTCTACCGGCGCGACGACGAGATCGGCATCCTGTGGAACGATCCGGAAATCGGTATCGACTGGCCCTTCTCGACCGAGCCGCTTTTATCGCCCAAGGACGCCGAGGCGCCGACGCTCGCCGAGATCCGCGATCGGTTGGTCGGCTGATGGACCGATGACCGAGTTTTCCACCGACGATCTCGGGCAGCTTCGGGCCCGTGGCATTCCGGCCGCCGAGGCGGAACGCCAGCTCGCACGGCTGCGCCATCCGCCCGCGCCCGCCCAGGTCCTCCGTCCCTGCTCGGTAGGCGATGGCATCCACCGCATCGAAGAGGAAGAACGAGCCAACCTGATCCGCGAGGCGGGAACGGTCGCGCGCGAGGGGCGGGTCTCGAAGCTGGTGCCCGCCTCGGGCGCCGCGAGCCGAATGTTCCAGGCGCTCGCCGCCGATCTCGACG
>JBBRUC010000266.1:0-7174 GCA_038248205.1 Thermoanaerobaculia bacterium
CAGGTACCCACCCTGCTTTCCGAGCACCCGGACTACTGGTCGTTCTGGCACGGCGCCGGCGGCTACTCAGGCGTCAGCCTGCTGCTCAGGAAGGCGCGCTTCCCGGAGCCGCCCCGGTTCGAGCATCCGGCGTTCGACATGGAGACCCGCGTGGTCACCGCCGAGGCGGCGGGAATGTTCTTCGCCTCGATCTACGTGCCGAACGGCGGCAAGGACTATCCGGCAAAGATCGCCTTCCTCGAAGGCATGCGCGACTGGGCCGGCACCCTGCGCGAAGGCTCCCGGCCGACGTTTCTCTGCGGCGATTGGAATATCGCGCGCGAAGAGCGCGACATCCACCCGAAAGAGCGCAAACCGAACCAGATCGGCAGCCGCCCCGAAGAGCGGGAGCTGCTGGAAGGAATCCTCGCCCACGGTTTGACCGACATCGGCCGCGCCCTCGATCCCGACAACGACAACCTCTTCACCTGGTGGGCGCCCTGGCGGAATCTCAGGCAGAGGAACATCGGCTGGAGGATCGACTACGTCACCGCGAGCCATGCGGTCGCCGGCTCCGCGACCCGGAGCGGCGTGATCGCCGACTACGGCACCAGCGACCATGCGCCCGTGGTGGTGGAGTTTTCGCTCTAGTTCCGCGCAGGCGACCGGCAGCGCCGTTACGGCGCCTACTCTCGATCGATTGTCATTCCTCGGTAAGGAGAGGCGGCGCTATAATCGCCTTCGTGCCTCGCCGTTTCCTCGGAGCCCTCACGCTCCTCGCCCTCTTCGCCGCGATCTTCGCCTCGGCCCCTGCCGTGGCGGCGAAAGACTGCTGCGGCCGGGCCTGCTTCTGCCGCCACGAGACCGCGGCGGCGCGCGGCGCCTCGTGCGCGCTGAAACGGGGCGGCAACCGGTGCGGCCTTCGGCACCCGCTGACCGCAGCCCGCGCGAACTCTCCGGAGCGCCCCGCCTTGCCGCTTCGACGCGCGGAGGAAGGCGCATCTCCGGCGCTCGATCCCGCCGGGTTGCCGTATTTTGCGACGCTTCGCCCCGCCAGCGCCCCCCCGCTCGACCCGCTCACCCCTCCGCCGCGCCCCCTCTCCTCCCTCGCCGCCTGAACCTCAAGCTCCCTCGCGCTTTCGCCAGGACATCCGCGTCCGGCCAAAGAGCGCCAGGGGTCCGTTCAACGGTTTCGAACTCGGAGGAGATCTCCATGTTCAAAGTACTCTCGCGCCCCGCGGTTGCCCCGGGTCGCTTCGCCCTGCTCGCGCTCGGCGCGATCGCGCTTCTCTCCCCACCTTTCGCCGTTCCCGCCCACGCGTGCTCGATGTGCCGCTGCGGCGACCCGACCTTCAACGCCCTCGGCACGGACGTCTACGCCGAGGGGAACTTCCGCATCGCGATCGACGGCGAGCGCTTCGAAAAAGAACAGGCACTCTCCCACGAGCACGACGAGGAGGGGGCCACCGACGACGAGGAAGGAGAAGTCGGTCACGAGCGCCAGGTCGAGCGGCGCGTGACCGCGACGTTCTCGTATGCCTTCGATCGGCTCAATCTGGTCGCCCGCATTCCGTGGAGCGATCGGAAGCTCGAAACCATCGGCGAAAGCGGCAGCGAAACCTCAAGCGGCCTGGCCGATCCGGAGTTTTACGCCCTGTTCCGGCTCTGGTCTTCGCCGTTTGAAGGCGACCTCGGCCGCCGCGCCTGGATCTCCGCGGTCGGCGGGGTGAAGACGCCCTGGGGCGAAAACAACATCCGGGAGGGGGGCGAGCGGGTGGAAGAACACCTGCAAAGCGGCACCGGCTCGACCGACTGGTTCGGAGGCTTTTCCGGCGTGTACCTCCTCGATTCGCAGTCGGCGCTTTTCGGATCGCTCCAGTTCCGCCAGATGGGCACGAACGACTTCGGCTACCGCTACGGCGACGTGCGGCTGCTCAACTTCGGCTACGAGAGGAAGCTCGGCCAGCGCTTCGATGCGAGTCTGGAGGCCAACTACCGCGACGCGGGCCAAGACCGCATCAGCGCCGAGGAAGGGTTCGACCCAAACACCGGCGGCTCCGTGCTCTACCTCTCCCCCCGCCTCTCCGCCGACTTCGGCCACGGCCTGGTCGGGCGTCTCTCGTTCCAGATTCCCGTCGCCGACAGCCTCGACGGCGACCAGACCGAAAAGACGGTGGCGAATCTGGGATTGACGTTTTTGGTGCGGTAGGAACCGGTTGAGTCATTCCACGGGCGGCTCCCACAGCCGCCCGTGGGCTCTTGGATTGGTCGACAGCGATTCCGGCTACTCCGGCTTGCCCGTCTCGACGAATTTCTTGAGCCGCCCCACCTGCTCGGAGAGCACCTTGTCGACCGCCGGGGCGATCGCGTCCAGGTGCTGGGAAGCGCTACCGTTCAGCAGGTAAGTCACCTCGAGCCGCGTCGCCTGCTCGGTCGGCTTCAAATCGAAAGTCAAAACGCCCGTCACCGCCATCGCCTGGAGCGGCCCGAGCGCTCCACGCAGCCGAAGCATCTCGTCCTTCTTCGCGAACAAAACCCGCGCGTGCTCGACACTCCCTGCCGGCCAGCGCTCGCAGAAACAGGAACCGGCTTCGAGCGGCATACCGAGATTCTTAGCATCCCCCGACCAGGTGTGGGCAGGGCTCCACCAATTCCCCACCTGGCCCAAAACACCGTACACCGCCGCCGGAGGTGCCTTTATCGCCTGCGAGATCGTGATCAGGAAACCATCCGGATGCACCTGCGTGACCGCGGCCCGGGCGGCAACAACTTGGAGCAACACCCCGCCGCAAAAGGAAACGATGGCGATCGATCGAGTGGTGGTGGGCATTTCGGTCGTCCTCCGACAAGGGCTGCTTGATTGGGGGAATCGTACTTCGAACACCCCTTCTACAGCCGGCGCAAACCTTCTGCAATGGCCTCTTCCACCTTCCCGGCGACGAGGCTACCTACCCTGACCGCACGGGCATGGAAGCGCCACCGTTCCGCGGCCGACGCCACTTCGCCGAAAATCGACTCGGCCTCGGAGTTGGAAACCCCGGCCGGAGAGGCCAATTCCAGAAGGTGCCGTCGCGCGGGCGCCTTTCCCTCTCCAGCGATGGTCATCGTGTGCTCCCCCGCGGGGCCGGGAGAAAACACCAGATCGTAGGCCGGCGCCAGTTCCCAGGTACCATCATCGGCCATCCGGAATGCGAAGTTCTTTACGTGATCGTCCCGGTTGTGGGTGAGGACGTTGAAGACCATCCGGCGGAAGCATTCCAGTACGTCCGCGTGGTTCCGGGTCAAGATCCGCGTAACCTCCAAGAGCTGCCCGTAGTCGCAGTTGGGGATGCGGAAATTGGAGTGGATCAAATTGCCGAAGGTCTGCACATGGTAGCGATGATTCCCCTGCCGATCGAAGCGCTCCACCCCGAAGTACCTTTCGCCCCCTGCCGTTTCGAACAGCCGTGAGGGCGGCATCGCCAGGCCCGCCTCTCCTGCCATCCGAGCGTAGGCGAACTCCAACGCTCCCGCGTCGGGCTCCTCGTGCCGGGCAGGGAACTTGACGATCCAATGCGCATAACCCGGCGGCAGGTCGTCCTCCCCGGAAAGGATCGAGCTGCCATCGAAACCGACCAATACTTTAGGCCGCGCGCCGCCCGGACTGCCGCCGGCCCGCAGAAGCATCGGCAGGACCTCTGCCGCGGACCCCTCGAGCACCTGCTCAGCCGCCCGCGCCATTTCTGCCAGATCGAGAATTCGAGCCGTCGGGTCCGCGGGCTCGGTCGGCGGGTGATAGGTGAGCGCCCCCATGGTCCGAGTACCGAGATACGCCAGTCGATCGAGGACCGACACCTCGGCCAATACCGATCCTCTCTGGCGAAAGAACCGATCCATCAACATCAGCCCCCAACCATCCGGCAACGAGTCGTCGAACAAGCCGAAGAGGGTGCCGAACTCGCGATCCCGGTGCTCGATCAGGCCCGCCTGCGGCGGCAGCTTGAAGGGAGACAGCCAGAGTGGATCGCGCAGGAACTCCTGGTCGTACTCGAAAACCACTCCCCCTGCCGCGCCGCCGACCGAACGCGACCCGGCCTCGGCCAACCGGCCGACGACGCGCTCCTGGCCCGGCTCGCGGCGGAGGCGAACCTCCAACGCCTTCATACTCGCCCCCGCTTCCGCTCGGGTCGCACCTCGGCCGCCTGCAATTCGGCGATCGACGTGGCAGGCGGCGGCTTGAGCAGCTCGTCGAAATCATCCAGCCGATACAGAGCGAAGGCGAGCCGCAGCAGGCTATCGAGCGAAATCTTGCCCGAATCCTCGAAACGTCGCAGGGAGCCAAGGCTCACTCCCGAACGCTCGGCGAGCGTGGCCTGCTTCCACCCTTGGGCCAGGCGCAACGCGCGGACCCGGCCCGCCAAGGTTGCGGCGACCTGTTCGGGAATTTTGAGCGAAAACCTGTCCATCGCGAGGGTCTCCTGCGGAACCAAGGACTTCAATTAGAGTCACTATAGTAGCGCTAACCGCTTCCTGGTGGTACAAACGCTCGAATGTTGGCGGTTCTGAAATGCCTCGCTCGATCTTCCGGCGAGATCGCATCCACGGCGAAGAGCCTCCGGACGCAGCCTCAAGACCCCTCAAGACCGATCACATTTTGACGCTGAAAAGCTAAGGCATCATGATGCCTACATGCGTACCACCCTGACCCTCGACGAAGATATCGCCCGCGAGCTTCACGAAGCTTCACGCAAGAGTGGGGAAAGCTTCAAGGCCGTGGTGAATTCCGCGCTACGACGAGGCTTGAGGACTGCGGACAAACCAGTGCGGCCTTTGCCACGCTTCGTCGTCAAGGCGAAAGCCTACGGTTTTCGACCCGGGATCGACGTCAACCGGCTCAACCAGCTCAGCGACGAAATGGAGACCGAAGACTTTCGGCGAGAGTTGGCCGGGAGATCCTGAACGGCCTGCTGCGCCAGTCCCGTGGGCACGACCGCGCCGCGACTTCACCCAACCCATTGAGGGCACAGCACACCATCCCGGCATTTTACGGCGTAAAATGCCGGCGACATGGTCAAATCGGTACTTCAGCGGATCACGGTTGCCCCGAAGGGGAGCTTCTTCTTGTTCGGTGCCCGTGGGGTTGGGAAGAGCACTTGGGCGCGTGAGACGTTCGCGGGCGCGCACCGGTTCGACCTTCTCGACGAAGGGCTGTTTCAGGGCTACCTCTCCGACCCGGGGCTGTTCGGCAGCGAGTTGCGGGCCTTACAACCGGATAGCTGGGTTGTCGTGGACGAGGTCCAGCGGATTCCCGGGCTGTTGAACGAGGTACATCGCGCGATCGAGGAGCTGGATCTTCGTTTCGCCCTGCTTGGGTCGAGCGCCCGGAAGCTCAAGACCGCGGGGACCAATCTTTTGGCCGGCCGGGCGTTATGGCGGACGATGTTCCCTTTCGTGCCGGAAGAGCTGGGGGCCGCGTTCGATCTGCCGAGCACCCTGCAGTTCGGCAGCATCCCGCTGGTGGTGGCCGCCGAAGAGCGGGAGGCGACCTTGGCGGCGTACGTACAGCTCTACCTGCGCGAGGAGATCCGAGGCGAGGCGGTGGTGCGGAACCTGCCGGGCTTCGTTCGGTTTCTGCCGATCGCCGCTCTGGCCCACGGCCAGGTGATCAACGTCTCCGGGATCGCCCGGGACTCGGGAACCGCGCGGACGACCGTCCAGGGGTATCTCGAGATCCTTGAGGACACCCTCCTGGCCTGGCGGCTCTCGGCGTTCGAGACGCGCTTGCGGGTACGGGAACGAAAGCACCCGAAGCTCTACTGGCTCGATCCCGGTCTGGTCCGTGCGATCAAGAAGCAGACCGGTACCGTCTCCTCCGAGGAGGCGGGTTCCTTGTTCGAAGGGTGGATCCACATGCTGCTCCGCGCCTACGGCCAGGTGGGGTCTCTGTTCGACGAGATCGCCTATTGGTCGCCGGCCGAGACGCGATCGGCGGAGGTCGATTTCCTCTTGAAGCGGGGCGGCGAGTACCTGGCGCTCGAAGTGAAAGCTGGCGAGCGGTTCGCGCCGGGCTTGCTCTCCGGCCTCAAAGCGATCGGCGACCTGCCTCACCTCGTACGCCGGATTCTGGTCTACACCGGCGCTCGCGAGCTGCGCACCCCCGAAGGCATCGAGGTCTGGCCGTTGCCCAAATTCCTCTCCGCGCTCGCGGAGGGGACGCTCTGGCCCTGATCGAACGTCACCCCCGCAACTTTTCTCTCCCCTCTTCCGTACCTCTTGACGACAGATGTCGTCACGGTTATCGTCCTCCTGACGACAGATGTAAGCGACGCGGCCCATTCGCCGCCGGGAGAACACCTTGAGCCACGAATTCGCCCCCAGCACGAAGTCGATCGGTGACCAGGAGATGGCGCTGCTGCGCTTCCTCGCGGAGCGCGGCCCGGTGTCGGTCGGCGAGGCGGCCGAGGAGTACGGCGCGCCGCGCGAGCTGGCGCGCTCTACGGTGCTGACCATGATGGAGCGGCTGCGCGCCAAGGGGCATCTGGAGCGCGAGCCCGACGGCGGCGTGTTTCGCTACCGCACCGCGCAACCGGCGGCCGAGCTGATGCGCGGCCTCGTCGGCCAGTTCGTCGATCGCGCCCTCGGCGGCTCGGTCTCGCCGTTCGTCAGCTACCTGGCCGAAAAGGGCGAGGTGTCGGAGAGCGAGCTGTCGGAACTCGAACGATTGGTCGAACAGCTGCAAGAGAAGCGGAGGGACGCATGAGCCTCGACGGTCTCCTCGGGGGCTTCTCCGGATTCGCGGCGCCGTTGCTCCGCGCCACCCTGCTCGGCGGAGGGCTCGCCGTCGGGGTTTGGTTGATTGCCCGGAGGCCCAAGCGCCTGCCGGCGGGATTGGTCGCCGCTCTTTGGTGGCTGGTCGCGTTCCAGTTTCTGTTCGCTCTCGCCTGGTGGCGGCCGATTCCGGTGGCGATTCTGCCGGCGGTATCGCCGGGCTTCGACTACGCTCAGCCTCCGGCAGAGGGCTTCGACTACGCTCAGCCCTCGGTTGCCGCCGAAACGAGATCTAACGAACCACTCCTCCGCGGGGGGCTGAGCGATGTCGAAGCCCCCGGTCGGCCGAACGTAATCGCCCCCCGCGGGCTGAGCGTCGTCGAAGCCCGGCCGCTCCCACTCGCGCTCGCTCTCGTTTGGCTGCTCGGCTGCCTCGCCCAAATCCCTC
>JBBRUC010000267.1:0-7141 GCA_038248205.1 Thermoanaerobaculia bacterium
GAGCAGCTCGCCCGCCGGTGTCGCTGCGAGAGCGCCCGGCTCGAGGTCTTCGAGCCGGGTGATCTCCGGGCGTTCGGCGTGTCGGGCGCGGTCGCGCCGGGCGAGAGCCTCGGCGTCAACTTCGACCGGTTCGGTGTTGTCGTCGCCGAGCAGCGGGAATTCGTTCACACCTGTCATTACCCGGCCCCGGTGGATCATCTCGTCCTCGCGCCGGTCGGCCGCCTCAGAGAGTGACGATGAGATCGAGCCCGAGCGCAGGGCGGCGAGCGCGCCGCCCTCGGCCTCGATCTGCTGGAAGCACTGCCAGCCGGCTCGCGAGACCTCGTCGGTGAGGTTCTCGACATACCAGGATCCGGCCGCCGGGTCGGCGATGCGGCCGAGCGAAGCTTCGTCCTGAAGCACGATCTGCGTATTGCGGGCGATCCGCCGGCCGATGTCGCCGGGCTGGCCGATCTCGCTGTCGAAGGGGGTGACCGATACTCCGTCGGCGCCGCCGGTACCTGCGGCGAAGGCAGCTGTGGTCACCCGGAGCATGTTCACCCACGGGTCGACCCAGGTGATCATGCGGCCGGAAGTCCGGGCGTAGGTCGCCGAGTGGCGCCGCTCGGCCGGCACGCCGCACTCTTCGAGCAGGCGTGCCCAGAGCCGGCGAACGGCGCGGAACTTCGATGTCTCGAGGAACTGGTCGGGGCCGACCGCAAGGGTGAACTCGATCTGGGCTGCGGCTTCGCCCGGCTCGAGGCCGGCCTGCTCGCAGGCGCGCAGGTATTCGAGAGCAGTCGAGAGCGCGATGCCGAGCTCCCAGGCTGCTGTGGCCCCGGCCTCGACGTGGGCGGACGTATCGACGCCCAGAGCGCGCACCTTCGGGTAGTCGCGGCTGACCTCGACTGCCACCGAGGCCGCCTGCGCCAGCGCGGCTTCGGGCGAAACGGAAAGCGATCCTTCCCGGGCGAGCGCAGCCAGCGGATCGATCCGCAAGGAGCCGAGCGCCTGGTCGGCTGCGATACCGGTCTCACGCCAGTGGGCAGCGAGCAACGCTGCGGCAGGTACGGCGTCGGAGCCGGCGTCGAGCGCAACCGGGGCCAGGTCCAGATGGACGCCCTCGAGCACGGCCGAGATGTCGTCGAGATTGTGGATCATCATCGCCTCGGCGTCACCGCCGAAGCGCAGGGTGATCTCGGTGACGCCACCGTTCAGATCCTCGAGGATCTCCCGGTTGGCGATGCTGCGGTCGGGGTGGGTCTGCTCCTGGCGGACCTGCCAGTGGCGACCCGCCCTTGTGCCACGTACGAAAGGTGCTTTCCCGGGCAGCCCTGCGGGGTCGGGGGCGAGCGCGTCCTCGCCCGTATAGAGCCACTTCGTCTCGATCCCTTCTTCGACAACCGTAGTCAGGCTGGCTTCGGAATCGTCTCCGGCGGCCTTCTCACGCCACTGGTCGATTGATACGGGTTCGAAACCGGCTGCGAGGGGATCATCCATGGCCTCTCAGGGTATCTGGCATCCCCTCTGCGATGCCGCGATCCCGGCCTCGCGGGCGGCGGCTCTATGCTGGCGGGGGTTGGCACCGACGAATCCACACCCACCGGGAGATAGCGAGCCGCCGCGCCCGCTGGACCTCCCCCAGGACCGCTATCGGCTCAACCAGCTGCGCGGGAGCCCGCTGCTGAGGATCGGCGACAACCCCATTCTCGCCATCGCGCAGCGGTTCCTGGTGGCGATCGGGCTCGTATTGCTGGTCACCCTGATCACCTACATCGGCCGCGACGGATATACGGACTCCCAGGGTGACGCGCCGCTCACCTTCATCGACTCGCTCTACTACGCGACCGTCAGCATCACCACGACCGGCTACGGCGACATCGTTCCCGCCACTCAGCAAGCCCGCCTGATCACCACTCTGGTGGTGACCCCGATCCGCATCGTCTTCCTGGTGTTGCTGGTAGGTACTACGCTTCAGGTCTTGGCTGATCGATCGCGATTCAACATCCGCCGGCACAACTGGCAAAAGGAGCTCGGGGGCCACACGGTCATCTGCGGCTTCGGGATCAAGGGGCAGTCGGCGCTCAAGTACCTGAAGAACCACGATCCGGACGGCACCGCGGTCGCGATCGACGAGTCCGAAGACGCGCTGGCGGTCGCCAACGAAGCCGGCGCGGGCGGCGTCCTCGGCTCTTCGCTGGAGCCCGACAACCTGAGGGCGGCCGGCATCGAGTCGGCGGCCAAGGTGATCGTCGCACTCAACTCCGACGACGACTCGGTGGTCACGGTCCTGCGGGTTAAGGAGCTGAACCCGGCCGTCACGGTCGTCGCCTCCTGCCGGGAGCAGAAGAACGAAGAGCTGCTGGCCGCGTCGGGGGCCGACGAGGTGATCGTCTCCTCGAGCTCGGCCGGTCGTATCCTCGGCATGGCCGCCCAGGCACCCGACGCGGCCCGCATCGTCAACGACCTGCTGACCTTCGGCGACGGGCTGGACATCAACGAGCGGGTGGTCAACGTGGCCGGCGAAGCCCTGGAGGCCGAGTACGACCAGACCGCGATCGCGGTGGTCAGGGAAGAGAAGTCCCTCGACGACAAGGGCAAGGCGATCACGCGGCAGGTCGTACTCAGGCCCGGCGAGGCCGACTGCGAGCCGCTCAAGCCGAACGACCGCATCATCTTCATCGACTCGAACACCGGCGTCAACGGCCGAAACGGCCGCGGCTGAAAGGTCTCGGACCGCGCCGACCGGGATCGTGGTTCCGTAACAACCAGGATCCCGGTCAGCGGCCGGGCCGTCGGCAGGTACTTCTAGTCGGAGAGCTCGACCGACTCGATGATCTGGGGCTCGACCGGCATGTCGCTGGGGCCTGTCTCGGTGTTCTCGATCACGTCGACGTTGCCCATGCCGCCGGTGATCTCACCGAAGACAGTGTGCTTGCCGTCGAGCCAGTCGGCTGCCGGCGTGGTCACGATGAAGAACTGAGAGCCGTTGGTATTCGGACCTGCGTTGGCCATCGCCAGCGCGCCGCGCACGACCTTGTGCTCGTTGAACTCGTCGTCGAACTTGTATCCCGCGTCGCCGGTGCCGGTGCCCTGGGGGCAGCCGCCCTGAATCATGAAGCCCTTGATCACCCGATGAAAGGAGAGGCCGTCGTAGAAACCGTCAGCAGCAAGCTTGCGGAAGTTTTCGACCGTCTTCGGCGCGTCCTCGTCAAAGAACTCGACCGTGACCGGTCCGGCGGTGGTGTTGAGAGTGGCTTTTGACATGCGGCCACCATACCCGGTGGCAAACGGCGCCCCGCTGCCGGCCGGGATCGCGACCGGTCAGAGTCCGAGCCGGTCAGAGGCCGAGCTCGCGCACGCCGTCTTCACGGAAGCCGATGTGGTGGCCGAGCTCATGCCGGACAGTCCGTTCGACCTGGGAGGCGAGCAGCCGGCGGTCATGACCGAAGTCGCGGGTCAGCGTGTCGCGGTAGATCACGATGCGGTCCTCCCAGTTGTCCCGCGACATGCCGTCGCCGTAGTACATGCCGTAGGCGTGGTGCTCCGCTCCGAGGTCGGAGATGATCACCGCCACCTTCTCGATCACGTCGCGGAACTGCTTCGGCAGGTTGTCGATGGCTTCGGCGACCATCTGCTCGAACTCAGCTTCGGATACGGGATGCGACATAGCCACATTCTGACACCCGTGCCCGCCCGGGCCGGGGTCAGCCGTTGAGGATCCTCGACTTCTGGACCGCGAACACTTCGTCGGTAGGGACGCCGCTCTGGTGAAGCTTGCCGAGCTCCTTGAGCTGCTGGATGGGGTCGGCGGCGGAGGCGGCTGCGGCCCGCGGGGGCGCCTGCTGCGGCGCCGCCTGGGCGTCCTGCTCGGCCCGCTTGTTCTGCTGGCGACAAGCCAGCCTCACCCGAAACGCATGATCCGGAGCCGGAAATCCCTTTTTTTGCGACCCGCCATGCAGCGGGAGGAAACATAAAGGGGCCAAAGCGCAGTCTGCCTATCCTTCTTGGAGCGCAACCGGAGCCCCCGGGCCCGGTTGTCTCTCTTATGCCCTCCATCAAATCCCGATACTTCACTCCGTGCGCTCTCGCCTGGATCGCGCTGATCGCCTTCCTCGGACTTGCCGCCCGGGCCGACGCCGCCACGCTGCTGCCCCCCGGCAACAAGGTCTTCTTCGGAGTCACAGATACTGGCGACGCCGAGGGCTACCGTTCCTTCGCCCGGGCGGTCGGCAAGCGGCCGGCGGTAATCCAGACTTTCCACCCTTGGGGCAATACGCTTTCCCAGGCGATGCCCCGCTGGCGCTCGATCAACGCGAGGCCGATACTCCACATCAGCACCAAGGCCGACGACGGAACCGAACTGATCACCCCGAGGGCGATCGCCTTCGGCAACGGCGACGACTACCTGATCCGGCTCAATACCGTTCTCAGCAAGCAGGGGGTCCGCACCTACATCCGCCCGATGGGCGAGCCCAACCGCTGCCTGAACCCCTACGCCGGCGTCGACTGCGCCGGCAACGTTCGCGGCGGTGCCTACTCCTTCAAGTGGTATCGCGCGGCCTTCAGACGGATCGCGATCATCGTGCGTGGCGGGACCAAGCGCGGCTGGATCAACGCCCGCCTCAAGCGCATCGGGCTGCCGAAGGTCGACCGCCGCACCAAGGCCAAGCTGCCGCGCAAGCTCAATGCGGCGCCGGTCTCGATGGTCTGGAGCCCCCTGCCGGCCGGTTCGCCGACGGTCAGGGCCAACTATCCGGCGAAGTACTGGCCGGGCAGGGCCTGGGTGGACTGGGTGGCCACCGACTTCTACTCGCGCTACAACAACTGGAAGCACCTCAAGCGCTTCTACTCCAAGTGGGCCAAGCAGAAGAAGCTGCCGATGGCCCTGACCGAGTTCGGCCTTTGGGGAGAGGACAAGCCCGGCTACGTCAAGCGGATCTTCCGCTTCACCAGGTCGCGCAAGCTTATGCGGATGATGGTCTATTACCAGGACTTCGGAAGCCCGAACGCCTTCCGGATCCAGAACTTCCCCCGGTCCCGAAGGACGCTCAAGAACCAGCTAGCCCGCGAGGTTTTCCCCCGCTACGCGCCGCAGTTCCCCAGGGAGGGCAAGCGGTCCGGCAAGGGCGGAGGAGTCGGCGCCGGCTGAGATGGCCCGAAGGGCTTCGCCTCAGCGCGCGGCTCACCCCAGGCAGCCGCCGACTCAGCGGAAGGCAGCGATACCAGTCAGCGCCATGCCGACTGAGAGGGTGTGGATCTCGTCGGTGCCTTCGTAGGTCAGGACCGACTCGAGGTTGTTGGCGTGGCGCAGCACCGGGTATTCGAGCGTGACGCCATTGGCTCCGAGGACCGTGCGTGCGGAGCGGGCGACCTCGAGCGCGGCACGGACGTTCTGGCGCTTGCCGAAGCTGACCTGCTCGACCGTCAGTTTCCCTTCGTCCTTGAGCCGTCCGAGGTGGAGGGCGAGCATGTAGGACTGCTGGACCGCGGCAGCCATGTCGGCCAGCTTGGCCTGGGTCAGCTGGAAGGAGGCGATCGGCACACCGAACTGCTCACGGGTGAGCGAGTACTCGAGCGCCGCTTCGAAGCAGGAGCGGGCCGCACCGACGACTCCCCAGACGATCCCGTAGCGGGCTTCGTTGAGGCAACTGAGCGGGCCGCGCAGCGACTGGACCTCGGGCAGGCGGTTGGAGTCGGGCACCCGCACGTCGTCGAAGACCAGCTCCGAGGTGACCGAGGCCCGGAGCGAAAGCTTGCCGTGCATTTCAGGCGCAGTAAACCCCTCCATGCCGGCTTCGACCAGAAAGCCCTGGACTCCTTCCTCCGTAACGGCCCAGACGATCGCCACATCGGCGATCGAGCCGGAGGTGATCCACATCTTCGAGCCGTTGAGGACCCACTCGTCGCCGTCCCGAACGGCTTTGGTCTTCATGCTGCTCGGGTCCGATCCGGAGTCCGGCTCGGTCAGGCCGAAGCAGCCGATCTTCTCGCCGGCGGCGAGGCCGGGCAGCCAGGACTGCTTCTGCTCTTCGCTGCCCCACTTCCAGATCGCGAACATCGCCAGCGAACCCTGGACCGAGCAGAAGGAGCGCAGGGCGCTGTCGCCGGCCTCGAGTTCCATGCAGGCGATCCCGTAGGCGACGGCGCTGGATCCGGCGCATCCGTATCCGGTCAGGTGCATTCCGAGAACGTTGAGGTCCCCGAGGGCCTTGGGCACCGAACGGTCGAATGTGCCGTTCTCGAAGTGCTCGTTGATCCCCGGCAGATACTTCTCATTGACGTAGCGGGCGACCGATTCCTTGATCAGCCGCTCTTCGTCGCTGAGCAGCCGGTCTATTTCCAGAAAATCCTTGGGTTTCATCCTGACTCATTATGCCTGCCGGTCGTTCCGGATAGGCTGGCTGACATGCAGATCGGGGGAACTCTGGTCAACGCCGTCGTGCGGATCGTCGTGCTAGCCGCCACTCTGGCGCTGGTCTATTACTTCATCGTCAGACCGATATTGGATACGACCGAGACCGTAAGCGGCGGGATCAGCGGCAATCTCGAAAAGACATTCGAGGACATCAACGAAGCTTTCGACCAGTCGAACGGACAGGGCGGAAGCCTCGACCCCACCGAGGTCAAGCAGAAGGTCACGAGGGTCGGCGGCAGGCGTCAAAAGCGGCTGATCAACTGCATTCAGAACTCCAGTCAGGACTTCGGGCGGATCCAGCGCTGCGCAAATCGATTCGGTCCCTGACCGCCGTCCTCAGAGCCGGTATCAGGGAATGCGGCTTCGCTTCTCGCAGCGGGGAGCGGACTTGCGATCCTTCCCCGAGCCCCCGTTGCAGACATCGCCTTTGCCACTGCCGCCGTCGAGCTTGTCGACGCCCTTCTCGCCCTTGAGAGTGTCCTTTCCGCCACCGCCCTTGAGGGTGTCGGCGCTGTCACCACCGCGCAAGGTGTCGTTTCGATCGCCGCCCTTGAGCGTGTCACCGCCGGCTTTGCCTCTGAGCGTGTCGGCGCCCTTGCGGCCGTCGAGCAGGTCCGCGCTCGTGCCTCCGTCCAGCACATCGGCACTGTCACCGCCGAACAGGTCGTCCTTGCCATCACCGCCTAAGAGGTCGTCCTTGCCGGCCTCGCCGACCAGCTTGTCGGCGCCGTTTTGACCGTAGAC
>JBBRUC010000268.1:0-7114 GCA_038248205.1 Thermoanaerobaculia bacterium
GGCCTGTACGGGCAGCGCCAGCCGATTCTGCGGTGATCGCCCCGCCACGGTGCCCGGAGGCGATACGACGTTTCAAAACTACATGCTCACCACGACCTACGGCACGACGCAGAATAAAGGCAACGACAACTACTACGCGCCGCCCGGAACGAAAGGCCCGATCTGGCCGGTCGCCTACAACCCGTACATTGAGCTGGCCGCGTCGCATCCGATCACCACGAACTGCATGAACTGCCATCATCGCGCGGCCTGGCCGTCATTTCTCCCCGGAAAGCCCGATGCCGGCCGCGCTTCGACCTACCTCCAGACCAGCCCGCCGAATCCGAACCCGTTGGAGGTCTTCCAGCCGAACGATGGCGTCTTCAACGGCCTCGTCCTGGTCGATTCGATGTGGGCCGTCTCCGATCGCGCGGGATACCCCACTGGTGCGGATGCGGCGACGCCGGAGAAGAAGGCACCGTAAACGCGTCGGCGCGGCCCTCACCCTCGGGCCTCCCTCGCCGGACTGGCGCGCCTTGTGCGGCAGCGGGTAAAGTCTAAGAGCCCCCGGGCGGTGCCCGGGGGTTCCGCGCGACAATCTCGACATCTCTTACGGAGGATCGATATGGCAATTCAGAAGGTAGGTGTCCTCGGCTGTGGCCTGATGGGCGCCGGCATCGCCGAAATCGCGGCGAAAGCGGGTTTGACGACGGTGGTGCGCGAGGTAAACCAAGGTTTCCTCGACAAGGGGATGGGGCGGATTCGCGCTTCGCTCGACCGGGCGGTCGAGAAGGGCAAGCTCGATGCGGCGGCGCGCGACGCGGCGCTCGCGAACCTGACCGGCACGACCGAATTTTCCGACCTTGCCGACTGCGACCTGGTGGTCGAAGCGATCGTCGAGAACGTGGACGAGAAGAAGAAGACCTTCGCGGCGCTCGACGAGATCGCCAAGCCCGAGGCGATCTTCGCCTCCAATACCTCGTCCCTCACCATCACCCAGCTCGCGATGAGCACGAAGCGGCCGGATCGCTTCGTCGGCCTCCACTTCTTCAATCCGGTGCCGGTGATGAAGCTGGTCGAGGTGGTGCGCACGATCCTCACCTCGGACGAGGCGTTCGAGTCGGCGTTCGAGTTCGCCCGGAAGGTCGGCAAGGAGCCCGTTGCAGCGCGCGACAACTCGGGCTTCATCGTCAACCGGCTGCTCGTCCCCTACCTGCTCGACGCGATTCGCGCGCTCGAAGAAGGGGTGGGCTCGGTCGAAGACATCGACAAAGGGATGCAGCTCGGCTGCGGCTACCCGATGGGGCCGTTCACCCTGCTCGATTTCGTCGGATTGGACACCACGCTCTACATCGCCGACATCATGTTCGAGGAGTATCGCGAGAAGCGCTTCGCGCCGCCGCCGCTGCTCAAGCAGATGGTCCTCGCCGGCCGCCTCGGCAAAAAGAGCGGTCGCGGCTTCTACGACCACGCCAAGAAGTAGGGCGGAAACGTGGGCAGACACGTAGGTCTGCCCCTACAAGCGCCACCCCCGTAGGGGCGCACCTGTGTGTGCGCCCTTATCGTGCTCCTACCGCAGATACCCCAACCCCCGCAGGCGGCTCTCCTCCTCGGGGGAGAGATCGCCGCGTTTCGTCGGTTTCGGCAGATCGCGCCGGTCGGCGAGGAAGCGCTGGAGCAACCGTTCCAGCTCGACCTCCTGGGGCAGTCCCTCGCCCGCGCGGTTGACGGTTTCGCCCGGGTCGGCGCGCAGGTCGAACAGCGACGGGCCGTCGGGGAAGAAGCGGGTGTTGCCGCTCGACAGGATGTACTTCCAATCGGGCGTCCGGACCATCAGCCCTAACCTTCCGGCGTGCTCGGCGAAGACCGCGCGGCGGCCGGTGCGCCCCGCGCCGGTCAGCTTCTTGAGATCCTCGCCATCCTGCGGCGGAATCGGCAGACCGAGCGCACCGAGCAGCGTCGGGAACAGATCGATCGATTGCACTAGGCCGTGGATCGTTCGGCCCTCTCCGCGCCGGCCCGGCCAGCGGATCATCATCGGCACGTGGGTCGTGGTGTCGTGCAGGCCGACGTGCCGGAACGAGATGCCGTGCTCGCCGAGGCTCTCGCCATGATCGGCGACCAGGACGACCAGCGTGTCGTCGAGCAGGTTGCGGCTGCGCAGAAAATCGATCAGTCGTCCCACCTGACGGTCGAGGTAGGCGACCTCGCCGTCGTAGAGATCCTTGTTGGCTCCCAACACCTGCTCGTCGAAGGCGCGCGGGCCGGGGGTGCGGAACGGCACCCAGGTGGCGACGGGGGAGAGTCCTGCCGGAGCGCTCGGCTCGTAGCCCGAGGCGAACGGCTCGGGGGGAGTGTGGGGCGTGTGCGGGTCGAACAGGTGAAGCCAGATGAAGAACGGCTTCGGAGCGGCCGGCTGCGCGCGCGCGGCGAGCCAGTCGATCGTCATGTCGACGGGCAGTTCGCCCGCGAAGTGCTCGGTGGCCCGGGTCACCTCGTCGAACCCCTGGCCGAGGCCGGAATTGACGTCCTGTAAGTGGCTCGCGGAAAGAATCGCCATCGTGGCGTACCCCGCCTGGTGAAGGTGCTCGGCGAGCGTCACGTGCGTTCGCGGCAGGGGAGTTTCGAGATCGTAGACGCCGTGGTTCTTGCCATAGAGCCCGGTCATGATCGAGATAAAGCTCGGGTTGGTGACGTTGAACGCGGAAAAGGCATCCAGGAAGACGTCGGACTCCTTCCCCAGCGCATCGATCTCGGGCGTCAGGCTCGGCGTCCTTCCCCAGGCGCCCACGGCGTCGGCGCGCAGGGTATCGACCCCTATCAGGAGAATGTTCGGCCGGTTCGGCGCCGGACGCTCCGCCGGCGGCGGCAGGGCATGCCGGGCGTAAACCGCCGGGCTTCCCCAGAGCAGGCTGGGATAGGGCTGTCCGGCGGGCCGATCGGCGGCGCCGACCACTTCGAGATGGAGGTCCACCTCGCGGCCGGCCCAGCGCGAAAGGTCGATAGTCACGGTCGGCGGCGCGAAGGTCCGGATCGGCGGCGCCTCGGCGCGGTAGATCTCGGTCTCTCCCGGCGTCTTTGCACCGTCTCCGTCTCCCTCGGATATCGGGCTCACCGCGACGCGGAAGAGGCAGGCGCAGGAGCGTTCGAAGCCGAGCGGCACGAACGACAGGTAGGGCTGCTGCCCGAGCGGCACCCGCCAGCGCACCTTGGAGGCGGCGACCTGTTCGATCGCGCGGATTTGGCCGGCGGGGCGATGCGGAAAATGGACCAGCTGCGCCGCGGGAACGCGCGCCATGTCGCGCACTTCGGCCGCGCCGAGAAACGAGATCTTCTGGGTCGTCGGGTGAAACCAGCGATTGGCGACCGGGGTAACCTCGATCTCCGGCCGCGCGGACCAGAGGTCGAGCCGTTCCCATGCATCGGGGGCATCGGCGGTCCGCGACTTGCAAGCCGAGAAGCCGAGCATCAGGCCGAAGAAGAGGCCGACGACCCCGACGGCGGCAGGTCGGGATGCGAAGCGGGACGAACGTAGAAACAGACGACTCACGGCCCGGCAGTGTAACCTGCCGACGATTGTGTCGGACCGACTCGGAGATTCGCGATGAACTGGAAGGTGAGCCTGCTCTTGTCCTTGGCGCTGGTCGCGCCGCTGCCGTCCTCAGCCCAGAAACCGGCTCCGAACCGGGAGCCGAAGCAGCTCGAGGGAACTGCCGCCCCGGATGCCTGGGAGACTCTACGCGCCGCCCGCGCGGATCTGGCGGAGGCCGGAACGCTGGAAGCGTCCTTTACCCAGACCTTTGTGCCTACCGGCTTTTCCTCCGGGGAGAAAGAGACGGGTAAGCTGGCTCTCGCGCTGCCCGACTGTCTGCGGTGGGACTACCGCGACCCGTACCCCAAGAGCTTCCTCCTCTGCGGCGGTAATGCCTGGGCCTGGAATTCGAAGGACAAGACCGGCCGCCGCTACGCGGTCGATCGCAAGACCGAGCCGGGGCTCGATCTGTTGCTGCTCGGGGTGGACGACCTCAAAACGCGCTACAAAGCGACGGCGAGCCCGCTCGACGACGGCCGGATCGAGATCTCGCTCGCGCCGAAGGCGAAGATCTCGCCGATCAAACAGGCGATTCTGGTCGTCGAAGGAAAAGGCGCCGCGGGCGACCGCCGCCTGGTCCAGGTCTCGTACCGAGATGCCGAAGGGAATCAGACCCGCTTCGACCTCACCGACTACCGCGAGATCCCGCGCCGCGGCACCACCTTCTCCCCGCCGTCCGGGATCGTTTGGGACGATGAGCGGTAGGCCGAGGCGCCTCGGGCGCCGAGTGTAGGGCTGTTCCCTCGGCAGAAACCATACCCCTCCCCCCAGGAATCCCCGGCCCCCGCCGCTTGTTCGCACCGGCACAAGCAAGCGGGTATACTTCCCCCGCTAAGGGTCCACCTCGATCATGGCCGCCGAAAACTCTTTCGACATCGTCTCCACCGTAGACTTTCAGGAGATCAAGAACGCGGTGCAGCAGGCCGCGAAGGAGATCTCCACCCGCTACGATTTGAAGCACGCCGCGGCGGAGCTTACGCTGGAAGGCGAAGAGATCGCCCTCTCCGCGTCCGACGAGTTCAGCGTCGGTCAGGCGCTCGAAGTGCTCAAGACGAAGCTGGTCAAGCGCGGCATCAACCTGAAGTCGGCGCGCTACGGCAAGGTCGAGCCCTCGGGCGGCGGTAGGGCGAAGCAGCAGGTCACCTTCCAGCAGGGCATCCCGATCGAAACCGCCAAGAAGATCGTCGCCGAGATCAAGACCCGGAAGCTCAAAGTCCAGGCTTCCATCCAGGGCGACACGGTGCGGGTCTCGGGCAAGGCGCGCGACGATCTGCAGACCGTAATCGCCATGCTGCGCGGCCTCGACGCGGATGTCTTAGACGTTCCACTCACCTTTACCAATTACCGTTCGCTGTGAGCGGCTCCGTCCTGCTCCGAGGGCGTCGGGTGCGCCTGCTGCGCGCGCTCGTTGGTCTGGCGGCTGGGGCGCTGCTCGGGTCGGCCGCGCCGGCTGTGGCGCTTTCGACCGGCGATCCGGTAACGATCTCGGGCCGGGTGACCGATACCGCCGGCCATCCGCTGGGCGGCATTCGCATCGTGCTCGAAGCGTCGCGCAAGAGCCTGCGGCCGGGCGAAAACGAGGTGCGGCGCGTCGCGGCGAATACCGACGGCCAGGGGGCATATACCCTCACGTGGCCCTGGGATCCTTACTTCAACCGATTCGCGGTACAGGCCGGCGTCGCGGTCCGCCAGGGCAAGAGCGAGCGGCTCGAAGTCTTTGAGCGCCAGAGCCTCTCGGCTCGTCAGATGCAGGGCGGACTGGTTACCTTGCCGTTGATCCTCCGCGATGCCGAACGGTTGGCCAAGATCCGCTCGTTCGAAGCGCAGGTGCGATCCGACGACGAGCGCCGGGTCTTTGCCGAGCTCGGTCAGCCCGAAGAGGTGCGCATCGTCGAATATCCCGACCGGCGCGAGGTGACCTGGTGGTACTTCGAGCGCGGGCAGGCGTACCGTTTCGAGTCTGGGCGCCTCGCCGAGGTCATCCGTTTCGATCCGATCCGGAAGTTTTGATCCGCAGACCCAAGAGAGGACACGACGTGGCGACCCATCCTCACCTGCTCGACCTGGCGGCCGACCCCTTGCATCGGGAGCCCCGATCCGCCGAGGGACCGCCGGTTTCGCCCGCCCGCTTTCTCGGACTGGTGGCGGACAAGCTCGCGGCGACCGAAGAGGTGTTTCGGGTCCATCTCGGGTCGGACGTGCCGTTCATCCACCAAGCCGGCGTCTATATTGCCGACGGCGGCGGAAAGCGGGTGCGCCCCGCGCTTCTGCTGCTCTGTGCCCGTCTGCTCGGTCATGACGGCCCGGAGGAGATCACCTACGCCGCGGTCGTCGAGTTTATTCACACCGCGACGCTGATTCACGACGACATCATCGATCATGCCGCCCTTCGCCGCGGCCAGCCGACGCTCAACCACCTCTGGGGAAACAACCAGACCGTTCTGCTCGGCGATTGGATCTACACCACGGCGATGCGGATGGCGCTCTCGCACGGGCACCTCGAACCGGTGCAGCGCCTGTGCGATGCGACGCTCAAAATGACCGAAGGGGAGCTTCTGGCGCTCGCCCGCCTGGGCGCCGCGGACCTCTCGCGCGACGAGTACTTCGAGATCATCGACCGCAAGACCGCGCACCTGTTCGCCGCGGCCTGTTCGCTACCGAGCCTGATCCCCCCCTGTCGGCCCGAGGCGGGGCTGGTGCTCGCCCGCTACGGCCGTGCCCTCGGCACCTGCTTTCAGCTGGTGGACGACCTGCTCGATTTCACCGCGCGCGAGAGCGAGCTGGGTAAGCCGGTGCTCTCCGATCTGCGCGAGGGCAAGCTCACCCTACCGATTCTCTTGCTCCTGCCTCGGCTTGGCGCTCCGGAGCGTCAGCGGATCGAGTCGGTGCTCACCGATCGGAACTTCGATCGTGTGGCGCCCGAGGAGATCCTCGAACGGGTGGCAGCCGCGGGGACACTCGAAGAGACCGAGCAATTGGCGACCGAGTACGCCCGCGCGGCGCGTCGGGAGCTGGAATTCTTTCCGCCGTCAGAGGTGCGGGAGGCGCTCGAGCTCGCGCCCGACTTCGTCCTGCACCGGCGTTCGTAGCGGCGGGGGGGTAAGGCCGAACAGGCCGCGGGGCGGTCCTTGCGGCTCGGCCACCCGATCCTCCGGACCGTCCGGAGGGATTACCCGGGCCTGCTCGATCGCCAGGGTGCCGGCGACCTCCACCGCCCGGATGTGCCGCACCTCCGAGTCCAACCACTCGCTCTGATTCGGCATCAATAGGACCGAGATCGCGGCGGCGTCGGTCCCGTCACCGCCATCCTCCAAAATCCGCAACACGGCGATCTGGGTCGCTTCTTTAGGCGTCACCCGCAGCGCCAGGCGTCCGGTCACCCGATCTTTCCAGGTAAAGCCGACCTCCCGGCCGGGCTCGCCGGAGCGTGCGACTGGAATCCATGGGGTCGGCGGCGCGAATCGGTACGGTCGCACCGCGCCGAGGCGCGGGGTTCCCCAGCGGCCGATCGGCGGATAGGACCAAGAGTAGGCCGGGGTTCCC
>JBBRUC010000269.1:0-7082 GCA_038248205.1 Thermoanaerobaculia bacterium
CTCCGAAAGTACCGCGCGTGACCTCCGCCTTCACGACAAGCTTGTTTTCAGGCCCTTTCGGGCTTCGATCACCCAGCGAAACCAGACGAAACTGAAAACCCGGCGATCCGGTGCTCCGAAAACACCCTCGGTCGAAACCTTGGCACTCCTCATGCAAGTGTAGCTAAACCGGCCCCACTTGAGGGACACCGGCAGGCATATTCTTGACCATCTCGTGACGTTCGTTGGCGTTGTCGGGAATCGGACCTGATCCGAAGAAAGGTAGATCGCACGGGGGGTTTCCCCTTGAACCGCGGATGCGGATACGCTGGGGTGAATCGCCAAACCCACTCCAGCAGGAGGCCCCCGTGCGAGTCACCACTCTACTGAACAAGTTGCTCCATCTTCCAGGGCTTTCGATCCGCGGTCTCAGATTCGAGGGGGACGCACTGGTTCTCAGCTTCCAGCGGAGCTTCCGGCGGCTGACGTGTCCGGCCTGCGGTACCTCGGTTTCGGGTCGTTTCGAGGAGACGACCCGACGCTGGCGTCACTTGGCCCTTTTGGGTATGCCCACCTACCTGGAAGGACCGATCCGCCGGCTGCGTTGTCCAACCTGCCAGAGCGTACGGACGGAGCGGGTCCCGTGGGCACGGCCGAGCAGCGACTTCACCCAACCCTTCGAGGATGTGGTGGGCTTTCTCGCGCAGAGCTTGAGCCGAACGGCGGTCGCCAAGTTGACCCACGTGTCCTGGGAGACCGTGGGCCGGATCGCCGGCCGTCTGGTGGCTGAGAAACTCGATGCTCAGCGATTCGACGGCTTGCGGCGCATCGGCGTGGACGAGATTGCCTACCGCCACCACCACCAATACATCACCGTGGTAGTCAACCATGACACGGGCAAGGTGATCTGGGCGGCCGAAGGCAAGTCCGCCGAGACCCTCCTGGGCTTTTTTCGCGAACTGGGACCGGAGCGACAGGCCTCCATCGAACTCGTCACCATGGATCTGTCGGCGGCGTACCAGAAAGCCCTTCGCGAGACACTGCCCGGGGCGCAGATCGTCTTTGACAAATTTCATGTCGCTCAGCTCGCCCAGAAGGCTCTCGACGAGGTCCGGCGGGAGCTGGTTCGAGAGCTTGCCCCTAACCAGCGCTCCGCCCTGAAGAAGACTCGTTGGGCGTTGCTGCGCCGGCCCGACACGGCGCCGAACCCCGACAAGGATGAGGCCAAGCTCTCGGTGATTCAGAAGCACAACGCCCCGCTGTACCGGGGCTATCTGCTCAAAGAGAGCCTCTTGGAATTCCTCGACGCTCCAGATCGCGAGCAAGCCGAGCAGGAAGCCAAAGGCTGGCTCGCCTGGGCTACCCGCTCGCGGCTCCGACCTTTCGTCCGATTGGCCCGAACGATTCGCACACACCTCGACGGCGTCCTCGCAGCCATTCAAACCGGCCTCACCAACGCCCGACTTGAGGGCATCAACAACAAGATCCGACTGCTCAGCCACAGAGCCTACGGCTTCCACTCCGCAAAGTCCCTCATCGCTACCATCTACCTCTGCTGCGCAGGGGTACAGCTCCCGGTGCCTACCCTTGTCTGAAAAAACCTTATTTAGCTACACTTGCATGAGGAGAACCGAAACCTTCATGCATAGTCCGGGCTAACCAGACTGATTCTGACTTCTAACCAGATACCACTCTCGAGGAGCCTTGACGAATAAGGCGGTGGTATTCTCTGATCAGTCTCTGGGTTGCCTTTTCAAATTTCAATATCCTAAAGATCATAACAGTGGCAAGAGTTCCTAAAACGAGAGCTATGCTTTCAACCACAACTATCCATAAAATATCTCCGAGATCGATGACGTTATAAAGAGGAAGATGAGGCCAGCGAAACGGGGCGCGCATCGCGAAAATAGTAAGGGCATCAAGAGCTACACAGGAACCAACGGTAACTGTCGGCAAGAAGTAGAGAAAATCAATACTAAACCGAGCAAACGAGAAGCCACTTCGTTCTGTTGGCGTTAGAGGCTCCAAACTCATAATTGGCTCATCTGACCCAGTAGCATCCAAGAACAGCATCTGCGAGGTCACCCCCTGAAAGACAAACTCCATCACCGGGAGTTCCATTTTCTCCGTATCCGCAAGCAGAAGTCCGGTGATATGATTTTCTCGACGAATACAGAAGAAAAGCCACAAAGTTATGATGAAAAGAGCGACGCTTGACAAGACTGCAGCGTCGCTAGTACCCACTCTAATTCCAAGGAATTGAACTGCGATTGTCTGATTTTTAATCCATTCTTCAAGCAGTATCTCCTGCGCCTTCTTGGTCACCTTTGGCCGAGAAAGACTCTTTAAGCGCAAAGCCCTTGTACCATGACAGGTACGAGTTGTAGAGGCCAATCAAGACCGCAAGAGATGCAATGATGGAGAAAATGAAAACGAGCCGTGAGCGCCTTGAGGACTCTGCAACTGCTGATAGGCGACTTCGCAGCGATTCAAGCTCAAGGGCTTCCATAGATTGATCTCCCCTTCTCTATGCGGCGATAATTACTTTTGATGACTCTTGGTTACTAGTGCGTTCAGCAATCCAGTGCGTGACAGCCTCACCTCCTCCTCCTCCTCACCTCCGCCTCCTCTTAATAGGGGCTCGACGGCTCTCGGTTTTTCTTCACCACGCTGGATAGTTTCTTGAAAGCGACTCCCCTGAGGCGGCGCCTTCACCGTAGACGATTGGCAATGTGGCGTTCTTGCCCCCCTTGCCCCCCGCACTGCCGCACTTCGTGAGCCCCGGCGCTGGTATACTTGCCGCCGCCTTAACTTGTATATCGCCCCCACCCCATGACCGACCCTCTCGCAGCCATCCGCGCGCGCGCGGCGACCGTTCAGGCGACGATCGTCTTGCCGGAGGGGGATGACCCGCGCGTGGTCGCCGCGGCGGCACGGGCCGTCGAGCTGGGAATCTGCCGGCCGCTCGTAGTCGTGCCGCCGGGGACGATCCTGCCGCCCTCGGCGATCGCCCTCGATCGAATCGACCTGGGCGCCGATCCTGACCTGCCGGTTCTCCAAGCGTTGCTCGCCGAGCGGCTCGCCGCCCGGGGTTTGACCGCCGCGGTGGCGCCCGAGGCGGCCAAGAGGGTTCACGACCCGCTCTATTTCGCCGACCTGCTCGTCCTCTCGGGAAGAGCCGACGGCGCGGTGATGGGCGCTCGGGCGACCACTGCCGACACATTGCGCGCGGCGCTCCGAACGATCGGACCGCGACCGGGGCTGGCGACCGTTTCCTCGTGCTTTCTGATGGCGCTTGCCGACGGACGGTCCTTGATCTACAGCGACTGCGGGGTGGTGCCCGACCCTTCGCCCGAGCAGTTGGCCGACATCGCGGAAGCCGCGGCCGAGAGCTGCCGGGTACTGCTCGTCGAGGAGCCACGGGTCGCCCTGCTGTCGTTTTCGACCCATGGCAGCGCGAGCCACCCGCACGTGGAGAAGGTGCGCCGGGCGCTCGACATCCTGCGCTTGCGCCAGGTGGCCTTCGCGGTCGACGGCGAGTTGCAAGCCGACGCCGCGCTGGTCCCCGACGTCGCCACGAGGAAGGCACCGGCGAGCGATGTCGCGGGCCGGGCCAACGTGCTGATCTTCCCCGATCTGGACGCCGGAAACATCGCCTATAAGCTGACCGAGCGGCTGGCGGGAGCCCGCGCGGTGGGACCGTTACTTCAGGGGCTCGCCCGGCCGGTCAACGACTTGTCGCGCGGCTGCTCGGTCGAGGACATCGTGGACGCGATGGCGGTGACCGCGCTCCAAGCCGCCGCACGGAACGGAGAACGAAACGGATGAAGGTTCTGGTGGTCGGCGGCGGTGGCCGCGAGCATGCGCTGTGCTGGAAATTGGCGCAGAGCCCTCGGTTGACTCAACTCTATTGCGCACCGGGAAACCCCGGGATCGGCGAGATCGCGGAGCGGGTGCCGATCCCGGTCGAAGAGATTTCTCGCCTCGCCGACTTCGCCGCGGCGCAAAAGATCGACCTCACCGTGATCGGCCCCGAAGTACCGCTCGCCTTGGGCCTCGCCGACGAACTCTCCGAGCGCGGCCTCGCGGTGTTCGGACCGAGCCGGCTCGCCGCCGAGCTCGAAGGCTCGAAGGTCTTCGCCAAGCTGTTCATGGCGCGCCACGGCATCCCTACCGCCCGCTTCGCGCTCGCCCACTCGGTCCAAGAGGCGCGGGCGGCCCAGGCGACGTTCGGCTTTCCGGTGGTGGTGAAAGCCGATGGGCTCGCCGCCGGCAAGGGGGTGTTCTTGCCCCAAGACGAGGCCGAATTCGAGCAGGCGATCGAGGCAATCTTTGCCGAACGACGTTTCGGCGACGCGGGCGACCGGGTGGTGGTTGAAGAGTACCTGCCCGGCGAAGAGGTCTCGTTCATGGGGCTGTCGGACGGCGAGCGGGTGCTGCCTCTGGCAACCGCCAAAGACTATAAGCGGATCGGCGATGGCGACAGCGGCCCGAACACCGGCGGCATGGGCTGCCACAGCCCGTCGGGGATCCTGTCGGCCGAGCAGGCGGCCGAGGTGGTCGAGCGGGTCTTACAGCCCACCGTGGCGGGAATGGCCGCGGAGGGTCGGCGGTTCGTCGGCGTGGTCTACGCCGGCCTGATGATCGGTCCCGAAGGGCCCCAGGTGCTGGAATTCAACGCCCGCTTCGGCGATCCGGAGGCGCAGGTGCTGCTGATGCGCCTCGAAGACGACCTCCTCCCGGTGCTCGCCGCGGGCGCCGCCGGCCGGTTCGACCGGGATCACCTCTCGTTCCGCCCCGAGGCGGCCGTGGCCCTCGTCCTCGCCGGTCCTGGCTATCCGGCTCGACCGACCACCGGCGAGGCGATCCGCGGTCTCACGCTAGCCGCCGAACGGCCCGGCGTCCGAATTTTCCACGCGGGAACGGCCCTGGCGGAAGAGGGAGGAAACCCCACCCTGGTAAGCGCGGGCGGCCGAGTGCTCAATGTCTGCGCGCTCGGGTCCGATCTTGCCGCTGCCCTCGATCTCGCCTACGCGGCGGTGCCGGCGATCGACTGGCCGGGCAAGGTGTTCCGAAGCGACATCGGCCGCCGGGTACTCGCCGGAGCGCGCTTCGAGCCCGCGTGATAGTTTCTTAGCGCTGACTGCGCTACAAGCCGTTCCCGCGGCGAAGAGGTCAAATTGGCAGGCGCTCGGATGGATTCGAAGCCCTCGAAGCCCTGACGGTGTCGTCGCGCCCGGCTTCGCGATACCCTGGAGGCGCGGGACGGCTGGTATCCATCCTGCAATGCTCGCCGGGCGATGATGCCGAGAGCGAGAGTTTCGAAGGCGGACCCGAAATGAGCGGTTGCGGCGGTTGCTCGTTCAAAGGAATGTCCACGGCGGTGGAGGATACCTTCGTCGGCGTCCGCTTCCGCGATGAGACGAATCTCACGCTCTGCGGCACCGGGGGGCACATCTTCGCCCGCGGCGAAAGGGTGATCGTAGAACTCGAATCCGGTCCCGCGTTCGGCCACGTCGAACAGTCGCCGATGCCGGTGTTCAAGCCGTGCCAGAAGTCCTCCGCGCGCCCGATCCTGCGACCGGCCGACGAAGACGACTTCGCGGCATTCGACCGGCAGGCGGCCAGTCAGGTCGAAGGTAAGCATTTCGCCCAGGATCGCTCGCGGGAACTCAAGCTCGATCTCAAGATCTCGCGCGTCGATTTCGCGCTGTCGGGCAAGAAAGCGACGTTTTATTTCACTTCCGAGGGGCGGATCGATTTCCGCCAACTGGTGCGCGACCTGTCCGCGCGCTTCTCGGTCAAAGTGAAAATGATCCAGGTCGGGGCGCGCGACGAGGCAGCTCTGCTGGGCGGCATCGGCGTCTGCGGCCGGACCCTCTGCTGCTCCACGTGGCTCAAGGATTTCCGCCCGATCTCGATCCAGATGGCGAAACGGCAGAACCTCTCCCTGAACCCATCGAAGATCTCCGGCCAATGCGGACGCCTGCTCTGCTGCCTGGCCTACGAAGACGATCAGTACAAGACGAAGAACCCGGAACGCCGGTCGACCCCGCTGCCGAACTACGACGATACGAGAGCTTGATCCCTCTGATTCGAGCTTGAAAGCCAATATGGCCATCCGAAAACTGATTCGCCCTGATATGAACGAGATCAAAAAAGACACCCCGGCCAGGAGCCTCCGCCGCAAGCAGAGCCCACCGGAGCAGACCAACGCCGAAGAGTTCTACTACTTGAAGCAGATGGCGGCAAAAACGCCGCTGGTGGTAATCCTCGATAACGACGAGGAGCTGCGCGGCTGGATCGAGTGGTACGACAAGGGGGCGATCAAGCTGAATCGCCACAAAGGGCCGAACCTGCTGATCCAGAAGCACCACATCCGCTACCTGTTCAAGGAAGAAGAGCTGCGCGAGCAGCAGCGGGCGACGCGACGCAAGTCCACAGCGACACCCCGGGTCGTCGCGGAGTGAGCGGACTCGAAAGTCGAGTTTCCCCGCCGATCCTCGCCCTCACGCAGGGCGACCCCGCGGGCATCGGCCCCGAGATCCTCCTCAAGCTCCTCTCGGGCACGAGCCCGCGCGCCTGGCAGCCGCTGCTGATCGCCGAGCGCGCGGCGCTCGAAGCGTTGCGCCCGGTGCTGCCCGAGGCACCGTGGGAACGGTTCGTCTTCCTCGACGGCAAACCGAGCCGCGAGGATCTCGCCGCCTACGCCGACCCCGCCGGGCCGATCGCCGTGCTCGATCCCGTCGGTGACACGAACCGGCCGGTCGCCTTCGGCCGCTCCGGCCCGCACGACGCGGCGGGCGCCATGGCGGCGCTCGATGCCGGGATCGAACTCGCCCGTTTCGATGCGGTCGATGCGCTGGTGACGGCGCCGATCGCGAAAAGCTCGATCTCGAAGTTTCACCGCGCCGATTTCGTCGGCCACACCGACTACCTGGCCGAGGTCTGCGGCCTCGAACGCTACGGCCGCGACTACCTGATGGCCTTCTTGGCGCCCGATCTCCAGGTGGCGTTGCTGACGGTGCACATGCCGTTGCGCGAAGCGCTCGACGCGGTGACTCCCGAGGCGGTGCTGGTCGCCCTTCAATGTCTCGACCGCC
>JBBRUC010000270.1:0-7082 GCA_038248205.1 Thermoanaerobaculia bacterium
CCGCGCGCGGTGCAGCTCGCCGTCCTCATCGATCGCGGTCATCGCGAACTGCCGATCCAAGCCGATTTCATCGGCCGGGTGGTCCCCACGTCCGCGGAGGAAGTCGTCGAGGTCGCCTTCCCCTCGACCGACGACGGCGACGAGCGGGTGCGAATCCTCGAACGGACGCCGGTCGCCTGATGGTCGCCGAACCGAACGCCCCGCCGACCCGCTGGACCAAGAAGGATCTGCTGGGGATTTCCGACCTCTCCGCGGGCGAGATCCAGTTGATCCTCGATACCGCGCTGTCGCTGCAAGCGATCGACAAGCGGCCGATCAAGAAGGTGCCGACGCTGCGCGGCAAGACGGTGATCAACCTGTTCTTCGAATCGTCGACCCGCACCCGGTCGAGCTTCGAGATCGCCGAGAAGCGCCTGTCGGCCGACACGCTCAATTTCTCCGCTTCCGGCTCCGCCCTGGATAAGGGCGAGAGCCTGATCGACACCGCGCTGAACCTGCAGGCGATGGCGCCGGACATGATCGTGATCCGCCACAAACACCCGGGAGCCCCGCACCTTTTGGCGCGGAGGCTCGCCTCGGGGGTGATCAACGCGGGAGACGGCGCGCACGAGCACCCGACCCAGGCGCTGCTCGACGGGTTCACCATCCTCCAGAAAAAGGGGCGGATCGCAGGGCTCAAAGTCGCGATCGTCGGCGACATCGGCCACAGCCGCGTGGTGCGCTCGAACATCCACCTGCTGACCAAGATGGGCGCCCGGGTCGTGGTCGCGGGTCCGCGCACGCTGATGCCGCTGGAGATGGAGAAGATGGGTGTCGAAGTGGCCTACTCGCTCGAAGAGGCGCTGCGCGATGCCGACGTGGTGATGATGCTGCGCATCCAGCTCGAACGGGGGGGAGGCACGGCGTTCCCTTCGGTGCGCGAGTACTTCCAGATGTTCGGCCTGTCCAAGGAGCGGCTGTCGCTCGCCAAGGACGACGCGATCATCATGCACCCGGGGCCGATGAACCGCGGGGTGGAAATTTCCAGCGAGGTGGCCGACGGCCCCTGGTCGGTGATCTTGGAACAGGTCGCCAACGGCGTCGCCGTCCGCATGGCCATCCTCTACCTCTTGTCCGGAGCGCACGAGGAGGGGAACCGATGAGCGCCACGAGCGAGATATTGATTCACGGCGGTCGGCTGATCGATCCAAGCCAAGGGCTCGACGGACGTTTCGATCTGCGGATCGAAGATGGGGTAGTGGCCGAGATCGCGGAGCGGATCGAGCCGAAAGGTGGGGACGCCGAGACGATCGATGCCACCGGCTTGATCGTCTGCCCGGGGTTGATCGACATCCACGTCCACCTGCGGGAGCCCGGCTTCGAATACAAAGAGACGGTAAAGACCGGCACCCGCGCCGCGGCGGCGGGAGGATTCACCTCCGTCGCCTGCATGGCGAACACCGACCCGGTCCACGACAACCGCTCGGTCACCGGCCACATCACCTCAGAGGCCGCGCGCTGGGGCTACGCGCGGGTTTATCCGATCGGCGCGATCAGCAAGGGACTGCTGGGAGTAGAGCTGGCCGAAATCGGCGAGATGGTGGGCGCCGGGGCGGTCGCCGTCTCGGACGACGGCAAACCGGTGATGAACGCCGAGCTGATGCGCCGCGCGTTGCTCTACGCTCAGCATTTCAACATCCCGGTGATCCAACACGCCGAAGACCTACACCTCTCGGGCAAAGGCGTGATGCACGAAGGCGAGTGGTCCACCAAGCTAGGCCTCGAAGGCATCCCCGGTTCGGCCGAGGACGTGATGGTCGCACGCGACCTGATCCTCCTAGACGACACCGGCGGCCGCTACCACGTGGCGCATTTGTCTACCGCCCGCAGCCTCGAGCTGGTCCGTCAGGCGAAGAAGAAGGGGATTCCGGTCACCTGCGAGGTGACGCCCCATCACCTGGTCCTGACCGACGAAGAGGTCGCCCGCAGCTCGTTTTCGACCCAGACCAAGATGAAGCCGCCGCTGCGCTCCGAGAAAGATCGCTTGGCGCTGATCGAAGGCCTGATCGACGGCACGGTGGACGCCATCGCCTCGGACCACGCGCCGCATCACGCGGACGAAAAAGACGTCGAATACAACTGCGCCCCGTTCGGCATCCTGGGCCTCGAAACCACGCTGCCGCTCTGCTTGGAACGCCTGGTCCACGCCGGACTGATCTCGATGTCGCGCTTCATTGAGCTGCTGACCATCGGCCCGGCTCGCGCGCTGAACATCCCTGTGGGTACGCTCGCCCCCGGAAAGCTGGCGGACGTGACGATTTTCGACCCCGACCGCGAGGTGACGATCAACCCCGAGGCCTTCCGCAGCAAGGGGCGTAACACGCCGTTCGGCGGCTGGAAGCTGAGGGGGGCGGCGGTGGCTACGGTGGTGGGTGGGCGGCGGGTGGGGGTGTAGGATGCAATCCGCCTGATATGGGCGTAGAGACGCTCCAGTACCCCACCACGATCCTGTCCGGGTGCTGGCCGTCGGGGCGTCTCCGTTCGCTACGGCACCAAGTACCACAGGCGTCAGCTGCATGCACCCGGCCGGATCTACTGCTAGGCTAGCCTTGAGATGAACGGATTCCTGAAGAAACACCGTGCAGAAATCCTCGATCTGGCACGTCGCCACGGGGCGAACAACGTGCGCGTTTTCGGCTCGATGGCGCGAGGTGAAGGGGAGGAGGATAGCGATCTCGATCTCCTCGTCTCGCTCGCTCAGGGGCGGTCTCTCCTCGATCTGGTCGGGCTCAAACTGGATCTAGAAGAGCTGGTCCATCGTTCGGTAGACGTTGTCACGGAGCGAGCGCTTTCCCCTTACCTCCGAGAGCGCGTCTTGTCGGATGCCATCCCGCTGTGAGCCGCGACTCGCTGTATTTGCGGCATATTCTTGACGCCATCCAAAAAGTTGAGCGCTACACAGCGGTTGGCCATGAGGAATTCATGGCCGAATCGCACTGGCAAGACTCGGTGATCCGGCAGCTCGAGATCATCGGTGAAGCGGTCAAACGAATCTCTCCCGAAATGCTTGGCCGCCGAACCGAAGTGCCCTGGCGCAAGATCGCTGGAATGCGCGACGTTCTGATTCACGACTACATGGGTGTCGATCTGGAGGCCGTGTGGCAGGTGACGCAAGGGAACCTGCGTACGCTCAAGCAAGCGGTCGAGGCGCTGCTGGCTGTTCCTTGATCCTAAATCGCCTTCCCACCGAGATGCGTATCTGCGTGACCCAACCCGCGGCGGTTGGGGATCGTGGTGACGGGGAGGGGAGACGCCTCGACGGCGGTCGGTCGGCCTGTTCCCGGTCCTCGCGCTGGTGATGCTGATCACCCGGCGGGTGGATTGGTATGGAGCCGGGGGTCTTGCTGCGTCCGACCCGCCGTCCGCCGACATCGCCCGAGGCGTTTGAAGTCCGCGCTCGGACTCCCACCAACGAAACGGCGCCCCGAGGTATCGGGGCGCCGGGGTGTCTCGCTGAAAGGGGCGGTGCCCCCAGGCCGACTCTTACTCTTCGTCGCCCTCTTCCGTGGCGACCTGGCAGTCGAGCAGGTCATCGCTGGTGATCGTCCAGGTCTGTCCCGAGCCACAGATGTCGACACCGCCGACGACGCATTCGTCCTCGTCCTCGTCGACGAGCTTGACGTCGTAGCTGCTGCAGTCGATGTCGGTCAGCTTGAAAGAGTCGCCCGTTCCGATGACCTGGTCGCCGAGCTGATCCGGACCCCACTCGTCGGTATCGACGGGCGAAAGGAAGAACTGATGGATTTGCCAGTCGCTCTTGTTGACCACCGTGACCGCAGCTTTCTTAGCGGCGGCGATCGAAGGCAAACCGATGATGAGAGCGCACAGGGCGCCCAAAAACAACGCGGGCTTCTTCACGGGGAAATCTCCTTTGGAATAGGAGGCAAGAATACCATGTCCTCGCGGTAGAATGATCTACGATGTGGCCTGCCGGTTTCCTTGTCCTGTCCCTCCTGTTTGTCGCTCCAGTCTTCGCCCAGCCTGAGTCCTCCTCGCCGGTTTCGGCGTCGACGCGATTCGCCGTTCCGGTCGACGTCGTCGACGCCAAAGGCAGGCCGGTCAACAACTTCTCTCTCGCAGAGTTGACGCTCACGGTCGACGGGGAGGCGCGTCCCTTGGCGGACTTGTCGCCGCTCTCGAAAGGCGGCGATCCGGCGGAAGGCTCGGCCGAGCCGTGGCGGATCGTCCTCTATTTCGATCGGGTTCTGTCCGGAACGCCGAGTCTTCGCGCCGCGGCCGATGCGCTGACCGAACAGCTGCCCGCCCTCGTCGCCCTCGGCGAGGTCGAGGTGGTGGTGGCCGAGCCGGAGCCGCGGGAGATGGTCGCCGCCACCCGCGCGATAGCACCGCTCGAAGAGGCGCTCGCCCAGCTGTTCGTGACCGCGGAAGGTCGCGACGACCTGCGCCAAGCCCGCGCCCGCTTCGCCGCGAGAGATCTGGGTCGTGACTCCGAGCAACCGGGAGGGGACGCCGCCGACGCCGTAGCGGCCGAGGAGCGGACCGCTCTGCGGCAGCAGGATCGATGGCTGGATCTGCTGGCGCGCCCGGCAGAGGACGAACTGGCGTCGGGGGGGACCGCACGGTCGGCGATGGCGAGGAAACCGCGGGCGTTGGTGCTGGTAACCGATGGGTACGATCTCGATCCCGCCCCCGCCTACGGCGTTCGGCGGCCGGGGGCGCCGCCGCTCGATCGCGCGACTCGGGCAACCGCGGATGCCGCGGCGGAGCTCGGCTGGGCCGTGTTCGTGCTCCGTCTGGGGGACGAAAAACTACCCGATCCCCGCCGCTGGTCGCTCCGGCCGGCGCAGGGCGGTCTCGGGGCTCGCGTGGGCATTCCGGCGCCGCCTCGGCCGATCGAGCCGGCGGCGGTCCTACCTGCGCTCGTCGACCCGACCGCGCCGTTGCGCCTTCTGGCGGCGACGACCGGCGGCCAGCTCGCGACCGGCCGGGCAGAGGTCGGCGCGCTGGTGGCTTCGCTGGCGCGGCGGCGTTGGCTCTCCTGGGAGGGGCCGGCGTTGCCTCCGGGTGATTCGGCGGCGATCGAGGTGCGTTCGTCCAAAGGGGATCGGGTGGTTCGCGCCCCGGCCCGGATCGGTTCCGGCGTGCCGGCCGAGGTTGCGGTGGCGCGTGGGCGAGCGCTGCTGGCCGGCGAGGACCTGGACGTCGATTTCGACCTTCAAGCGGAGGAGATTGCGGCGACACCGGCAGAGCCGGCCCGGATCGAAGCGCGGATCGATACCCCGCAAGGCGCTCCGACGCTGCGATTCACCCGCCTCGCCGATTTGTTAGCTGCGCCCGAACCGCTGGGGGCACCTTCCGGAACGGTGGAAAGGCTTTCCACCGAGGAGTCCTCGACCGTACAGGTAGTGAGCTGGGGGGCGACCGGAGGCGGGGTATTGATCGTCGACGATCCGGCCACCGGTTTGCTCGGCGCCTCCTTGATCGAGCGACCGGAGACGGAGGCCGCGCCGGAGGTGACCGGCGTAACCGTGGCGCCGCCGGCCGGCCCGGCGGGTGCCGGAAGGCCGGGCAAGGGCCTTTCCGTGCGCATCCTCCGGCCGTTGCCGGGCAAGGCCGAAGGGCCGGTCGAGGTGGAGGCGGAGGTGCGTACGCCGAAGGACGCGCGGCTCGATCGGGTCGAGTTCTTTTGGAACGACGAGCTGGCGGCGACCGCCTATCAGCCGCCGTTCCGGCGCGCCGTGCCGGTGCCGCGCGGCGGTCCGGTCGGATTTCTGCGCGTCGCCGCGCGCTTGGCCGACGGCTCGATGGTCGACGACGCGGTGTTGATGAACGCGGGTGGGGCGGGCGACCGGGTGGACGTTCGTCTGGTCGAGGTGCCGGTGGTCGTCACGGACAAATCCGGCCATCCGGTGCGCGGTCTCGTGCAGGCCGACTTCCGTTTGCGGCGCAACGGCACCGCCCAAGAGATCGCGGGGTTCGCCGATGCCGGCGACCTGCCGCTCACCCTGGCGCTCGCGGTGGATTCCTCCGCCAGCATGTTCTTGAAGCTGCCGCGGGTGGAGCGGGCGGCCCGTTCGCTGCTGCTCGAGGCGCTCGCGCCGCGCGACCGCGCGTTGCTGATCGACTTCGACACCACGCCGCGACTGGTCTCGCACCCGACGCGCGATCTCGCGGGAGTGGCCGGTGCGCTCTCCTCGCTGCGCGCCGACGGTGGTACGGCGCTGTGGAGCGCGGTGGTCTTCGGCCTGCGCGAACTCGGCTCCGTCGCCGGCAGGAAGGCCCTGGTCGTCTACTCCGACGGCGTCGGCGAGGAAGATCCGACTTCCTATGGCGAGTGTCTACGGGCGGCGCGGGCGAGCGGCGTACCGGTCTATCTGATCCTCTCGTCCAGCCTCTCGGCGCGACGGGCCGGATCGCTGCTGCGCGAGCCGCTCGGTGACAAGCTCGAACGCCTCGCCCGGGTGACCGGCGGCGACGCGATTTTCTTGAACCCTGGCTTCAAGGCCGATCCGGGTTCGCCCGATGATTTGTCCGAGGTCTATCGACGCATCTTGGCCGAGCTGCGCAGCCAATACCTGCTCACCTTCTATCCGCCGGAAGGAAGTGGCGACTCTTGGCAAAACCTATCGGTCGACGTGCTCAAACCCGGCCTCGCGGCCCGCGCCCTGGAAGGGTACACCCCGCGCCGCTTCGCTCCCTGAGCTGTGAAACAGATCCTCCCGTCCGGCGTAGTGACCGAAGACAAGCCGGGAGGGTCTGATCCATGCGCTCGCTTCTAGACGATCTCAAATACGCGCTCCGCCTGTTGGCCAAGAGCCCTGGTTTCACCGTGGCCGCGGTGCTCACCCTGGCGCTTGCGATCGGCGCCAACACCGCGATTTTCTCGGTGGTCAATGGCGTCCTGCTCGCGCCGCCGCCGTTCCCCGAGCCCGAGCGGCTCGCCGAGGTCCTGCGCAAGTTTCCTCAAGGCACGATGCAGTCGGTTTCGACCACGCGCTACTTTCACTGGCAGGAGCAGAGCAAAGCCTTCTCCGCTCTCGCGGTCTACGACGACATCGGCTCGGGCTTCAATCTGACCGGCG
>JBBRUC010000271.1:0-7077 GCA_038248205.1 Thermoanaerobaculia bacterium
CGGCCACGAGCAGCAGACCGAAGCGCAGTTCCGAAGCGGCGCGTTCCTGAACGTCGAGTTCGAAGGCAGCCCGAACAACATCCTCTCCGACGACGTGCCCTGGCCGGAGTTGCTGCGCGGAACGGCGTGGGATCGGCCGCTCCCGCCGCCTCCGTGACCCGACACGCCCTACGGCCGGCGGTGGACCAGGGTGGCCGCCCAGAGTAGGCAGTCGGCGGCGGCTTTCTGTGTCCAGTAGGACTGCGTCGCGACGACCCGGAAATGGGCATCGAGCTGCTGGACGAGGCGCTCCGGCGATTGCCGAGGGCGGGCGGGTTCTGCGACGAAGACGAAGCGCAGGGCGTCGACCTGGCCTGCGAAATCCATGCGGAACGCAGTTCGAACAGCTCGGCCTGCCGTTTCAGGCCGCGCTCGTCGGTCTCGACCTGGCCGTGCGGCTCGTCGAACGCGGCCGGGCGAACGAGGCCCGAAAGCTGCTCACCGAAGAGCTGATCCCCACCTTCCACTCGGTCGGCGTCGCCCGCGAGGGACTCGCCTCGCTCGTCCTGCTCGAACGCGCCACCGAGGCCGCCGCGCTCGACACCGCGCTGCTCAAGGTCGTCCTTCGCAACCTCGAACGGTCCGGGCAGGAACCGGCGCGGCCCGAAGGCGAGGGCGAGCCGGAAGACTGGGCGCCGGACTCCGCGTAGCGGCCGATCGCGGGAACGGGCACTGCTCCCTAGCCGGCGAGCTTTCCGGTCACCGAACCGGACGGTGAAGCGATCGGAAAAGTCGCGACAGCCACCGAAACTTCCGCTGACGCCACCGGAAAATTCACCGAAGCCACCGGGAAATTCGCCGAAGCCACCGAGAAAAGCGCCGAAGCCACCCAGTCGACCCGTGAAACCACACAGAAAACCCCTCGCGCCACCCAGAATACCGCTCGGCTCGCGCAGACGACACTTTCGGCAGGTGTTCGAGCGTCCAGCCGACCCGGCCGAGGCAGTTTTTCGATCGGTATCCGCCTCTTGTTGGCACCTTGACTGCCTTCCTGGGTCAGATAACCGGTCGTCTGGGTGGCGCGAGGGGTTTTCTCGGTGGCTTCACGCCCGCTTTTGGGTCATTTTGAGTCGCCTGGCGTGGTTTCGCGTGGTTTGGCCGCGAATCTGCGTGGTTTGGCCGGAAGGCTCGTGTGGTTTGGCGTGGAGTCTCCGCCAGCGGTTGAACCCCGAACCCAGGCGTTCTTACTCCGACCGTTTCCAGCCCGATTCGCCGCTCCGGCGCGAGCCGTAGAGCCGAGCGTGTAGACTGCATCGGAGCCAATCGGAGCCAAAGGGTTTCACGACACGGAGGTCGAAGCACAATGTCCGGCCACAGCAAATGGGCGACGATCAAGCACAAGAAGGCGGTCACCGACGCCCGGCGGGGCAAGATGTTCACCAAGCTGCTCAAGGAGATCACGGTCGCCACCCGGATGGGCGGCGGCGATCCGAAAGGAAACCCGCGCCTGCGCTCGGCGATTCTCGATGCGCGCAGCAACAGCGTACCCAACGACAACATCGATCGGGCGATCAAGAAGGGCTCTGGCGATCTCGGCGGCGCGACCTTCGAGGAGCTGGTCTACGAGGGGTACGGCCCGGGCGGCAGTGCGATCCTGGTGGAGGCCGCAACCGACAACCGCAATCGGACCGCAGGAGAAGTTCGGCACCTGTTCAACAAGCACGGAGGCAATCTGGCCGAGAGCGGTGCCGTTTCCTGGTTGTTCGATCGTCGAGGCTATTTCGCGATCGAGAAGGAAAAGCAGAGCGAGAACGAATTCATCGAGTTCGCTTTGGAGCTTGGGGTCGAGGACGTCTCCACCGAAGGCGAAGCCTACGAGATCTTCACTTCGGTCGAGAATTTCCTGGGTGTCCAAGAAGAGCTGGAGAAGCGCGAGGTCGCGACCCTGGCGGGCGAGCTGGCGATGATCCCCAAGACCCCGATGGAGTTGCCCTACGACAAGGTTCGCTCCGCGCTGCGGCTGATGGAGGCGCTGGAGGAACACGACGACGTGCAGAAGGTATGGTCGAACTTCGATTTTACCGAAGAGGAAGAGGAAGGGGATGCCGATTCCTAGGGCGCGTCACCACCGCACCCTGCCGCAATGTCTATGTTGATCCTGGGCATCGATCCGGGGAGCCTTCATACCGGTTTCGGTCTGATCGAAAAGCGGGGCGCGAAACTCGTAGCCCTCGAAGCGGGGCGGTTCTCTTGTCCGCGCGATCTCCCGTTACCGCAGCGCTTGGCCTCGCTCGTAGTGCGCCTTGAGGAGCTGCTCGACCGAGCGAATCCCGCGGTGGTGGCGATCGAGGCGCCGTTTCACGGCGCCAATCATCGGTCGCTGATCGTGCTCGCCGAAGCGCGGGGCGCCCTGCTCGCAACCATCGCGCGGCGCGGCTTCGAGATCGTCGAATACAGCCCTGCGGAGGTCAAATCGGCTGTGGCTGGGAACGGCCGCGCCGACAAGGAACAAGTCGCGCGCATGGTCGGGCTGATCCTCGGCTCGACCAGCCGATGGGCAACCGACGCGACCGATGCCCTCGCCGTGGGGGTCTGCTGCGCACAGCGTCTGCGGATTGATCGTCTCACCGCCCGAACCGCCTCCGCAAAGTCCCTTAAGTAGCTTTAGCTATTGATTTTAGCGCTCGTTCCTTACTTGACCCTCGGCGGAGGAGCGTGTTAGTTTGCCTCGACTCCGCTGACACGACCAGCTAAAGTGGACTAGGATTCTCCGACATGGCCTTCCAAGGCTCACTCAAGGAGCTACCGCTCCCCGACATCATCCAGCTCGTGTCCGTCTCGGGCAAGACCGGGGTTTTCTTGCTCACCCGCGATGGCGAAGCGAGCGGCCAAATCTTCCTGCGCGGCGGCCAGATCGTGCACGCCCACTCCGACGAACTGGTGGGCGAAGAGGCGGTCTACGAGCTGGCGATCTGGCCGGAAGGTGAGTTCCTCTTCACCGCCGGCGAAGAAACCGACCAAACCACCATCCAGAAGTCGAACACCAACCTCCTGATGGAGGCGGCCCGCCGGATCGACGAGTGGCAGGTTCTCTCAAAGCGGATTCCTTCCACCCGCCTGGTACCTGTCTTCACCCAGCAGGCGACCACGACCTCGGTCTCGCTCACGCCGCACGAATGGACGTTGATTTGCAAAATCGACGAGCGCCGTTCGATCGAAGAGATCGCCGTCGGCTTGGCGCTAAGCCCGTTTGAGACCTGCAAGCTGCTGTACGGCCTGATCACTTCCGGGCTCGTAGCGCTCAAAGAGGACTTCACGAAGCTGCGCACCGATCGACTGCTGCGCATGGACACGGCGGCGCTCGCCGAAGTCAACGAATCGATCCACGGCCAAGCGCGCGCGATGCTCTCAAGCCATCCCAAGCAGAGCGATCTTGAGGCGCCTTTGCGGATGAGCAAGACCGGACTCGAAGCGGGGCGCGGCTTCGAAGCGGTGCTCGACTTGATTCGCGCCGAGGAAAAAGTGGTCTCTGCCGCCCTCGGCCCCAACCAGTCGAAGCTCTTCCTAGATCGCGTCGAGCAGCTTCTCGCCTGACCGGCCGGTCGGCCTCAGCCGCCGGAAGAATCGACTTTCAACACTCGCCCCGCAACCAAAAACCAGAGTTCAAAGCGCGGCGGTGCGGGCAGGTTTAGCACATCGCGTACCGCGCGAGTGTACCAGGCGCCCTGTGGAGCGTAGGCGGCGGCTCGGGCATGGATCTCCGTTTCGTCCCTCACGTCGTCCGTCTTGAAGTCGACGATCACGAGTTCGCCCGCTCCGTCGCTTCCTTCCTCGCGGTAGAGCAGATCGATCGCGCCCGCAACGAAACCGAGCGGCCCCGTCTCTTCGCGACGATCCGGCGACGGCGGCAACAGAACCGACAGTTCCCGAGCGAGGATTCTTGGCGCTAAAGCCCGCAGACGATTGACCAGGGGGCCGGCGGCGAACGCTTCCAGCAGGCCCCGGGCGCGGACTTCCGCGCCATGGCGGGTTTCCGCATCGATACCGACAAGCGCCGCCAGGGTGCGGCCCAAGTTTTCGACCTGCCGGGCGCGCTCGACCGCAACCTCGGCCGAAAGATCCCACGTTTCGAGCGCCCGATGGACAGCGGTGCCAGCGGCCATCGCGGCATTTCTGCGGTTCGCCGCGTCTCCGGTCGCGAAATCTCCTGCTCTTTCCTGACGTTCCGCTTGCTGCTGACGCAGACGCTCGTGCGCCTCTTCCGAAGCGGGTGCCGAGATCCGCCGTAGCTGGCGGGCCTCGGCGCTCAGCCGACGCGCGGCGAGATCGCGAACCGCCGCGGCGACTTCGGTTCCGGTGCCATACGGAGGCGCGCCGCTGCCGGCCCGATCCGCCGGATTCGCGGCGGCTGAAGCGGTCGAGGCTTCGAGGCCGGGGAAGCGCCACAACACGCCGTCGCCGTCGATCCAAGAAGATTCCCGGGGCTCTCCCCCTTCGAGCTCGGCCCACAGCGCAAAAAGATCGGGCCGGCCGGATCGAGCGGCCAGTAGCTGCAGGTGGGAGCGGGCCCGTTCGGCCAGGTTGCCAGGGTCGGAACCGGCGTCGGGATTCGCCTCCCGGTCGGTCCAGAGACCGGAGATCACCAGGCGAACCTTCGCCCGGGTGAGTGCCACGTACAGCGTACGCACCCGTTCCGCGGCTTCGACCGCCGCACGTTCCGCTTCGACCTCGGCAAAGCCGGGCGTCGGCGCGCCGAACAGGCGGGCCTCCCAACGACCCTCGGGGCCATCGTCCGCCACCTGACCCACCGCGGTGCCGATCTCGTTGTCCGCAGGCGGCTGCCGGTGGGTCTGGAGCAGGTAGACGTGCTCGAAGTCGAGCCCTTTGGCGCCATGGATCGTGAGCACCGCGACCGCCGCCTCGCCGCCTTCCGGCCGGGCCTCCTCGGCGTCGAGCCCCTCGGTGATGCTCCGGCGAAGCACACGCAGCAGGGCGCCCGCGTCGCCTTCTTCCTCCAGCGCCTCAAGCAGGCGGCGGAAGAAGCGATCGAGGTTCGCCAGACGATACGGGCCAAGGTACCGGGCCGCCTCGGTCGGCTCGGCGAACGAGAAGCGGCGGAGCTTTTCGACGAACCGGTCCGCGGCATCGATGGCAAACGAGCGGCGCATCGCGGAAAGAGCCGCCATGGCCGTTTCTAGGCTTACATTCCAGCCGGCGATCGGGTCGATGCCCGGCACGTCGCGCGGTGTCGCGGCGGCGGCCTCCCTTGCGACCTCGAAGATTTGTGCCAAGGCCTCGGCCGCCCGCTCCGGATCGGCCGCGCTCCCCAACTCGCTGGCGAGGCGTGGGAACCCGCGGTTCCAGAGGGGAATCAAGGCGGCGTCCGGCACACCCACCGCCGCCGACCGGAGCCAGGTGAGCAGCGCCAGGTGGTCGCCCGGATCGAGCACCGTGCGAACCAGCGCCGAGGCTTCGATGATCTCCCGCCTTCGGTAGTACTGGCGGTCGCGGCCGACGGCGAACGGGATACGCCGGGCGCGCAGCGCCTCGAGAACGATCTCGACCGAGCCGAAGCCGCGCAGCAAAATGCCGAACGAGTTCCAGTCGACCCCCTCACGGTCGTGCAACTCCGCGATGTCCTTGGCGACCGCCTCGGCCTCCAGCTCGGCCGCGACCCCGAGGGGGGTTTTCCCCAAACCCGGAGTATCCGCCCCTTCGGTCTGCCAGAGCACCCAATGCTCTACCGGCCGGCGCCCCGCTGCGGTAAACCCTTCTTCTTCGTCCAGCCGGGCACAGGCGAGCAGCGGCTGGAACGCCGGCTGTAGGCCGGGCCGCTCGCGCATCACCGGGGCGACCGCCCCTTCGACCTCGGCGAGGATCGCTGGGACCGAACGGAAGTTCTCGGCCAACGGCAAGACCTCGCCGCCCGCCGCGCGGACCCGATCGACGAAGCCGGAGTAAGCGGAAAGATCGGCGCTCCGCCAGCCGTAGATCGACTGTTTCGGATCGCCCACCAGGAAGAGTCCAGGCAGGGGCGCATCGGGAGCCGAAGGGTCGGGCAGGGCGAGCGCCGCGAGCAGCGTACACTGCAACCGGTCGGTGTCCTGGAACTCGTCGACCAGAAGTTGATCGATCCGCCCGCGCACCTCGCGTCGTACGCCGGGGTGATGGGCGAGCAGTCGCGCCGCACCGGACAGTAGCGATTGAAACGTCGCGGCGCCGCGGGTTCGCATCGCGGTTTCGACCGCCGCGAGCAACGGCGCGAGCGCCCCGCGGGCGGCGGTGAGCAGCTCGGCATCGAAGCCGGAGAGGAACCGCACGGCGCGCCGAAGGCGGCCGGCGCAAGCGCCGACCTCTTCGAGCCGGCCGGCGAAATTCGTACCCTCCGCCTGGTTGAAGCGCCCTTTTTCCCAAGTGTTCAGGTGGTTGACGAGGTTTTCGGGCAGCAGCTCCGCGCAGACCGGACGCAAGGCTTCAAGGTCCGCGACGTCAACCCCCGCGAAACGATCGGCCAGCCGGCCCACCGCGTCGACGATCTTCTCGGCGTTCGGCGCCCGGCCCTTGAAGCGCGGCGGAAAGCAACTCTTGAGTTCGCGCGCCGCGGCGAGCAACCCACGCGCGAGCGCCGCGGCCCCCGGACCGGAATACGGGTCGTCCCGAAGGGCCGAGGCCGGCAACCCCTCGCGGGCGAGGATCAGCAGCGCCTCGACCAGCTCGCGCGGCCCCAAGCCCCTGGCGGCGAGGGCCAATAGGTGAGGATCGCCCGGCTCGCCGTAGCCACTGCGCATCGCCCCTTCGACGGCCTCTTGAATCGTCTCGTCGAGCAGTCGTCCATCGGCATCCACGGTGAGGGTCGGATGGACCCCGGCTTCGAGCGGGTGCTCGGCAAGGAGCCGACGGCAGAACGCATGAATAGTCGAAACGTTCAGTTGGTCGAGGGTGGCGAGCAGCGCCCACGCCCGGCGCACCCGCTCGGCCTCGGGCGGCAAGTCCGCCGCTTCGAGCCACCCGGGAACCCGGCCGAAGCTGCCCGCCACGTCCGCCAGGTCGCGCGCCGCGCGATGCGCCATCTCGGCCGCCGCCGCCTCGGTGAAGGTA
>JBBRUC010000272.1:0-6921 GCA_038248205.1 Thermoanaerobaculia bacterium
AGACGCCCCAAATCACCCGGCAGAACCGCTGTGGAGTGGGCCGCAGGGGCGGGGGGGTTGGGAGGGGGGGGGGATTTGGGGGGGCGGGGAAAAGCGGGGGCCCGCGGCCGCCCCCCCCGCGGGGGGAGAGGGGGTGGGGGTGTGTTTTTGTGGGTTTGTTTGTCCCGATGTGTTGTCTGGGCCGCGGGGGTCCCGCCCCCCCACGGCGGTCTAAGTGCGCTTCGTGCCGGCGGCGAGGAGATTTCCGAGCAGCTCTCCCCCCTCCGGGACGAGCGTGACGCGGGCGTTGCCTTCGACCAGGCGGTCCGTCTCCAGGATCTCGAACAGCGCCGCTTCGATTTCCGGGTCTTCCGAGATCTGGTGCAACGCCTTGCCGACGATCAAAGGCCGCATCGCGCTCGCCTTGGCGAATTCGATCGCCGCTTGGCGCTCCGCCGTGCTGGTGATGATGCTCACCTGGTTGGCACCGTCCTGCTTGATCGCCGAGGTCACCTGGCGGAGCCGATTGACCACCTTTTCCTCGATCTGGCGGATCATCCCGGCATCGCGAAAATGCACCTTGCGGATGTAGACCGAGCCGAGTCGGTAGCCCCACTCGTGCGACTTTTCGGAGACCTCCGCGCGCACCGTGGCGCTCATCTGGTGGCGCGTCTCCAGCATATCGGCGAGCTTCATGTTGGAAAGGCAGCGCACGGTCGCGTTGCTCAGGTTGGCGCGCAGCGAGCCGCGCGGGTCGGTGTTCTTGAACAGGTAGGCGACCGGATCGGAAATGTACATCTCGTACCAAACGCCGATGCCCATCGGCGCGCCCTCTTCGGAGTTCACCGGCTGGCTGCGCAGATACTCCTGGTCGAGCCGCATGTCGAGCACGTGGCACTTGCCGAGCCAGTTGACCAGAAACGCGGACGGCCCGAGCTTGAACGGTAAGACGTGCAACCCAGGCTCGTCGAGTACGCCGATCACCTTGCCGAACAGGACATAGACCCGGCAGGTTCGCTCGTAGACGATCGCGTAGAGGCCGAGGACGCGGACCAGGAAGAGGCAGAACGGCACCACAAAGAACATCACGAAGAAAGTGACGAACGCGGCGATCAGGAAGCTCATCGCTTCACCTCGACGAAGGCGTCCTGCGCCTTGCCGAACAGGCCGAGCCGCACGTTTCTCAAATAGGCGGAGAGGGCGTTCGGCCCCTGGCGCTTCAAGTCGGTCAGCTGCTCGGCAAGACGTACCAGCGGCTCCACCTCGCCGTCCGCCTTGAGCGTCTCGATCTCGACCGCCCGCTTGGACTGGACGATCTTCTGGTCCGCCGCCGCGTGGGCCAAGCTGACATCGGACGAGACGTGATTGTGGGCGGTGTTGATCGCCGCGAGCGCGGATTCGACCTCGGTCGGCGGATCGATCTCGGTAATCAGCGAAGCATCGAGCGTGATGCCGTAGCGCGCGGCCGACGACTGCGACTCACGATCCATGTGGTCGTTTAGATCGCGCAGGTTCTTTCGCAGGTCGTTGATCGAGATGCCGGTGACCTCGGTCGAGTCCGGCGGCTGGCTTTCGAGCGCGGCCCCTCCTTCGGCCACCGAGAGCGGATGCGGCGCCTCGAAGTTGGCGATGCGCTGACGCAGAATCGAAACGAAATAGCCCATCACGTGGGCGATCGGGTTCTTCACCCCGAACAGGTAGGCGTAGAGGTTCCGCTCCGAGACCCGGTAGCGGATCTGGCCGGTGAGCCCCGTGTTCAGCTGATCCTTGGTCACCGCGTCCAGGATTTTGCCGCCGGAGTTCGCGCTCGGCGTCTCGGGATCGAACGCCATGTTGAGCGTACTGGTCGCGATCGACACCTTGTGTACCCGCTCCCAAGGCCAGCGGAAGTAAGGCCCCCCCGGGGGGATCACCCGCAACTGCGGATAGTCGTACCGCTCCCGCTCGTCCGGCCGCAGCGCCAGGGCGATCGGATCCTGCAAGGTGCTTTGGCCGGGCAGCCGCTGGGCGCGACCGAGAACGGTTTTGACCGCCCGCTCGTTCTGATCCACAGTAAACAACCCGGCGAGCAGATAGCGGATGATGAACCAGGCGATGAAGCCGAAGAAGATTCCGAAGGTAATGGACATGGGTCGGGAGTATACGTGCCGCAAAGCCCGTCGGCCCAGAACGCTGGCCCTTCGGCAAACCAGCTTACAATGTCGCCCCCATGCGTTCCGGCCTGATCACCCGCCTGCTCTTCATCTCATACTGTTTGGAAGCAGGCATGTTTTTGCTCATGGTGCCGTGGAGCCCGGCGTGGGACCGGACCGTGGCCATGATCCCGATGCTGGGATTGGGAGCCGTACTGCGCTCGACGTTCGGGCGGGCGACGCTCTCCGGCTTCGGTGCGATCCATCTGATCTGGGGCATCCACGACCTCGATTCCCTCTGGCCGCGCAAGCGTTCCCGGAGGAGGACCGCGGCGGATGCCGAATCGACTTCCTTAGAATCCGCCGAAGAGTCGGCGGCCGCCGCAGATGCCCCGGCCCCCTCGAATCCTGGGGTTTGAGCTGCTCGCGATCAGCGACCGCCGCGCCCTAGGCGAGGGCGCCTTCGAACCCTGGTTGGAACGGCTCGGAGCCGCGGGGGTCGGGGCGGTGCAGATCCGCGAGAAGGATCTGTCCGACGGCGAGATTCTCGGCCTCGGGCGGAGCGCCCGGCGCCTCCTCCCGCCCGAGAGCACGCTTTTGATCAACGGCCGGGTCGATATCGCCCGGGGCGTGGAATCGGAAGGGAGCGCGGTCGGTGTTCATCTGCCCGCCGACGGCTTGCCGATCCGTGCTCTGCGCGACCGCTTCGGCGCGGACCTTCTGATCGGCCGTTCCGCCCATTCTCCGGACGAGGTGATGCGGGCGCGCGACGAGGGCGCCGACTACGCCACGTTCGGTCCCGTCTACGCGACGCCGAGCAAAGCGGCGTTCGGGCTACCTCTCGGGCTTGGGTCGCTCGAACGGGCTGCCGCCCTGGGACTCTCCCTCTACGCGCTCGGCGGGGTTACACTAGAGCGTCTGCCGGAGCTGGCCGCGGCCGGCGCCGCCGGGATCGCCGGAATCCGGATCTTTCTCGAACCGACCGACCTCGCCGAACTGGTCGCCACGGCCCGCGCGCTCTTTGGTCCGCACTCCCCCGCTTCTTCGAGGCCCGCACCGTGATCCGCGAAACGAACCGCGAAACGACTCCCGCCCAGCCGACGGCCGCGCCGCAGAAACTGACGTTTCTGTTCGTCTCGCTCGCCGTGTTGGTCGGCGACCAATGGACGAAATGGCTGATTGAAGTCCACCTGCCCCTTCACGCGACGACCCCGGTGCTCGATGGGCTGCTGAACTTCACCCATGTGCGCAACACCGGCGTGGCGTTCGGCCTGTTCGCGGCGCAGGGTGTGGCGAGCGGCAGCTGGCTGCTCACCGCCCTCGGGCTGGGCGCACTCGCGGCGGTCTGTCTCTACTTTTGGCTCACCCCCACCAAGGATCGCGCCCTGCTCGCCGCCCTCGCCCTGGTGGTCGGCGGCGCTCTCGGCAACCTGCTCGACCGGGCGGTCACCGGCGCGGTAACCGATTTCGTCGATCTGTTCGTCGGCATGCACCATTGGCCCGCGTTCAACGTCGCGGACGCAGCGATCTCGATCGGCATCGCGCTGATGGCGCTCGACAGCCTGAAGCGCCGTACGCCCGCTCCCCCCGTAGAGGCGGCGTAGGCCCGCTCGCATGTCCCCCCCGAGCCCCTCGGCCTGGGTCGTCGCCCCACCGGGCAAGGACGAAACGGCGGCAGGATCGTTCGGCCGCATCGATCGCTATATCGCCCTTCACCTCGACGTACCGCGCAACCAGGTCCAGCGCTGGCTCAAAGAAGGACGGGTCCGGAAGAACGGCAAGGCCGCCTCGGGCGCCGAATCGGTCGCGCCGGGCGACGAGATAGCCTGCGATCCGCCGACGCGGGGGGATGATCGGATCGAGGCCGAGAGCGGCGACCTCTCCGTCCTGTTCGAGGATTCCGAGCTGCTGGTGATCGACAAGCCGGCGGGTCTCGCGGTCCACCCGGGCGCCGGGCGCGCGACCGGAACGCTCGCCCATTTCTTGCTCGGCCACGACGCCGCGATCGCCGGAGTCGGCGGACCGGGACGACCGGGAATCGTCCATCGGCTCGATCTCGGCACCAGCGGCGCCCTGGTCGTCGCCCGCACCGAGGAGGCCTACCGGGCGCTCTCCCAGGCGTTTGCCACCCGTGCGGTCGACAAGCGCTATCTCGCGATCGTCCACGGCGCACCGAAGATCGCCTCCGGATCGATTCACGCACCGATCGGCCGCCATCCGGTGAACCGGCAGGAGATGGCGGTGGTCCCGCGAGGTCGCGCCGCGCACACGGACTACCGAACGGTGGCCGCCGCCGCGGGACTCTCCCTGCTCGCCTTTCATCTCCATACCGGCCGGACCCACCAGATTCGCGTCCACGCCAAGCACCTGGGTCACCCGTTGGTGGGTGATCCGGTTTACGGCGAGGCGCGCTGGAAGATTCTCGAACGATCGCGCCAGGGGGTCGTGCGCGATTTTCCGCGCCCCGCCTTGCATGCCTGGCGTCTCGCGTTCGCCCATCCGAAGACCGGTGCCCCGCTGGTGTTCGAAGCTCCGGTTCCCGACGACCTTCGCGCCCTGTGGCAGGCAGCCACCGGCGGCACCTGGCCCGGGCCGTAGGGTTCGCGCGAAAGACTCGGGCCCCTCCCGATGACCTTACGGCAACAGAACGCCCGGGAACGAGCGGCCGATCGCGAGCTGCTTCGGGTGATCGAAGACTCTTGGAGCGAGGCGGAACGGCGCGCCGGTCCATATCTGGCCTGCCGGCCGGGGTGCACCGCCTGCTGCCACGGACCCTTTCCGATCAGCGCGCTCGACGTGCGCCGGTTGCGGCGCGGGCTCGACGGATTGGTCCGAAAGGACCCGGAGCGGGCGGCGGAGGTGGTGGCGAGGGCTCGGGGCCAGGTTCGGTTGTTCCTTGGCGAGAACTCAGAAGACGGGCAGGAACCTGACTCGGAGGAGATTTGCGAGCGGTTCGGGGAGATTCCGTGCCCGGCTCTCGAAGTGGCTGGCGGACGGTGCGAGCTGTATGCGCACCGACCGCTCACCTGCCGGACGTTTGGACCGCCGACGCGGATCGGGCCGGAGCGGCTTCCCCCGTGCGATCTTTGCTTCGTCGGAGCCTCCGAAGCGGAGATCGAAGCGGCGCGGATCGAGCCGGATCCGGAAGATCGGGAAGGGAGAATCCTCGCCGATCTCCCCGAGCGGGAACGCGATCGAGAAACGTTGATCGCGTTCGCGCTCGCGCCGGAGATTTGAGCCTCAGCGCATTCGGGTGTTGACGCCGAATTCGACTTCGAGCGTCACCCGGCGCCCATCCCGGATCACCACCACCGGCGCGCGCTGGCCGGGGGTCGCGCGACGCAGCACGAACATGAAGTCCTGGATGTCGCGGATCTCGGTACCGGCGAGCTCGACCAACAGGTCGCCACGGGCGATGCCGGCCTTTTCGGCCGGGCTGCCCACCCGCACTCCGGCGAGCAACACGCCCGGGCGCGGATCGCCCGCGTAGTCGGGGATCGTGCCGAGCGAGGCGCCCGAGCCGCGCACGTCGCCCGCGGGCGGCGGAGCGGGCGCGGCTTTGTAGGCGATCTTCTCCTCGCGATTCGCGAGAATCCGGCCCAAGTCGGCGGCGAGCCCCGCCACCTGCGAGCCGCCGAGCGCGTTGATCTCCGAAACGTCGTCGCTCGGCCGGTGGTAATCGGAATGGGTGCCGGTGAACAGGTGGAGCACGGGTACCCCCGCGGCATAGAACGGACTGTGATCGGACGGGCCGTAGCCGTCGCCGCTCAAAGCGCAGGTGAGGCCCGCGCGCTCGCAGGCCGGCTCGACGAGCGCCGGCCACCCTTGCCCCGATTCGCTTCCCAGAACCGAGAGCTTGTTGTCACGCAGGCGGCCGACCATGTCCATGTTGATCATCGCGTCCAGGTCGGCGAGCGCCAAGCCTTGCGGCGGCTCGCGCGTGAACGCGGTCGAGCCGAGCACACCGCGTTCCTCGCCCGAGAAGGCGACGAACCAGACGTCGCGGCGAAGCCCCCCTTTCTCGGCGAGCGTCCGCGCCGCAGCCAAGAGCGCGGCGGTCCCCGAGGCGTTGTCGTCCGCGCCGGTGTGCGGCGCGTGGCTGTCGGGATCGAGCGAGCCGAACGGACCGAATCCGAGATGGTCGTAATGGGCGCCGATCAGCACCGCCCCCGGCAGCTTTTCGCCGGGGTCGGCGGTGGCGCGCAGGACGGCCACGACGTTGGCGGCCTTCTCAGAACGGGTGATCAGCGCGACCGAGATCTCGGCGCGAGCGATCCGATCTTCGCCGGCTGAAAATAGGCTCGCGCCTGCCTGCCGCGAGACCACGATCACCGGCAAACCGGAATCGCCCGCTTCGGCGACCGAGAGCGCAGGCAGCGGCGCCTCGTCCGGCATCTGCCCGGGTAGCTCGGCGGTCGGTTTGATCGGCTGGCTCGGGGGCGGCAGATCGACCACGATCAAGCCGATCGCGCCGTGCTGCTTGGCGTTCCACGCCTTGTAGCGAAGATCGGATTCCCGCCGCTCGATGTCGGCGGCCTTTTCGCGCGCCTCCCGCTGGGCCGGGGTTTCCGTCTCTCCTTCTTTCGGCGCCTCGGCCGGCACGGCGGGAGCCGCCACGAACCGGCGGACGGCGACAATCTTGCCCTTGGCATTCACCCCCGCGTAGTCGTCGATTCCCCGCTCCGGCGCGGTGACGCCGTACCCCGCGGCGACCACGTCTGCCGCGACGCTGCCGGAGGAAGAGAAACCGAGCGGCCGGAAGCTCTCGGCGTCGAGCGCTACCCCGTCGAGCGTCACGTGCGTCCCCGCC
>JBBRUC010000273.1:0-6863 GCA_038248205.1 Thermoanaerobaculia bacterium
CGATCGCGCGGACCGCCGCGCGGACCGTGCCGATCAGTTTTTCCGGATCGCCGCTCGCCGAGCGGACGACCAGGAAAACCGTGCGGTCCGGCTGCTGCGGCTCGGGGAAATAAACGTTTCCTTCCGTGCTCGGCAGCGCCGTCGGCCCGCCGTCGCGTACGTCGCCGACGATGCCGACGACGGTGCGCCAGGGGAAGGTGCCCTCTTCGGCGTCCGGCGGCCCGAGGCGGACCCGCCGGTTGATCGGCTCTTTGCCGGGCCAGAGGTTTTCGGCCAGCCGCTGGTCGAGGATCGCCACCATCGGCGCCTGCGAGTCGTCCGATTCGGTAAAGGTGCGCCCTTTCTTCACCGGAATGCGCATCGCCGAGAAATATCCCGGCGTCACCGAGCGCAGGCCCGGCTCCGGCTGCGAGGTGCCGGCGGTCGTCGGCCGCCCTTCGGCGACGATCGTGGCGGTGAAGTTGGTACCGCCGAGCGGCAGGTGGCTGACGACACCTGCGGCGGCGATTCCCCGCTCGTTCGTCAACCGTCGATGGAGATCGGAAAAGAATCCGGCGATCTGCGGCCCGGCGTCGGGATAGCGGGCGCGCGGCAGCGAGATCTGCATCGACAGCACGTTTTCCGGGTTGAAGCCGACCGTTTCGCTCTTGAGCCGGAAGAAGCTACCGATCATCAAACCGGCCCCGGTCAACAGAGCGATCGCGAGCGCGATCTGGAACACCACCAGCAGGCGTTGGCTGAGCTGCCGGGTGCCGCCCATGGTGCTCGCGGCGACCTCTTTGAGCGACTGGGAAAGGTTGGGGCGCGCTCCGCGCCAGGCCGGCAGAAGGCTCACGAACAGCGCGGTAACGAACGTGACGCCGAAGGCGAACGCGACCACCCGGCCGTCCAGGCCGACGCCGGTCGCGCGCGGGATCGCCGCCGGAAAGCGCAGGACGACGGCGCGGATCGCCCACGACGCCGCGAGCAGGCCGATCGTTCCGCCCGCCAGGGCGAGCAGCACGCTTTCGAGGATGAACTGGCGCACCAGCTGGCCGCGACCGGCGCCGAGCGCGGAACGAACCAGGATCTCGCGCGAGCGCGACTCGACCCGCACCAAGAGCATGCTGCCGACGTTGGCGCAGGTGATCAGCAAAACGAACCCGACCGCGCCGAGCAGGATGAACAGGGCGGGGCGGACATCGCCCACCTCTTGTTCGAGCATCGAGAGGACGTCGATGTCCCAGCCGCTGTCGTCGGGGTAAACGCCGAGCCACCATTTGGGCCACTGGGTGGTCTGCGCGCGCAGGTCGGCCTTGGCTTGGTCGATCGAAACGCCCGGGACCAGCCGCGCCACGACCTCCAGGTAGCGCTCCTGGCGCGGCGGCATGTTCGCCGGATCGAGGCCGAACGGCGACCAGATGTCGGCTTTGTCGGGAAAATTGAAGCCCTCGGGCATGACGCCGATCACCGCGCGCGGCGTCAGGTTCACTTGGATGTCTTTGCCGAGGATCGAAGGGTCGCCGCCGAATCGGCGACGCCATAGGCCGTAGGAGATCACCGCGACCGGCGAGGCGCCCGGCGTATCGTCCTCGGCTCCGAACGTCCGGCCGATCACCGGCTGAACACCGAGCACCGGCCAGAGCTGGTGCGTCACGTAATAGACCCGCACGCGTTCCGGCTGATCGCCGGCCGTCAGGTTCGAATCGCGATAAACGTACCCGGCGACCGCCGCGAACGAGCCGAAATTCGTCTGATAGTCGAGCAGCTCTTTTTCCGAAGCCCGCAGGCGCGGGATGTCGGGCTGGGTGAATCGTCCCCAAATGCGGACCAGCCGATCCGGGTTGGGGTACGGCAGCGGCTCCAGCAACACCGTGTTGATCAAACTGAAGATGGCGGTCGTGGCACCGATGCCGAGCGCGAGCGTCGCGATCAGGGCCACGGTGAGGCCCGGTTGGCGCAACAGTTGGCGGACGGCGATTCGAAGGTCATGAAGCATCGCGGATCTCCTGGGAGCGGATGGCTGGGGGGCGGCGCGTCAACGAATTCATGCGCCTCCCATCGCGGCGCCGCCATCGATCTCGATGGTCCGGCCGGTGAAGAATTCGCATTCGAGCACGAAGCGTACGGCTTGCCAAACCTCTTCCGGGCGGCCGATCCGGCCGACCGGGATCGCGGCGAGCAGCTCCGCTTTGGCCTCGTCCGAGATGTCGTCGAGGATCGGCGTGTCGATCACCCCCGGCGCGACACCGCCCACCCGGATGCCAGAGCCCGCAAGCTCCAACGCCCAGGTGCGGGTCGCGGCGTCGAGCCCGGCCTTGGACGAGGAATAGCTCGACTGGCCGACGTTGCCCGCGCGGGCGAGCGACGAGATGTTGACGATCACCGCCGGCCGCGTCCCCCGTTCGAGCGCCCGCGAGGCGAACTCGCGCGCCATCAGGAACGGACCGAACAGATTGACGTCTTGCACCTTGCGCCATTGAACGGTCGGATAGCGGATCACCTCGCCGCCGGAGCCGGAAGCGAGCAGGCCGTCGCGCAGGATGCCGGCGTTGTTGAGCAGGGCGTTGGCGCCTTCGAGCTGCGCGTCGGCGGCCTCGAAAAACTGGGATACCGACTCTTCGTCGGCGACGTCGAGCCCGGCGACGCTTAAGTGCCCCGCGAGCGATTCGGCCTCGGCTTTGAGCTGGCGCAACCCCGCGCGATCGACGTCACCGGCGACCACGCGGGCGCCTGCCGCGACCAGCTCCAAGGCGAAGCACCTGCCCAGACCGCGCGCGGCGCCGGTGACGATAGCCCGCACGTCGGACAGGTTCATTCGGCGCTCCTTGCCATAGTCGCTTCTTCGAGCTGCCGGCCGAGCCGCCGGCCGATCTCTTCGGCCAGCCGGGTGAGGTGCGGCGGCGAAAGCGGCGAGTAGTGGTCGCCGGGAATCTCCACCACCTCGGCAGCCGGTGCCACCGCGCGCCAGAACGAAACACCGGCCGGGCCGAGCCCCGAGGCGGCGGCGAGAAGCGTCACCGGCCCGGTGTACCGGCCGGGAACGTAGCCGAGCAGCGCGCGATAGTTGCGGCGGAACAGATCGCGGCGGCGCGCGAGGTCGTCCGCGGGAAGATCGGGCGGGCCCTCGCCTTCCTCTCCTCCGCCGCCGATCGCGCTCAGGTCGCGATCGAACCAGGCGTCGAGCGTCGCGTCGTCGATCGCTCCTTCGACTCCGCCGCGCGGCGCGCCGACGTCGAGCATCAAGACGTCCGCGATCTCTTCGCCCGCCTCGCGCAGCTGGCGCGCCATCTCGAAGGCGACCGCGCCGCCCATCGACCAGCCGCCGAGGGTGTACGGACCGTGGGGCCGGACGCTCCGCACGGCGGCGACGTAGCGGGTGGCAAGGTCAATGAGCGTCGTCCTCGGCAGCGCCTCGGCGCTCGGTGCTTCGAGCGCCCAGAACGGCTGCTCGGCGCCGAGCGCGCGGGAGAGACCGACGTAGGAAAGCACGCCGCCGCCCACCGCGTGAACGAAGAACAGCGGCGGCCGATCGGAACCGGGAGCCCGTTCGATCGCGACCAGCCCGCTAGAGTCTCCCCCGGCGTTGGCGCCGGGCTCGCCGTCGAGCCGCCTCGCGAGCGCCTCGACCGTGCCATCGGTCAAAAGTGCGGCGAGCGGCAGGTCGCGACCGAACGCCGCGCGGATGCGGCCGAGCAGGCGTACCGCGATCATCGAATGACCGCCTAAGGCGAAGAAGCCGTCGCGCACCGAAACCTGTTCGAGGCTGAGCAGTTCGGCGAACAGACCGGCCAGCGCCGCTTCGGTTTCGTTGCGCGGCGCCACCTGCTCAGGTGCGGCCACCAGCGCTTCGGGATCGGGCAGCGCGGCGCGATCGACCTTGCCGTTCGCGGTGAGCGGCAGCGCTTCGATGCCGACGATCGAGGTCGGCACCATGTAGCTCGGCAGCTTGGCCGCCAGCTGGTGGCGAATCGCGGCCGCCGGCAGATCGGCCGGGTCGCCTGCGGCCGGCACGGCGTAGGCGACCAGCCGCTTGTCGCCGCGCCGCGGTCCGATCGCGGCGGCGACGGCGGCCTTGACGCCCGGAATCGCGGCGAGCGCCATTTCGATCTCCCCCAGCTCGATGCGGAAGCCCTGGATCTTCACCTGGGCATCCTCGCGGCCGAGAAACTCGATGTCGCCGTTCGGCAGATAGCGGCCGATATCGCCCGTGCGGTAGAGCCGGCCGCCGGTCTCGGGGTCGGTGAGGAACGCCGCGCGGCTCTTCGTCTCGTCGCCCCAATAGCCGCGGGCGACGCCGACGCCGCCGATGTACAGCTCGCCCGCCACCCAGGCCGGCCGGGCGGCGAGCGCGTCGTCCAAAACCGCGAACGTCTGGTTCACCATCGGCCGGCCGTACGGAATGCTCGTCCAGGCGGGATCGACCGCGCCGATTGGATAGACGATCGACCAGATCGACGCCTCCGTGGCGCCGCCGAGGCTCACGATCTCCAACCGCTCCGGATCGGCTGCCAGGCGGCGCAGGCGATCGGGCAGCGAGACGGGAATCCAATCGCCCGACATCATCACCAACCGGAGCGACGGCGGCAGCGGTTCGCCGCGGCTTTCCAGAAAATCGACCAGCATTTCGACCAACGCCGGCACCGAACTCCAGATCGTCACCTCGGCCTGGCGCACCGCGTCCAGCCAGAGCGCCGGCTCGCGGAGCGCCGCGGCGTCCGGCATGACCACCGCGCCGCCCGCGGCGAACAGACCGAACAGATCCCAGACCGAAAGGTCGAAATTGAGCGCCGAGATAGCGAACGCCCGGTCGGCCGGACCGACCCGGAAGCGCGCGTTGACGTCCTCGATCGTATTGTTCGCGCCGCGGTGATCGATCATCACGCCCTTGGGCTCACCGGTCGAGCCGGAGGTGAAGATCACGTAGGCGAGATCCTCGTCGCTGCGCGCCTGCGCCAGCGGCCGCTGGTACGCCCCGTCGCCGGGTTCGCCGACTTCGACCAGGCGCAGCCCGGCGGGCCAATCCAACGCGGCCCTAAGATCCCCGGAGGTGAGCGCGATCTCGACCCCGCCGTTTTCCAGCAGGTAACGGAGCCGCTCGGCCGGGAGCTGCGGATCGATCGGCAGATAGGCCGCGCCGGATTCGACCACGGCGAGCGCCGCGGCCGCCTGCTGCCAGCCCTTGGGCAAAACGATCGCGATCAGATGATTTGGTTTCGCCCCCGCCGCGCGCAACAGAGTGGCGAGCGTTGCCGCGCGCTCGCCCAGCTCGCGATAGGTGAGGCGCCGGTCGGCGCCGATCACCGCCGGGGCCTCCGGCGTCGACTCCACCCGGCGCCAGAACGCTTCGTGCAGGGCGCCTTCCGGCACCGGTGCCGCGGTAGCGTTCGCCTCCCGCCGGCGCGCCAGATCGCTTTCCGGAGCGAGCGATCCCACCTCGTCCGTCCAAGCCGAATCCTCCGTCGCGAGCTGCTCGACCAGCCGCAGGTAGGTGGCGAACATTTCGTCCACCATCCCCGCCGGGAACAGCTCGTCGACCACGAACCAGCTCGACACCAGCTCGCCGTCGGCCTCGTGGACCTGGGCGTCGATCCACACCTGCGGCGTTTGCAGGTAGCCGTAGACCGAGCGCTCGCCGCTTGCCGGCCGTTGGGCTCCGGACTCGGCCGGCCCGCCGGTTTTCGGCGCGACGGCGGCCGGCGGCCGGGTGCCGAGCGTGCTGGCAAAGACGATCGGCGCGGCGGCGCGCCCCGCTCCCGGTCCATGCAGACGAGACAGCTCGCGCAGCACGCGGACGCCGGAGACCAGGGCGTGATCCATGTCGTGCCAGACCTGAGCCTGGAGCCGGCGCGCCCGCTCCTCGAAGCTGCCGTTGCCGCTGGCATCGACTTCGAGCAGCAGGGTCGAACTCAAGTTGCCGACCAGCTCGCCCGCCTGCGGATGGAGCGGCAGGATGTTGAAATAGAGCAGGTCGAGGACGAAATGCCGGTGGCGGCTCCAGGCCGCGATCACTTCGGCGTAGGCGGAGGCGAGCACCGCGGTCGGCGTGAGCCCGGCGCGCCGCGCCCGCTCTTCGAGCCGCCGCCAGCTCTCGGCGCCTAAGCGCGCTTCGCGATGGACGAAGCGCGAGTCGCGCACCGCGCCGGGCGCCTGGGCGAGCGGCAGCTCGGGAGCCGGCGGCAAGGCGGGCAGCCGCTCGCGCCAATAGGCGAGCGCTCGGTCGTACGGCGCGGTCCCTTCGATCGCCGCCACCGCCGAGACGTAGTCCGAAAGGCCGATTTCGAGCGCCGGCAGCGCGGCGTTCGGATCGATGTACAACGCGGTCAGCTCGCGGGCCAGGATGCCGAAGCTTCGCGCGTCGCAGGCGAGCAGCGACAGCGAGATATGCAAGCGCACCGCGCCGCCCGCCAGCAGCGAGGCGGAAATTTGCCAGAGCGGTCCCGCTTCGAGGTCCGGCCCTCCGGTGGACATACGGTGCCGCAGGGCGAGCAGCTCCGCTTCAGACTCCTCGGCCGTGCGGTCGCGCAGATCGAGCCGGGCGATTGCCGAAGATTCCTCCTCGCCCCACGCCGGCAGCACCTGCTGCCGCCCGTCGGGCAGGATTTTGAGCCGCAGCGCGTCGTGGCGCGCCACCAACGCACCCCAAGCCGCTTCGAGCCGGGAGAGGTCGAGCGCCGGAAACTCGATCTCCTGATACGAATGGGGCGAGGCGACCGACAGTTCGTAGGCGCTGGTGTGACCGATCCAGTACGCCTGCTGTAAGTCGGACAGCGGGAACGGTTCGCCGCGCCGCTCGGGAGCGGCGACCAGCGGCGGCAGAGCCGCCAGAGCGCCCGCGGCGGCCGGATCGATCCAGCGGCTTTCGACCGCCCGGGCGAGCGCCG
>JBBRUC010000274.1:0-6858 GCA_038248205.1 Thermoanaerobaculia bacterium
ATCAGCAGAACGCCCAGCCCGTAGATCGACAGCAGAACCCCGTGCAGAGTGGTCGAAGGGACCAAGTGCTCTTCGAGAAAAAAGCTGATCCCCTTGATAACCGTCGAGGAAAGCGCGGTCGATGACAGGACCGGCACTTCGCGGGCCTGGCAGTACGAGAGGAATCCGGGGAGCGGCGAGATCCCCTTGGTCAGGACGAACACCGGTACCGGCAACGCGGTAATGCTCTCGAACCGCTCGCGGCGCTCCGCTTCGGACAAAGTGCTTAAGTATTCGGTTTCGCTCTCCCCGACGATCTGTACCCGGCCCGGCTTGATGTAGGCGTAGTAGCCGGCGAACGCCAATCCGGGTTTTTGGACACGAGGGTGACTGATCTTGTTGTCGAGATGCGACTGGCCGGAAAGCACCTTGAGATGGAGGTCGAGCAACTCTTCGCTGAGCAGCTCGCGAACCTCGACCGCGCCGGAAGGAGAGATCGTGCCGGTCTCCACGGTTAGTCTTCTCCGGCGAGCAGAGCGTAGATCGTGGCCGCCTCATGCAGGTCGAGCAGCTTGGCGATCCGACCGGGTGCGCGGACCCAGCGGGAAATCGCGGCCAGCACATGTAGATGCTCGGCCGGCGATTGGCTGGGCGAGACGACCAGGAAGAAAATTCTGACCGGCAGCCCGTCGACCGCTCGAAAATCGATCCCCTCAGCGGAGATTCCGATCGCCAGGATCGCCCGCGAGATGCCGGGGAGCTTGCAGTGCGGAATCGCCACTCCCCCGCCGACGCCAGTCGACCCGAGCGCTTCGCGCTCGGCGAGCCGAGTGGCCAGCTCGCGCGGGTCCGGAACGACGCCGGTGGCGGCGATTCGGCCGGCGAGTTCTTGCAGCACGGTGCCGACGCTCTCCTGGCCGTGATCGCCGGTGCGATCACCGAGGTCCGGAAAGATCAGCTCCGGGCGGGTGAGAGACTGAAGATTCATGCCCCTCCCGTCCTAGAACTCCGGTGCGATCAGCCCAAAGTTCTGGTCCTTACGCTTATAGAGAACCGAGACCCGTTCGCTTCCGGCGTCGAGGAAGACCACGAATTCGCTACGCGATGAGCCGAGTTTAAGCGCCGCCTCTTCGAGAGTCATCGGCTTGATCTGAAGTCGGCTCGACCGAATCACCCGCGGTCCGGCGTCGTCGCCGAGGCTACCGGCTTCGAGAACATCGACCGGCCAGTGATTCGCCGCCGCCCTTCGTCGCCGATCGACCCGCCGCGTTTTGTTGCGTCCCGCTTGGCGTTCCGCTTTGGCGAAGACGTCGTGAATCGCATCGAGCATGCTGACTTCGCTGCTTTCCTCCGCCTGGAGCGAGCCGTGGCGATGGTGGATATGGAGATCGGCCACGAACTTGCGCTTCTCGGCCGACAGAGTCATCCGTGCGTCGATCGGTTCGTCGAGCAGCTTCTCAAGTTTCTGCATTTTCTCGGAGACCAGCTCTCGAACGCGATCGTCAACCGAGTAGTTGCGCCCGTTGTATTCGATATTCATCGCGATCCTCCCCTGTCGTAAGACGGTGTTCTCCCCTGCTCAGAAGATCTGCTTGCGGTCGTTCGACGAGGGGATGTGCAGCTCGTCGCGATACTTGGCCACCGTGCGGCGAGCGATCTGAATCCCCTCGCGGTTCAAGATCCGCATCAGCTCGCTATCAGAAAGAGGCTGGCGCGGATCCTCCGCGCCGATCATCTGTTCGATCTTTCGCTTGACCGTGAGCGACGAGATGTTGTCGCCGTAGTCGCGGTCGATCCCGCTGTGGAAGAAGAACTTGAGCGGGAAGAGGCCACGCGGCGTGTGAATGTACTTGTTCGACACGACCCGTGAGACGGTCGACTCGTGCATCGAAATGTCCTCGGCGACGTCGCGTAGCACCATCGGCCGCAGGTAGTCGATTCCCTGGTCGAGGAACTCCTGCTGCTGCCGGACGATCGAGGCGGCAACCTTGTAGATGGTCCGCTGGCGCTGATCGAGGCTCTTGATCAACCAGACCGCCGAACGCATCTTGTCCTTGATGAAGCTCTGGGCTTCCGCCTGCTGCCCTTCGGTCCTCATCTTGGCGAGCATTCGCCGGTAGGCGCGCGACACGCGCAAACGTGGCAGTCCGTCGTCGTTGAGCTGAATGACGTACTCGTCGCCCACTCGGCGGACGAAGACGTCGGGCTCGATGTAATGCACCCGCTCGTTCGAGAATTGGCGCCCCGGGCAGGTTTCAAGCGTGCGAATCAGGTCGATCGCCGGTTCCAGATCCGCCAGCTCGATCCCCAGTTTCTTCGCCACCAACGGAAACTGGCGGCGCAAAAAGAGATCCCAGGCCTCGGCGATGACCCGTCGTGCGAGCGGCTCGTCCGGGTGATCCCCCGCCTCCGGAGTCTCTCGTGTCCGGCGTTGGGCCTGGTGGTCGAGCTGGAGTTCCAGGCTCTCGCGCAGGTTGCCGCAGGCGATTCCCGGAGGGTCGAAGCTCCGAACGAGCTTGAGCGCGCGCTCGACGTCGTCGAGCGAATAGTGCGATTCCTCTCCTTCGTCCCCCATCGCACGGATCTCTTCGGGCGTTGCCACCAGAAAACCATCGGCGTCGAGATTGCCGATGATCAGCTCGCCGATCTCACGTTCGAGAGGCGTGCAGGCTCCCATGTGGAGCTGCCACAGCAGATGGTCGTAGAGATCGCCCTCGCGCGACAGGCTGTTTTCAAGCGGCGAGGCCTCGCGGGTCTCGATCATCGAGGGCTCGTAGGAGGAGTCCCATTCGTCGCCGAAGTAGGCTTCTAGATCGATGTTGTCCATCGATTCCTGATGATCGATCGAGTCGTCGTTCGCGGCCGGCGTCTCTTCCTTGAGCGTGAGGTGCTCTTCTTCCTCTTCGGTCTCCAGGCTCTCGCTCGCCTCTTCAAGCACCGGATTCTCGACCAGCTCCTGGGCGAGCACGGTCTCCAACTCCATACGAGTCATCTGCAGCAGCTTGATCGCCTGCTGCAGTGATGGCGTCATCACCAGCTTCTGGGACAGCTTGAGCGAAAGTCTTTGCTCTAGGGCCATAGGGACAACCGTTAGAGAGAAAAGTCCTCACCCAGATAGATCTTGCGCACCTGGGCATCGGAAGCGAGTTCTTTAGGTGTGCCCGACTTCAAGATGGAGCCGTTGTTGATGATGTACGCCCGATCGGTAATCTTCAAAGTCTCCCGGACGTTGTGGTCGGTGATCAAGACCCCGATCCCCATCTTCTTTAAATGGCGGATGATCCGTTGGATGTCGATCACCGCGATCGGGTCGATACCGGCGAAGGGTTCGTCGAGCAGGATATACCAGGGGCTGATGACCAGCGCCCGCGCGATCTCCACCCGCCGCCGCTCGCCACCCGAAAGGGTGAACCCTTTGCTCTTACGCACCTTGGCAAGGCCGAAGTCGGCGATCAGCTGATCGATCCGCCGCTCCTGCTCAGCGTGCGAAAGGTCGAGCGTCTCGAACACCGCCCGCAGGTTGTTCTCGACCGACATTTTGCGGAAGATGGACGGTTCCTGCGGCAGATAGCTGATTCCGCGCTGGGCGCGAAGATACATCGGCAGCTCGGTGATGTCGTCCTCACCGAGGAATACGGAGCCTTCGTCCGGCGGAGTCAACCCGACCACCATATAGAAGGTCGTCGTCTTGCCCGCGCCGTTGGGACCGAGCAGACCGACGATCTCGCCGGGACCGACGTCGATCGACACGCCATCGACCACCGCTCGCCCTCGGTAGACCTTGCGCAAGTTGGCGGTCGAGAGCGTTTGGGGCTGGGACCCGCTCGGCTCCCGGTGCGATTCGCGTTGCGTTTCGCTCATCGGCTCCCCTCGCTCGATGCTGGCAAGCGGGTCGGTGGCTTGACCGGTGGTTTGGCCGCAGGATCGGCCGGCGGTGGTGCCGGAGCGGCTGCGGCCGGAGGCGCAGGAAGCCCCGACTTGCCCTTGATTTCGACCTTACCGCCGTCGATGAAATAGACGATCCGCCCGCCCTGGATCTGGTTGCCGTCTTTGTCCCGCATCTTGACCGGCGTACCGGAGAACTCGATCTGCCGGCCATCGACCAGGTACACCGCCCGCTCGCCGTTGATCGTCTTGCCGGTCTGCGGATCGGCGAGACGCGCGTCGCCGGTGCAAACCATCTTCTCGGCCTTCTTGTCTTCTTTCAGGTCAACTTCCAGATCCTTGCAAGCGAGGGTTCGCGCGGTTTGGATCACCCGCACACCGCCGCTGTAGGAGAGCTTTCGGCCGCTCTGCGAATAGACCATCTCGGGGGCGATCACCTCGATCGGTTCCTGTGGCTTGGCGGTGGACTTGTCGTCATCTTCGGGAAACCAGAGCGTCTTGACGCTTCCTTTGGCGTAGAGCCGATCCTCGACTTTGTCGCCGCGCAACTCGTCGGTGAGAAGCAGATCCTTGCCACGCCAGGCGCGCACCGCGCCGCGGAACAGGAAGGACTGCGGATCGGAGTGATAGAACGCCTCGCGCGCTTCGACCCAAACCGGTCCCTTGCCTGAGCCGAGCGCCGAGCCGGCGAGTCCCGCATCCTCGGCACGGGTGAGCAGCGCGCGTACCCCGCCGTCGGCGCGCAGCAGACCATTCTGCTTTTCCCAGACCACGTGCGGACCGGTCAGACGACCGCGATCGCTCTCGGCTTCCACCGGCGCGCCGAAAAACTCTCCTTGCCCGGAATCGAGCTGCAGGACGGCGCGGTCGCCGCGCGCCTTGGTCCTGCCGTCGGAGAAGCGGACGTCCTGGCGCAAGATCGCCTCCGCCAGCTGGCCGCTCGGTCCAAAGTTCGCGAGCAGACCGAGGGCGTGTGCCGTTCGCGGCGGCACGGCGGGCTGCCCCTTCTTCGTCGCCACCGTCTCCACCAAGTCGACCCCGGTCACCCCGCGGGCGGTCTTCATGACGCCGTCGATCATCCGCCCTTCGAGCCGCCGCGCGGTGAGCTTGCGCGTCAGACCCGAACCTCTGGCGAGCAAGGTGGCCGGCGCGTCCGGCGTCCCTTCGAGTTCGATCTCGCGCGCCGCGCCCTCTCGCGGAGGGGTCAACATACCGAGCGTCTTGCCGGAAAAATCGACCCGTGCCCCCCCGGGTTGGTCGCTGTGGCCGACCAGCGACCCGGAGACGTCGAGCACGGCTCGGATGAACACGGCGCTGCGCTCGTCGGGACCGAGAAAGGTGTTGATGATCTGCGCGGTCATCCGATCGCCGCCACGCTGAAGCTGGACTTGGCCCTCGGAGCGCAGTCGTCGGCTCTTCCGTTCGTAGACCACGCGGTCGGCGCGCAGGGCGACCGGCGGTACGACGCCCGCCAGGCTGTGCAGCTCGACGTGACCGACCAGTATGTACATCTCGCGCTCGAGGTGGATACGCAACAGGTCGGAGGTCACCTTGTACCGTCCGCCGCCGGCATCGCCGTAGCCGATCTCGACCGGCTCCACGCTCGCGAGAATTTTGCCGCGATCCTCCAATAGGAGAACCGATGTTCGTAGCGTTAAGCCCTCGGGGCCACGCAGTCGCACGTCTCCTTCCAGCCGACCTTCGTTTTGCAGCCGGTTGAAGCTCGCTTGGCGGCTTTCGACCTCGAACGCCCTGCCGAGCTTGTCGTAGAGCGTCAGGCCGACCTTCTCCAGAAAGATCGTGTCCTGCCGGTCGGCCTTGACGCTATCGCCTCGAATGCGGAACAGCGGTTTCTCTCCCTCGGTGAACGTGTAGTCGAAGTCCTCGCCGATCAAGGCGAGGTTCTCGGTCTTGTCGGGCAATGCTTTGCCGGTCCGTTCGCTCGGCTTGGCAACCTCCTGCCCCGAGCGGCCGAACCAAAACAACCCTCCGAGGGCCACAACGCCGAACACAAGGAGTACTAGGAGGACCCGGCGAATCCAGGTCACGGGAGATCGAAGCTTCGCCATGCCCGTTCATTCTACGTGTTGGCACACCAATTGAAAGGGCTTGACATCCGCGTCGCTGTGCTCGGCGAATTCGTTCCCGCTTCAAAGCGTCGCGGAGCCGGCCTTGCGGGCATCGAGCAACCGCAGGACCGGCTCGCCCCGGTAGCGGTCGAGATCGAGCGTGCCGAGCACCTCGAAGTGTCCGCCAAGATCGGTCGCCCGCGCCTGCCAGCCCCAGCCGACGAGATTCAAGTTTCCCCCATCCAAACCGCGGGCGCGGGCGGAGAGATGGTCGGCTCCAAACGCCCGCGGCGCGCCGAGAAGCTCCAACGGCCCGACCCGGACGACCGGCTGCGGGTTGCCCTGGCCGAACGGCGCCAATCGCGACAGCCGATCCAGGTAGGCCAGATCGATCTCCCCCGCTTCGGCTTCCAGCTCGTAGCGATAGCTGCGAAGGAGCAGATCGGCGGGAAACTCGCGCTCCCCCGCCACTTCCCATTCCTCGCGCAGCGTCGGCAGCAAATTCACATCGGCCGAGAGGCCGAGCGCTTGGGCGTGCCCGCCGAAGCGGATCAACCGTTCTTTCCAAGGGGTGAGAAATCCGTGAAGTGCAATCCCCGGGACGCTCCGGCCCGATCCCGTAGCGGTCTCCCCTTCGACCGCCAGCAGAAGGGCCGGGCGATTCCAGGTTCGGGCGATACGTCCGGCGGCGATCCCCACCACACCGCGGTGCCAAGCCGGATTCCAGAGAGTAAAGAGCGCCGGCACCCGCCCTAGTTGATCCACCCGTTCCGCCGCTTGGGTCGCCGCCTGCTCGACGACTTGCGCCTCTTCGCCCTGTCGTTCGCGATTCCAGCCGTCGAGCTGGGCGGCGAGCTCTCCGGCACGCCGATCGTCTCGGGAGAGGAGGATTTCGAGCGCTGGGTCGGCCTCGGCCAGCCGGCCC